>JAUNGA010000062.1 GCA_030524765.1 Bacteroidales bacterium | reverse complement strand
TTGACTATCTTACCAAAGTCTTTAAGGATAGTTAAATCTCATGCGCCAGCCCTGAGATATATTATTATTGAATTGATTTAAAACGCTCTTGCAGTTGTTCAAGCCGAGCGATTAGCGTTTCAAACGACAGCTTTTCGCCATAAATCATTGAAGTTTTCATAGCTTCATAGTCGAGGCGCATTTTCTCTCGCAGATCTCCTGTGGGGCAAAACGTGATTGTTGACGGGTGGTTGAGTTCGTAGTCGACACCTCCGACATGATAGAATCGCTGGCGGTGTGCGATGATTTCCTGATATAAATCCATGTCAGACAATGCAGCCTCGGCAAATGGAGTGTCCATCAATCGCTCCAAGTCGTAGAGGTGTCGGCTCATGCGCTCGGTACGTGGATTCCCGCGCTGATATTCTTCGTTGAGCAGAAAAGCTTTTTCAAGGAATGTGCGCGTTGGAGTTATGGTAGGAATGTCGGCAAAGGTCTCATCGTCAATCTGAGGAAATGCCTCACCGACAAGTGATGATATTCGTTTAACCTCGTATGGCTCTTTCATCGAAAGACAACTTATCTCAATCTTGACAACCGGGCGAACATACGCATCAGAGCTAACCTTGACCGGATAATAAATTTCAATGATAACCGGGTCACTGTCGTGATCAATTGGTGAACCATCTTTCTTTGTTGTCATAGGTATGACCCGACATTCGCCTAAGCCGGCATCATCAAGTTTCGTTGTCAGCTCATCAGCAAATTCGCCAAGGATATAGTCGCGATTGGCAATGCGCAGATTCTTGATCTGATTGTTCGTGGATGCTTTGGCACATTCTTTACCCAATACGTCAAGGTAGAAGTCACGATATAGTGCGATGTCGATATCTTCCGAAAAGCGGTCTATCAAGTTCCAGCCTTTGCTCAGACTTGTGCCTCCTTTGAAAAACATATATCCGACCGGCGAAAGAGAAAACAGCACTTTCAGTATGGCAGTTACCCACCAGTCCTTTTCAACCGCACCTTCGCTGATATTCTTTTCTGTCGCTATGATGTATGCCGACTGTTGACGGTCTGCATCCGAAGCATCAATCCATCTGCTCATTTCGTTTGATTTTTTCCTTTGTTTCGATTATAATTTTTCTGATCCAGCGTGGGGCACGAGCTATATCCTCAAGCCATGTGTCATCTTCAGGATTCTCCTTTAGCACTCCATACACTAAGTCAAGAGTATCATCATCAACATTATACTGCTTTATAGACTTTAGCGCAAGCACTAATATGGGCATAATCTTACCTTTGTAGGCAAATGTCGATGGCACACTATGTTTCAGCGTCAAAGTCCGTTTGTCAATCTTTATTTTTCGTGGAGTGCCGGATGTAAGATATACGGCGTTCATTGGGACCTGTGTTGAGAACCCAAGATAGTTTTCAGCCGTCACCCCTGTCGGCAACAATTGTGCATCATCACGTTTTGCTATGGT
Source organism: Bacteroidales bacterium (assembly GCA_030524765.1). GTDB lineage: Bacteria > Bacteroidota > Bacteroidia > Bacteroidales > Muribaculaceae > CAG-873. The sequence goes on along the minus strand of JAUNGA010000062.1, from coordinate 11,736 downwards.
TTGTGCTATTTCGCCTATTGTCGGCATAACCGGGCCAAACCTTGACATTTTTGGCTTGATATATATACCGGTAGCGACTCTTACGAGCTTTCCGGCATTACACAATTCCGACAAAATATTGGATGCGTAATGGGTGTCAATCGGCAAAAAGCTATCCGGCAAGAAGATTGTACCTTTCTTGCTACGGTTGACTTTTGAGATAATCGTTTGCTTCATTTCGTCGGCATTAAAAAGGAAAATAAACGCTTGATTGTCCTTTTTGAACAGTACAAAATTAGTGGTTTATTCCCAACTAAACAAATTATTACATCGATTTATCTCTAATTTTACATAATGCATAATCACAAGGCGTGATCTTATCATGCGACTTTCTTTGCAAGCAAAGTGTTGAGGCGATTAAATTTAGTTCGGGATATATACTCGACTTAAACCATGAATATAAATGTCGTGAATAAATCCATCCGTTTTGCGTAAAGTTAACGGTTATTCATCCGGGGTTGCCGGGAATTCTTTCGGTTATTTTTAATGTGTGACTATCTGTCATCCCCCGGAAGGAATCCGATGGCGACGTCTGCGACGTTTGTCAGAGGCAGCACGGGGCATGCCTGCATCAGCCCTCAGCTGAGCCTCATACAGCAACTGGCCAAAGGGGCTTATCCGGTCGTGGTCGGACCGGCCGTTCTGCACTATGCGGTCAGCTACGGGAGAGCGTACCGGCGCAGAGGCATCCACGATTTCATCGTCTTTTTTTGTCTCCCTACGTGCCTGAGCCTTGCGGGCACGCTCAAGGCGGCTACTGAGTTTCTCGATCATCAGTTTTAGAATCAGCCGACAGCACGGATCTATATCCTCTGACGGCTCTACACCGTGGTATATATAGGCAAAGAGTTGCGAATAAATGATACCCTGACTTGCGGGATCAAGGGTGGAGATGAGATCGATAATCTCGACGGGCAGGTTGAATTTTGAGAGTTCCATTTTAACAAGTGTTTTTGGTTTTACGGTACAAAGATAAGGTTAAGGCGAAGGCCATTCCCAACTTTTGGCAATTCAGACCAAAAGTCGGGAATTATTTCAGCGTATAGGGCATCATCTGATTATAGCAGAAGGTGCGCTGCCTTGTGCGCCGACTTCATTTCCACGATGTATTTTTTTACCATACCCGATGGTATAGACCACGGAAAGATCAAGGCTTGTGTGCGCCGATGGATATATGTAGCCCGGAATGTTACGGGATAATGGTTGCTCCTTGTCGCAGATCCGGCAAATATCTCATTGCGATTGACAGTCTGAGGCTCGCCGTTTATTTCAAGACAATATGAGTCGAACTTGTCGGCTCCGGCATGATGGTAATTCTGATTACCGATTCCGACATAAACATCGTAGGTCATCTTTCTGTAGGTAAATCGACTGAATATATCGGTATTATTGTATATGCCGTTAAGAGTCCTAAAAGATTCGGGCCATATGTCGCTTTCGATCTCATTGAAGTCAAGGGAATATGATTTAATAAACCGATCCCGTACCGACAGGCTTCTCAAATATTTCAGACAGTTAAATCTGACAGCATTCAAAAGGTATGAAGTGTTTACGACCGTAATATCATCGGCCAATATTGATCCGAAAACATCATGCACAATATCCCTGGCTATATCCTCGTCGTGCAATATGCGATTGGCAAGGACGAACATCGGCCGGTATTTGTTGCGGAATATCTGTTCTATTTCATTTTTGGTCTTCATACATTTATATAAACCGCCAATTTCAAAATTCCTAACTTTCAACTATGAAAAAAAATCATTCCCGGCACCGATATGCCGAACACGGCAGGGCTTAAGAGAAAATATCGTATATTTGCGAGTTGATTACTCAACCTATAATGATATTATGATACAGATTCGCAGATCTAAATTAGATGATATAGACAGTATAATGTCATGCTATGAGACAGCAAGGCGATTCATGAGAGAGTCGGGCAATGTCAGTCAGTGGATAAACGGCTATCCGTCGCGTGAATTGATTGTCGAGGACATAGCCTCGGGGATCAGTTATGTCGGTGTCGATGACAAGGGCGAGATAGCGATGGTCTTCGCATTCATTACAGGCGAAGATCCCACATATGCGGTAATCGAGAACGGGCGGTGGCCCGACAACCGGCCCTATGGCACAATACACAGGATTGGCTCAAACGGCAAACATCGCGGAATGCTTAGACGCTGTGTCGAGTTCTGCTTATCGATAATCGACAATATACGGCTTGACACGCACGCTGACAATATCACTATGCAAAAGGCCGCCGAAAGCCTCGGATTCGAACGGTGCGGCATAATCCATTGCATTGACGGCAGCCCCCGGATCGCATATCAGAGATCATAAGAGCATGACCACCATTGCCGGAATATTGTTGAAGATGTGCATGCCTACACCCCAGCCGAATCCGAGATTAATGCGGTAATATGTTATTGCAAAGCCGGCGAACAGCGGCACTGTGACAACGCACAGCATATAGGGCAAAAGAGCTAGGCTGTAGTCGGAAAATGCGATCAGGTGTATGAGGCCGAACCCTATTGCGGTTATCCATATGGCCGACCTGAGATGGCGGGCCTTTTGCTTTTGCCAGAATGAATCGGTGGTCAGAAAGTAGATGAGCGAGAATACCGCGGCTATAATGCCGACATATATAATCGCCGAGACAACTGTCAGAAAACCGAGGCTTTGCCAGAGAAAATATGCGGGGACCGAGGCTGCGGCCAAGGCGACATGCACTCGACGGAATGATAATCCGAGACGGAAGATGCACTCTTCAAGGACCGGAGCGACAAGACTTACTGTCAGCAGGATATAGAGCCATGAGCCGAGCGTTGCGGCCGTCTCGGGATCGCCCGAGAATCTGGTCGCAGTCTCGGGATCGATTCCGACAGAATTATAAATTGCGATACATCCTACCACAAGGCACATCGCCACGATACGGCTGACCAACCAGAAGAGCAGGCCGTAGCCTATTATCCATTTCTTTGAGTGGATGGTGTAATCATCAGTGCGGGAAAGTATGAATTTCATATCAGTCATTCTTTGTCAAGGTCGGTTAATCTGTTTAATTGTCTTATATTGCTTTTATACCAGAAGTATTCAAGGATATAGGTTACAATTACAAGTATCCAGGCAATATACATGCTCGGTGTATAGATGAATGGCGGTGTCAGAGACAGCCAGATCAACACAGGCATCGTCACTATGCAGATGGCGAGCTCGACATTACGGTAATATCGCTTTATCTTTACTACCGATGAAAAAATTTCATTATTGGTGTCAAGCGACAAATCGATACGCTTAATCAGCAGGTATAAATATATGCCGCATATGATTCCGGTCAGGATTATCGAGCAAAACACAATAAGCCAGACGACAGGGAATGCGGTAGGCGACCACAAGCGTGATGTAGCCATAAGGACGAGACATATCGCCGAGAACAGCTCGCTGCCGGCCACGCGTCTCAACAATCTTGTCTTGATGTCAGGGCGCCTGTAGATGGCAGGATCGGCTTCTATACTGCCGGTCATCTCGTCGAGCCGTGGCTTGACCGACTGCCATGTAGATTTCAAATCTTCAAGTTCCATGATTATCCCTCCTTTTTAGCAGATAATTTCAATTTGATTCTGTGCAGACGCGATGCGACAGTATTGCGCGTGATGCCCATGTTGTCGGCGATGTCGTCATAGCTGAGCTCGTCGAGCCACATCAGCATCAGAGCCTTGTCAATCGGGTTGAGCTGCGAGATCATAGCATGCAGCCACTCGAGTTTCTCCCTTAATTCATTGTCGTTTTCGTCGTTGACGTGCATTTGCGGCATCTGGTCGATCGACGTCGTCCTGATCTTTGGCGAGAACCGACGTAATGAAAACAGACATGTATTGATGCAGACCCGATATACCCAGGTAGACTCGGCGCTGTCGCGGCGAAAGTTGCCATATCCCCTGAACAGCGATATCAGCACCTCTTGTCGCAGATCGTCAAACGGCACATCATTTGTGGCATAGAAATAGCAGACACTGAAGATGATCTGCTTATGCCGCTCGATCATGGCCGAGAATGACTTGTTGTATTCTGAACTAAGATCCATTGCGTTGTCTTTGCTCAGTTAGATGCAGGATTTGTGAGAAAGTTGCAGCCGGATATATAAAAAAAGACGCCTGCATTACTTCAGATACAGAAAAAACGAGATGACGCAGAGTTTATCTGAGCAATCTGCGGATCATCGCGATGTCGGCCCCGGGAATACGGGATGATACAGCCGTGACCATGCGATGCAGCGATTCTGCCGGAGTGCAACCGGCCTGCGCGGCAGATTCGCCAAGCCATATCTCGGGCGTGCTGTAGAGAGCGACACCCCATCCGTAGCGGTCGCCGAGACGGGTGTATTTGTATTCGAAATCGGCTATCAGCAAATGACCGCCCATCTGCAGGCGCTGCAATGGAGCCTCGATGCTGTGGCGCTTGCCGGCTATGCCGAGCAGCCGGCGCAGCTCGGCCGATGTGGCGCCCTCGCGCCGGGTAACGGCTTCGAGCAGATCAGCCTCTATCGTGCCGGGATGCAGGGCATAGGCATCACGGCGATAGTTGAGAAAGTGCGGCAACAGATCGAGGGAGACAAAGCCGGCCTTGCGACGAAAGAATTTGCCATAGGCTGTCGTCTGCTCGCGTATCACGGGGCCTTTCCAGTCCCAGCAGCCGTAATCGTCGCATTCGTCGCCGAAGAGTATGCCCGGCGCGGCCATTTCCTCGACAGAAAAGCCATCGACACAATTTGTGAAAAACGGCAGCACGCCATAATGCCGTGCCGCCGCCTCGAGGGTATCCTTTGAGTCTATGATCATTTTTTGATTTTCTTGGCGGGATCGCAGGTGAGGCCCACGCCGAGTTTATTGAAGATCTTGCGATCGACCTCGCCGAGCATCACAGTCGAGTGCATCTGACAGCCGTCGAGCTGCGGCAAGCACTCAAGCGCACGCCGGCAATTGTCGTCGTGCGGGCTGAGCACCGACAGAGCCACGAGCACCTCGTCGGTGTGCAGACGCGGATTGCGACTGCGCAGATAGTCGGTCTTGGTACGCTGTATGGGTTCGATCAGAGTCTGGGGTATGAGTTTTATCGCATGGTCGATGCCGGCGAGATGTTTGATCGCGTTGAGGATCAGCGCGGCGCTCGGGCCCAGCAGGGCGCTGGTCTCGGCTGTGATGATCGTGCCGTCGGCAAGCTCTATGGCCGAGCATGGCACACCGCTACGCTCGGCACGCTCGCGTGCGGCAATGATAGGCTTGCGGTATGTGATATCAATTTTAGCCTGCTTGAAGAGCAATGAGATCTTGCTGACCTCGGCATCGTTTCCATCGCCCTCGGCCAGGCGGTTGAGAGCCGTGAAATAGCGGCGTATGATCTCGTCGCGTGACGCATGGCAGCATATCTCATCGTCGTTAATGCAGAATCCCACCATGTTGACGCCCATATCGGTGGGCGATTTATAGGGATTCTCGCCATAGATGCCTTCGAAAAGGGCATTGAGCACGGGGAATATCTCAATGTCGCGGTTGTAGTTGATGGCTGTCTTGCCGTAGGCCTCGAGATGGAAGGGATCGATCATATTGACGTCGTTGAGGTCGGCGGTCGCCGCCTCATACGCTATGTTGACCGGATGCTTGAGCGGCAGGCTCCATACGGGGAATGTCTCAAACTTGGCATAGCCAGCCTCGATGCCACGCTTGTGCTCGTTGTAGAGCTGGCTCAGGCATACTGCCATTTTGCCGCTGCCGGGGCCCGGAGCAGTGACAATGACAAGCGGACGGGTGGTCTCGACGTAGTCGTTGCGGCCGAAACCGTCGTCAGAGTCAATAAGGTCGACATTGGTCGGATAGCCGTCGATCGTATAATGATAATATGTGGTGATGCCCATACGCTCGAGCCGGTGGCGGAAGGCGTCGGCGCTGCTCTGACCATTATAATGTGTCACAACGACCGAGCTGACAAGGAAACCACGGCGCTGAAACTCCTCGCGCAGACGCAGCACATCCATGTCGTAGGTGATGCCGAGGTCATTGCGCACCTTGTTTTTCTCGATGTCAAGGGCACTGATAACGATCACGATCTCTGCATGATCAGCGAGCTGAGACAGCATGCGCAATTTGCTGTCAGGCTGAAAGCCCGGCAACACACGGCTTGCATGATAATCGTCGAAAAGTTTTCCACCGAGCTCAAGATAGAGCTTATTGCCAAACTGAGCGATACGTCTCTTGATATGCTCAGACTGTATTTTGAGATATTTCTCGTTATTGAAACCTGTCTTCATAACGGGTTGCAAAGTTAAGCAAAAATGTGGGAATTTAAAAGCTATTTTGTAATTTTGCAGTGTATGTGCTCAAAACTTACAGTGACGACGGCCCCGATGTGCGAGGCGCTGCGGCATGTAGACCGTGAGATGTGTCTCTCGGCATGTCGTGGGTGTCACAATTATGGCGTACGCTGGGGCTGTCCGCCCCACCCCACAGATGAGCCGGCAAAGCTGAGCCGATATAAATATCTGACTCTCATATCACTGTCAACGCAGTCTGCCGCCGAGACAATCAGACGACTGATCGAGCCGACGCTGATCGATATAGAAGCCGAGGTCAAAGGCCGCGCGGCCGCCTTTGCCGGCGAATGCCCGTATTGTGCCGCTGAGTGCAGCCGCAGGTCGGGCTTGCCATGTCGTCATCCCGAGTTTGTAAGGCCATCTCTCGAGTCCGTGGGTTTTGACGTGATCGGTCTGGCAGGATCGATACAGCATCTGACATTTGACTGGAACAACCGCAGGCTGACCCTTACCGCCGCTCTTGCCCACGACTGTGATACCGTATCGACAGAATCACTCATTGTGAAACGGCTCGAGCCGTTGCTCGTACACTGCTGAAACCACAATATAACAATCATGACAAATTGACTATTTATCTCGATTTCTCATGAATTATGTAAAATTTGTGGTTGAAAATGCAATTTTTTGGCCATTTTCGATAATTATAGTCAAAAAATTAGTAACTTTGCACCCTGACTTGACAGACCACAGGTCGGATAGTTTATACACAAAGCAGATAATCAATAAACTATGAAGCTATTACAGGCTAAACTTGCAAAATACACAGCTCCTCAGGAGGCCAAAGCCGCCGGCGTTTACCCTTATTTCCGCGCCATCTCGTCTGAACAGGATTCAGAAGTGATTATCAACGGCAAAAAAGTACTGATGTTTGGTTCGAACTGCTATTCGGGCCTTGTCAACGATCCCCGTATCAAGGAGGCCGCCATCGAGGCGACACGCAAATATGGCACCGGCTGCGCCGGTTCACCCTTTCTCAACGGTACGCTCGACCTGCACAAAAAACTCGAGGCACGTATCGCCGAATATATCGGCAAGGAAGACGTGATGATCTATTCGACCGGTTTCGAGGTCAATCTCGGTGTTGTGTCATGTCTGACCGGCCGCGAGGATTACATACTCTGGGATGAGCAGGACCATGCCTCGATAATCGAGGGCCGACGTCTGTCATTCTCTCAGCAATACAAATACAAGCACAACGACATGGAGTCGCTCGAGAAACAGCTGCAGCGCTGCAATCCCGACAAAGTGAAACTGATCGTGACCGACGGCGTGTTCTCGATGGAAGGCGATGTGGCCAACGTACCCGAGATCGTGCGACTGGCCAAGAAATACAACGCATCAGTAATGGTCGACGAGGCCCACGGCATCGGCGTGTTCGGAAAAGGTGGCCGCGGTACTGTCAACCACTTCGGTCTGACCGACGATGTGGATCTGATCATGGGCACGTTCTCGAAATCATTTGCGTCGCTTGGCGGATTCATTGCCACCGACAAAGAGATCACCAACTTCCTGCGTCACCATTCGCGCTCATATATCTTCACCGCCAGCATCACTCCCGCCTCGACCGCAGCCGCACTCAAGGCCATCGATCTGATGATCGAGGAACCCTGGCGTCAGGAGCACCTGTGGGAGATCACCAAATATGCGCTCGACGGATTCCGCAATCTGGGCATAGAGATCGGCAACACATCGACACCGATCATCCCCCTGTTTGTACGTGACGACTACAAGACCTATTTCATCACCCGCGATCTGCTCGAAGAAGGCATCTTTGTAAATCCCGTCGTTTCGCCCGCCGTGGCACCGCAGGATACACTCATACGTTTCAGCCTCATGGCCACCCATACCAAAGAGCAGGTGACCGAGGCGCTCGAGAAGATCGGCAAAGTGTTCCGCAAATACGAGCTCATCCCCTGATAAAGCGATTTCAATTACAATAAGCGGTATCGGCGCAGGTCTACTTTTAGTGGCTTGCGCCGATAATTTTTTATATAAAATGAAATTTTCGGCAAAAACAAGCGTCTAACTATACAAAACCAATCGAAATCAATCGAAAAAATGGATAATATACTCGAAGTAAAACACGTCAGCAAGGCATTCACCAACCATGTGGCGCTTGACGACGTTTCGTTGAGCGTACCGCGCGGCAAAGTCTATGGCCTGCTCGGACCGAACGGTGCCGGCAAGACCACGCTGATACGTATCATCAATCACATCACCGCCCCCGACAGCGGCGAGGTATGGTTTAACGGACATCAGCTGACAGGCGCCGATGTAGCCAATATCGGCTATCTGCCCGAAGAACGCGGACTATACAAAAAAATGAAAGTCGGCGATCAGGCGATATTTTTCGCACGCCTGAAAGGTCTGTCGAAAAACGATGCCACCCGCGCGCTGAAAGAATGGTTTGAACGACTTGAAATCTCGTCGTGGTGGAACAAGAAGGTCGAAGAGTTGTCAAAAGGCATGGCTCAGAAGATACAGTTTATCGTGACTGTACTGCACCGCCCCGAACTGTTGATATTCGACGAGCCGTTCTCAGGATTTGACCCCATCAACGCCAATGTGCTCAAACGCGAGATACTGAAGCTGCGCGACGAGGGCGCCACGGTCATCTTTTCGACCCATAATATGGCCAGTGTCGAGGAATTGTGCGACAACATCACACTGATCAACAAATCACACAATATCCTCACCGGCGGTGTGGCTGATCTGCGCCGACAATTCAGCGGCAATACATTCGAGCTCGGATTCAACGGCGATTTCGACACATTTGCCACCGCCATGGACGGAAAAGTGACCGGACTGACCGACATGGGCCCCGACCGCGACGGCATCGAGCACGTGCAGTTCTCTCTCATATCGCCTGACGATACACGCACAGTACTCGCCACAGCCAATTCGGCCATCGAAATACGTTCGTTCAACCCCGTGCTGCCCTCGATGGACGAAATATTCATACGCACCGTCAACGCCAGCAATCAACAAACCTCAACACCGCCCGCACTATGACATCGGCTCTCAAAATAATCATCGCACGCGAATATCTCGAGCGTGTGAAACGCAAAAGCTTTATCATCTCGACCATACTCATGCCCATACTCATGCTCGGCATGATGGTCGCCCCCACCCTTATCGCAATCATGTCGGGCCCCGAAGAGCGGGTCATCGCCGTCATAGACGATTCGGGAGTCATAGCCCCCACTCTGCAGAACGAGGGCGAAATAACATTCCGCCAGTTTGGCGGCGACATGGCCTCGGCCAAAGCCAACGAAGACTATGACGCCATACTCGTGATAGGACGCGATGTCGTATCGCAGCCCAAGGGAAATGTGTCGCTCTACACCCGAGGCGCCCCCTCGATACAGACCGAAGACTATATTGAGTCGCAACTCGACCGCACAATCGAGAATCTGCGCATCAAACAGTATGACATAGCCAATCTGTCACAGATTCTCGAGGAGGTAAAGGTGGATGTCGCACTCGACACATTCCGCATCGATAAAGAAGAGGAGAGCGCCACCTCGTCGATCCTGTCGTATATACTCGGCACGGTGACAATGTTTATCCTCTATATGTTTATACTGCTCTATGGCCAGATGGTGATGACATCTATCATCGAGGAGAAGAACAACCGCGTGCTCGAACTCGTCGTATCATCTGTCAAACCCAACGATCTGATGATGGGCAAGATCATGGGCATCGGCCTCGTGGCGATCACCCAGATCATGATATGGGCCGTGCTGCTCATCGCATGCTCGATATGGGTAATGCCCGGCCTCATCTCGGCGGCATCGGCCACCGAGGGCAATGAGGGCATGGCCTCGGCACTCGCCCAGCTTGGCGACACCGGATTCATGATCAATCTGCTCGTATATCTGGTGCTCTTCCTCATCGGCGGCTATCTCTTCTATTCGTCGATTTACGCCGCTATCGGATCGGCTGTCGACAATATACAGGACGCGTCGCAATTGCAGTCTATCGCCATCGTGCCCATCATCCTGGCCCTGATAATCTCAATGACAGTTGTCAACGACCCCAACTCGTCGCTGGCCGTATGGACCTCGATGATACCGTTCACATCGCCTATGGTGATGATGGCCCGCCTGCCGTTCGGCATCCCTGCATGGCAGCCGCTTGTATCGATAGTCATACTGGCGATCAGCTTCTTCGGTTTGATATGGATTGCCGCCAAGATCTATCGCGTAGGCATATTCATGTACGGCAAGAAGCCCACATATATGGAACTCGTACGCTGGATCAAATATAAATAATATCCGGTATAAACCGGCTCTAAGAAATTCTTAAAGCAAGTTGTAGGGACGGGATGTCGACATATGACTTCCTGTCCCTAACTTTTTTAGCAGGATATCCGTTATCAACATAAATAAATTCAATTACCGATGACAAACGACAACTGGGCTGTAGTGGCCACATTCAACACACAAGGCGAAGCCTATATCGCAAAAGGCATGCTCGAAAGCAACGGCATCGAATCGGTGCTAAACAACGCAACAATATCATCTGTCTACCCTATGACCGATACCTGGACACCGCTCGAACTGCTCGTACCCGCCGATAAAATCGAGGAAGCGCGAAAGCTGCTCGGATAAACAACTTTAGGGCTTGGATGAGTGTTATTTCTGCATAATCAAATATTTTCGTTTCACTAAAACCGAATTATATGGACAATGCTCTCATCAAGCCTTATAAGGACGCTCTTGACGCTCAGAAGGCACAACTCGAGGGATACCTTACCCGTGGTTTCCAGGCTATAGCCATCCCGGCCGACAACGAGGAAATCAAAAAAGATAAAAAAGATTTCCTGACCTCTTCAGGCTCATGGTTTATTGTGCTCGGTATAATTGCTTTAATCGCCGGCCTTGTCATCGCCAATTCAGGTGTCATAATCGCAGGATGCGCGGCCATTATGAGTGGAGTCTACTGCTATATAAAAGGCAGACAAGCGATACGCCACAATGCCTTTGTCAGTCTGGGACAGTCTGTCTACACACAGATTTCGTCAGTCGCTGACAATATTGCCGCAGAATGGTCAAAATTCATGACCACGCAGAACGATATGCTCAAAAAAGAGGTAGTCGCGTCGACCGATACCGCCGACGTAAAGGTATCGCTGATCGACAAGATAGACTCGACACCCGATGTGAAAGTAGATTTAGACGAGGTGCAGGCGCAGCTTGCCGACATAAGTGACAAGGAAAGCCTGTCGGGCTACTCGGCCTATCTGCCACAGGCCGCCGATGTGATACGTAAGGCCATCAATGCGGCCGACGGTGCTCAGCAAGGCATCTACTCCACTCTGGCAAAATAAG
>JAUNGA010000004.1 GCA_030524765.1 Bacteroidales bacterium | reverse complement strand
ATTGGTTTTTTCTTGCGTTCCGAGCCGGTTCGATTATGCGGGAGTATTATATACAATCCTCATCGCAAACCGGACGGAATGTCCCTTACGGATTGGCAGAAGGCTCTCCGTCGCCAGGCCGCTGCTCATGAGCAGCTTGTGGTTTCGCCAATGGAGGATGTCGCCACAGGATACTTCAAAGTCTATAATCCGACAAAAAAGAGAACCTATACAGTGGTATACCGTGGTCCCGAAAGCTCCTGGAACTATTGCTCTTGTCCTGATTTCCACACAAATCAGCTGGGCACATGCAAACATATCGAGGCCGTAGGAATGGCAGCCGGCGGCAAATATGCCCGCAAAAGATATCAACTCCCGCTTCGTTCATCCATTTATCTTGACTATCGTGGCAAGCGCCGGGTAAGAATCCGGATCGGTGATGAACGGCGAGATGAGATGTTAGTCCTCGCCGCCCGATACTTTGATTCCGACATGAACCTGTTGGAGGGGATGAACGATCGCTTCGAGGAGTTTCTCGATGAGGCTCGCAAGATAGATCCTTCTTTGAAATGCTCCGAGGATGCCCTCGATTTCATAATACATGCACGCGAAACCTCCAGACGCAATCGACTTGCTGATGAACATCCGGAGATATTCGACAACATCATCAACACCACCCTGTATCCTTATCAACGACAAGGCGTTGAATTCGCTTTTCGCCGCGGCCGCACGGTGATTGCTGATGAAATGGGTCTCGGCAAGACCATCCAGGCCATTGCCGTGGCCACCCTTTTGAAACGTCATGGCTTCGTGCGTTCGGCATGGGTGGTATGCCCTGCTTCACTCAAATATCAATGGAAAAACGAGATCGAGAGATTCTCCGGAGAAACCGCCGATGTGATCGAAGGCAATGTGGTGGACAGAACACGCCAGCTTGCCGATGAGAACGGATTCTTCAAGATCATCTCTTACCAATCTCTTGTGAACTGCATCCTGTTCGGGCTGAAATCCATGCCCGACATGATAATCTACGATGAGGTGCAGCGACTCAAGAACAGGGATACAAAGATGGCCCGCACTATGCGTCTGCTGAAAAGCGATTATGTGGTGGCCCTGTCCGGCACACCGCTGGAAAACAGGATCACGGAATTATATTCCGTAATGCAGCTGACAGACCAATTCGTCCTCGGACCGTATTGGAAATTTATCAGCGACACCACGGATGTGGATAATACGGGCCGTATCGTCGGATACCGTAATCTGAACAATGTTGGAAAGATGCTGATGCCCGTGATGATCCGGCGCACCAAACGTGAGGTTCAGCTCGAGATGCCGGCCCGTGTCGACAAAAATCTCTTCGTCACAGCTACCAAGGAGCAGCTTGCCGTGCATGATGATTGCAAATGGCAGATCGGCAGCCTAATACACCGTTGGAAGAAAATGGGATTCCTACCGGAAAAGGACCGTAAACGCATCATGCTTCTGCTGTCGATGATGAGGATGGTGGCCGACAGCACATTTATCATCGATCAGAAAAGCCGATACGATACCAAGATCGACGAGGCGATGAACATAATCGGCGAGATAATCGAGACAGGCGATGAGAAGATCGTGATTTTCAGTCAATGGGAAAGAATGCAGCGCCTTATGGCGGCCGAATTGGACAAACAGGGAATCAACTACCGGTTTCTTCACGGAAGCGTGCCATCGATGAAACGAGGTAAACTGATTGAGGACTTCATCAAGATGCCGGATTGCAGGGTATTCCTATCCACGGATGCCGGGAGCACCGGTCTGAATCTTCAGGCTGCCTCAATAATGATAAACCTGGACCTTCCTTGGAATCCAGGTGTGCTTGAACAGCGGATCGCCCGCGTGTTCCGACTCGGCCAGACGCGTCATGTGCAGGTCATCAATATGATCTCCGTCGGCACGATAGAGGAGAGAATACTCGACACGATTGCATTCAAGACAGGCATGTTCGAGGGTATACTGGATGGCGGCGAGGACTCCGTGGTGCTCAACAATAAGAAATTCGACCGCATTGCCGAGATTATTGATTCGGACCTCGACCTTGAGAATGCAGAGCCTTCGGCAAAACCGCAGGATGAGGATATACAGGAACCTACGGAACATGAATCAGCAGAAGCAGAAACCATTCCCGATGAACTGAAGGAGATCGAGGAGGATGTGATATATGATGATCTTGAGATACCCGAAGATCATCCGGATTCCGATGATGTGGAAGATTCTGCAGAATCTGAGGATTCCGTTGCACCGGAAGATGATTTGGCAGATGAGCAGGATCATAGACCGACACACAGCATCGGAGACACCAACATTCGAAATGGAAGTGATGATGTGGCCGGTCTGCTATCGAAGGGGATCAGTGTGTTTGGCGAACTTGCCGAGACACTTGCCACACCGGAATCGCGGAAACGACTTGTTGACAGCATTGTCAAGGAAGATCCGGAGACAGGTCAGACATCTCTATCCATTCCGGTATCGGACAAACAGACAGTAAGCAACATTGTCAACCTCTTTGCCGGCATCCTATCCGCCTTGCGCAAGTAGGCATGCAATAGGCCACTATGCTCCTTCTTCAACTCGTGAAATTCCCTCGAAAATAACTCTTCACGATAAGGGAAGTTAAATCCAAACACGACTCTCTTAGAGGGCGTTTAATAACAACAGATTGTTTCTGACAGTCAATCCCAACGAGGATATAGCGGAAAACGACCCTGTGCGCGTTGTCGATGCCATTGTCGAAGGTCTTGACCTGAAGGATTTTAAGAAGCTGTACCGCGAACGCGGACGTTGTCCCTATCATCCGAAGATGATGCTCAAGATCATCCTCTACGCCTACATGAACAATATCTACTCGTGCCGGAAGATAGAAATGGCTGTCCGGCGTGACATCCATTATATATGGCTGTCCGCCCAGGAACACCCCGACTATGTGACCATAAACCGCTTCCGCAACCGGGTCAAAGCAGAGATAAACAATATTTTCACCCAGACAGTGCTGCTGTTGGCCGAGCGTGGCTTCATCACGCTGGACGTGGAGTATATCGATGGGACAGACATAGAATCCAAAGCCAATAAATACACTTTCGTATGGCGTAAGACCGTCGAAAAGAACCGTGTGAAAAAAGAAAGCCTCAGAACCAAATGGCGCTGAGGCTGTAGTATGTTGAAGGTAACATGTCTTGTGGTCAGGACATCTATCGGTCGGCGGGTGATGATTGCTCGGCTTTTTTCTTTTCGAGGAATTCGTTGATGCCGCAGAGGTGCTCGCGCACCTTACCACCGCCGAATTCATATACTTTTGTAACAAGGCCGTCGAGGAAGTCGCGGTCGTGGCTGACCACGATGAGGGTGCCGTCGTAGTCGCGGAGGGCCTGTTTGAGTATATCTTTCGTCTTGAGATCAAGGTGATTGGTGGGTTCGTCGAGTATCAGCAGGTTGATCGGTTCGAGCAACAGTTTGATCAGGCACAGCCGCACTCTCTCGCCACCGGAGAGTACTTTGACCTTTTTCTGGCTTTCCTCACCGCCGAACATGAATGCTCCGAGCAGATCGCGTATCTTGAGACGCGCGTCGCCAACGGCTATATCGTCGATTGTCTGAAATACGGTGAGATTTTCGTCGAGCAGCGAGGCGCTGTTCTGGGCGAAATAGCCTATTCGCACGTTGTGGCCGAGGGTGAGTGTGCCGTCGTGGTCGATCTCGCGCATGATTGCCTTGACCATGGTCGACTTACCCTCGCCGTTACGGCCGGCAAAGGCCACTTTCTCGCCCCGCGAGATAATAAACGACGCGCCGGCAAATACCGTGTGGCCGTCATAACTCTTGCCAACACCCTCGGCTGTGACCGGATAACTGCCACTGCGCGGACAGGGCGGAAATCTGAGCCGGAGTGCCGATGTGTCTTCCTCGTCGACCTCGACTATCTCGAGTTTCTCAAGCCATTTGACCTTGCTCTGCACCTGATAGGTCTTTGAGTATGTGCCTTTGAACCGTTCGATAAACTCGCGGGCCTCGGCTATCTGCTTCTGCTGGTCGTCGTACTGTTTCTGCTGTTGCTGACGGCGTTCTTTACGCAGCTCGAGATAGTGGCTGTAGCGGGCCTTGTAGTCGTATATGCGGCCGAGTGTGACCTCGATTGTGCGGGTGGTGATATTGTCGATAAACCGCCGGTCGTGGCTTATCACCACCACTGCCATGGGACTGTTGATTATAAAGTCTTCGAGCCAACCGATCGACTCGATGTCGAGATGGTTGGTGGGCTCGTCGAGCAGCAACACATCGGGCTTGCGCAGCAGCAGTTTGGCCAGCTCGATGCGCATGCGCCAGCCGCCAGAAAAGTCTGACGTGGGCCTGTTGAAATCAGATCTCCTGAATCCGAGACCGAGCAGAGCTTTCTCGACGTCTTCCTCAAAGTGGGTCATGTCGATGGCATAGAATTTTTCGCCGGCCAGAGCCACTTTTTCTATCAGTGCCATATATGAGTCGCTCTCATAATCGGTGCGGGTGGCCAATTCATTGTTCATGGCGTCTATCTCGGCTTCCATCTCCTTGAGGTGTGCGAAAGCCAGGGATGCCTCGTCGAACACGGTGCGTCCGTCGTCGGTCATCATGTGCTGTGGCAGATAGCACACCGTGCAATCGCGGGGCACCGACACCGATCCGCGGGTGGGGGTGCGCACGCCTGCGAGTATCTTGAGCAGGGTGCTTTTGCCCGCGCCGTTTTTGCCCATCAGGGCTATACGGTCTTTGGGATTTATTACAAACGATATATCCTTGAAAAGTGTCGTGCCGCCGAATTCGACTGTCAGGGCGTCAACTGATACCATATATTATTAATGTCTTGTTTAAAAATTGATCTAATCAATACAAAGTTAATAAACGCGATCTATATTTATGTTAAATTGTGGCAAATTAATTTTAAATCATCATCGTTGACAGATAAAAAGTCTATCTTTGCCGACGACATCACTTATGCGACAAAATGCGATCTGCTCTCCATATCATTCTCACCGTCATGGCTCTCGCCCTACCGGCATCAGCCGCTACGGCCCGTATCGTGGCTGACTCGGCATCGCGTGCACCGCTGGCCGGCGCATCGGTCTTTGACCGCCACGGACGTCTGATCGGAATCTGCTCCGCCGACGGACGTCTGCCCTATATAGCGGCCGGCGACTATCCGGCCACGATCAGATATCTGGGATTTGACGAACTGACGGTTGCCGGCGAGGGCCCGGACACCCTGTGGATGCACGAGCGACGCACCGAGCTTGCCGAGGTGGTGGTCGAATCAAAACAGCACAAGATGCTGCATATACTGGCCTATGTGCGCGAGTACTCGACACTGTCGACCTATACCGATACAGTTTTCATGTTTCGCGAGAAGATGGTCGACTATATGTTGCCTACCGTGGCGGGGATACGTATGGACGGCTGGCGCAGTCCCCGCATCCTGACATCAAAGTCCTACTACCGTTTTACCGATGCCTACGGGCTCGACAGCGTCAGCGACAGATGCAACAACTTCTTCTCGTGGTCAGACTGGGTAGGCATCAGCCAGACAACCGCTGTGCCCGAGGCCCTGCGGCGCGATGTCAACGCCACCGATACCGTGCGTGGCAGGTACAGCCCCTCTGAGATATGGGTCAGACACGGCGACCGAATCACTCTCGATCTCAACGTGCTGGCCGACACGCTCGCCCGCAGGCGTGTGCCCGAGCTGTCGCCGTTTTTCCGCGACGAGGTTGATTTCGAGCAACTGAGGGTGCGTCTCAGCTATGATGCGTCAACCGTCGACTCGCTCACGGCGACAGACCTGACAGGCTACTCGTTGAATATCGAGTCGAACGGCCGCGGGCGCAACATGTTCAAGTTCAACCGTGCCGACGAATCGTTCTATGTGAGCACATATGCCGAGGTGTATATCGTCGACAAGGAGTTCATCACGGTCAAAGAGGCCAAGAAATGGCAGCGGCTGCAGGGCGAGGCGGCCGATGTGGCCATCTACGAGCCCGACGAGGCGCCCGAACTGCAACCCGACATCATCAGACTGATAGAGCAGGTAATGGCCGTAGACCACGACATGACACGTCTGGCTCTGGCGCCCGACCGCCGGCTGGCCGGACGCAACGCCGTCAGACCCGGACCGGGCCAACAGCTGCTGAAACGCCTGAAGGGTATGCTCGGGCTCGACGGCGTGGCCGCGCAACGCAAATGGAAGAAACAATGGCATGAATTCAGGCGTGAGCGTATCGAGCGCAACAAAGGGCAATAAAAGCCCGACAATAAAGACCGCCGGTTGACTCCGCACCGCGGCCAATAGGTCTTTTAAATTTTGGTTTTCGCCGAAAAATTGCTAATTTTGCCGATTATGACTGATAAACCCCGCTCGGTATATCTGCGCGGTGCCGAGGACGGACTTGTGCTCGGGCCGCTGATGTCGCTCGCCGTCGTACTGGTGGGCGTCACCACCTATGTGCCGTGGGTGTTTTTCCCTGCCTGTGCCGCTTTAGTGGCAGTGCCGGTGGCGGTGTATGTCATGTTGCGGCGCAGCTATGCCGAAGACTATGGCACGAGCACGATCTCGGCCTTGTGGCTTCACGGCATATGCGCGTTCTTTTTCGGCGGCCTGATCATGGCTGTGGTGGCATATGTGTGCATGCGGTGGCTGCGGCCGTCATTTGTGGCCGATCAGTTCAGGGCCGTCATAGAGATCTACAGCGCCGCCCCGCAGACCGAGGCCCGCGAGATGGCCGAAGCCTTACAGAAAGCCGTGTCGGCACGCGCGCTGCCCACACCTATCGAGATAGCTCTCGAACTGCTGTATGCGGCAGTCTTCACCGGCTCGCTTCTGTCGGTGGTGATGGCGATGGTGGTGCGTCACCGTGGAGGCAAGACTCCGCCACCGATATCTAACAATATGTAACCCCAACAACGACGCTATGGATATATCGATTGTCGTGCCATTATACAACGAGGCCGAATCACTGCCCGAACTCACCGTATGGATCGAGCGTGTGATGGCGGCCAACAAGTTCAGCTACGAGATAATCTTTGTCAACGACGGATCGACCGACGATTCGTGGCAGGTCATCGAGAGTCTCGCCGCCAAAAATCCGGCGGTAAAGGGTGTGGCGTTCCGCCGCAACTACGGCAAGTCGCCGGCACTCAACACCGGCTTTGCACGCGCGCAGGGCGATGTGGTGATCACCATGGACGCAGACCTGCAGGACAGTCCCGACGAGATCCCCGAGCTCTACCGCATGATCACAGCCGACGGCTATGATCTGGTGTCAGGTTACAAGCAAAAGCGCTATGACCCCCTGTCGAAGACCATACCCACCAAACTGTTCAACGCCACGGCACGCAAGGTGACAGGCATCAAGAACCTGCATGACTTCAATTGCGGCCTCAAGGCCTACCGCAACAAAGTGGTCAAGCACATCGAGGTCTACGGCGACATGCACCGCTATATACCTTATCTGGCCAAACTGGCCGGATTTACCCGTATCGGCGAGAAAGTGGTACACCATCAGGCCCGCAAATACGGCAAGACCAAATTTGGTCTCGACCGGTTTGTCAACGGCTATCTCGATCTGGCCACGCTGTGGTTTACGGGTAAGTTCGGAGGCAAACCGATGCATTTCTTCGGCCTGCTGGGCTCGCTGATGTTTGTGCTCGGGTTCATCGCCGTGGCCGTCGTAGGTTTTGTGAAACTATACAACATGCACCACGGCAACCACTACACGCTGGTGACCGACTCGCCATATTTCTATCTGTCGCTGACGCTGATGCTGCTGGGCTCGCAGCTGTTTCTGGCCGGATTTGTCGGTGAGCTTGTGGCCCGTAACTCGCCTCGGCGCAACGACTATGAGATCGACTCTGAAATAAACCTTTAACCTTACTCCCCCCAAAAACAATGTCAGACCTGCAATCATATCCCGCCCTGCTCACTCTTATCAACGAGCGCTACTCGTGCCGCGCCTACGATCTGGGCCGCGACACAGTCGACCCTGACCTTATCTCAGCCGTAATCGACGCCGCCCGTCTGGCCCCGTCGGCCTGCAACCGCCAGCCCTGGCTCTTCATGGTGGTCGAGGGTCAGGAGGCACGCGAGGCCATAGCCCGCGCCTATGACCGCGAGTGGATCAAGAGCGCCCCGGCATTTATCATAGCACTCGGCAAGCCCGCCGAGGCATGGCACCGTCAATTCGACGGCAAAGACCACACCGATGTAGATCTCTCGATCGCCATCGAGCATATCTGTCTGGCGGCGACGGCGCTTGGCCTGGGCACATGCTGGGTATGCAACTTCGACCCCAAAGTGCTGCGTAAAGAATTCAATATTCCCGCCGAGTACGAGCCCGTGGCAATCGTGCCTATCGGCTATCCGGCTCCGGGCAGCCCCGCGACGGCCAAAAACCGCAAACACACCGACGAAATCATCAAATGGGGCAGTTTCTGAGAATACTACCCGCAGTTGGGCTGATCGTATGTGCCGCAGCATCGTGCAACACGTCGGGATGCTACGACAACGGCAGCTCCATACCCCTGGCCGGATTCTATGACAGCTCGAGGGGAACAGCCATCTCGCTCGACTCACTCAGGATCTCGGGCATAGGCGCTCCCGCCGACTCGGCTCTGTCGCATCCGGGCACGGCAATAAACGAGATATATCTGCCAATGCACGCCGGCTACCCGTCGACAGCCTGGGTGATAGCCTACAAATGGTTTGACCTTGATTTTCCCGAGGCCAACGACACGGTCACCTTTGACTATGAGTCTATACCCTACTTCGCATCCGAGGAGTGCGGCGCGATGTATGCCTACCGCATCACCCGGGTGGGCCACACCACCCACATCATCGACAGTGTGACACTCACCGACTCGCTCATCACCAACGCCGACCGCCAGACGATACAGATATACTTCCGCACCGACGGGGAGGGCGGCGACGAATGACAGCCCTGCGCCGACTGCTGATCGCCATCGCGGCCGCGATAACTGTGGTGGCCGTATGGGCCGATACCCCACGTCGCCCTGCCCGACGCACATCACCGGTCGAAAACAGATCGACAGTAACCCAGGCGATCAACGAGACCGCCAACGATACATCGCGCATCAACGCCATGATACGCGCCCGCTCGACACACTATCACCGCAAAGACGGTTATACGGTATATATCGATACGGTGACAGGCGATGAATGGGTCGATTCGACACAGTTCACATCGGTGCCCAAGATGAAATACCCGCTGGTGATGGCGGCCACAGTCGGTGTGAATATATGGGATCCAATGATGCGTCTTTTCGGACAGAAACACGGTCTGATAGGTTTCTCGGCCGATGTCAACCTGCACAACCGCTATTTTCCAGCCTTTGAGGCCGGCGTGGGCACGGCGCGCAATACCCCCTCGGGAGGCAACTTCACCTACCGCTCGCCCATGAGCGTATATTTCAAGATAGGAGCCGACTACAACTTCCTGTACAACAGCAATCCCGACTATCAGTGGTTTGTGGGTCTACGCTACGGATTCGCGCCGTTCAGCTGGGCGGTCGACGACATCACCCTCGACTCGGGCTACTGGGACGAGACCTCGCATTTTGCCATACCGTCGCAGAACGCCACAGCCGGCTGGGCCGAATTCCACATCGGTCTGCGTGTCAAGCTGTTCGGCAATCTGTCGGCAGGGTGGTTTATCAAATTCCACAGCCTGCTGCACGAGAGCAAAAACGTGCACGGCGAGCCGTGGTACATCCCCGGATTCGGCACTCGCGGCCAGTCGATCACCGGCTCTTTCTCGCTGTCCTACACCCTGCCGCTGAACAAACGCAAAAGCGAGCCCGTTGTAGAGACAGAGGCCGATCAGCCGGCCTCGGCTGAATTATGAGAAAAATTATCATTATCGGCGCATCGTCGGGCATCGGCATGCGCATAGCCACCGACTTTGCGCGTCTTGGCTGGCGCGTAGGCATAGCCGCGCGCCGGGTCGACCGTCTCAAGACGGTCAAAGACCTCTACCCTGCCAATGTCGAGTATGCCGAAATCGACGTCACCGCAGCTGACGCCGTCGAGCGCTTTCTCAACCTGATAGAGACAATCGACGGCATGGACATACTGCTCTATGCGGCCGGATGCGGATGGAGCAATCCCGAGCTCGATCTCACCGACGACCTACAGACAATCGGGGTCAATGTCACGGGCATGACAAGGATAGTCAATGCCGCCTACAAATACTATCGTGATACTGCCAACGTCAGCCGCGGTCGCATTGCCGTGATCACCTCGATCGCCGGCACAAAGGGCATCGGGCCATGCGCGGCCTACTCGGCCTCTAAGCGCTATCAGTGGACCTACCTGCAGGCTCTCGACCAGCTTGCACATCAGCAGCATGTCAACGTAGGGCTGACCGATATACGTCCGGGATTCATCGACACGGCACTTCTCAAGGGACGGTCAGACAAACTGCCCATGGTGATGAGCATCGACTATGCCGCCCCACGCATCGAGCGGGCCATACTGCGCGGCGACCGCATCGCCACCATCGACTCGCGATGGGCCGTAGTCACAGGTCTGTGGCGTCTTGTGCCCAATTGTATATGGCGCCATATCGGTCTCGATTTTTAGCTCCGGATAGAAATCTGTAATTTATATAAGCAAGTCCGTAAAATATATCAGAGTCATATGCATCATTTGCTGTATCTTTGCAGAAAATAATCTGCAATGAAAACAGTAAATCTTGCACTCTCAGTCTGTCTGGCCTCTGCCTTATCGGCACAGGCCGCCGCACCCGCCGACAGTGTGTCAGCCACCCTGCCCGAACTGCAGGTGGTCGAGACCGCCAAAGCTCCGGTGACACTGCTGCCTCTCGACGTCACGACCGTATCGCAACAAGAGCTCGCCCGCAGCTCAGAGCCCAACATACTGCCCGTGCTGGTCAACCGTGTGCCGGGCATGTTTGTCACCGAGCGCGGCATGGGCGGCTATGGCGTGAGCGGCGGATCGGCAGGCACGGTCAACATCCGCGGCGTGGGCCAAGGCAACAAGGTACTTTTCATGATCGACGGGCAGCCACAGTGGGCGGGTGTATTCGGACATTCGCTGCCGGACACCTATGTGACCAACGACATCGAGCGCGTAGAAGTGGTCAGCGGCCCCTCGTCGCTGCTCTACGGATCGGGTGCGATGGGCGGCTCGGTCAATATCATCACCCGCCGCGCCGTCGCGCGCGGATGGCACGGCGCCGTGAGCGCAGCCGGCGGCAGCTATGCCTCGCAACGCTATGCGGCACGCGCCGGTTATCGCCACGAGCGATGGCACGCGCTGGCCGCCACATCGTATGAAAGCACCAAGGGCAACCGCGACGGCATGCACTATTGGCTTGCCAACCAGTATCTGTCGGCCGGCTATGACATCTCGTCGCACTGGGAGGCCACGGCGTCGGCGATGATCACCGAGACCAAAGCACACAATCCGGGATCGATATATGAGCCGCTCGAGGAGATGTTCACCCGCATGACACGCACCACCGCCTCGGTCTATCTGGGCAACCGCTACGGCCGCACCGAGGGCGGCATACGAGCCTATTACAATTGGGGACGCCACAAAATCGACGACGGCCACGCACCTGATGTGGCCTCGCGCACCTATCTGTTCAACTCAAAAGACTATAATATGGGAGTGACGGCCTATCAGACCGTACGCCCCTGGCAGTACGGCCACCTCAGCGCAGGCATCGACTTCAAGCACTGGGGAGGCCGGGCGTGGAACTCGGCCAAAGCCGACGGCACGGTCAGTCCCGTCAGCGACGCGCACGTCAACGAGATCGCCGGTTACGCCATGATGCAGCAGGGGGCTGTCGGCAACCGTCTGTCGCTGAATGCCGGCGTACGGCTTGAGCATTCATCGCAATTCGGCAACCAATGGGTACCACAGGCAGGCTTCATCGCACGTCCGGTTGACGGCGGATCGGCCAAATTCTCGTTTGGACGCGGATTCCGCAGCCCCAACATACGCGAGCTCTACATGTATGCGCCCCGCAATCCCGATCTGCTGCCTGAGTCGATGGATAATTTCGAAGTCGAGCTGCGCCAGAATCTGCCCGACAGCCGCCTCACCCTCGCCGCAAGCCTCTACTACATAAAAGGCCGCAACATGATACAGACCGTGCGCACCGGCGGCTCTCCGCTAAATGTCAACACAGGCCGGTTTATCAACAAGGGCTTTGAGGCCGAGGCATCGTGGCATATCGACAGCCGCTGGACAGCCGAGGCCAACTATGCCTATCTCCATACCAACACATTTATCGTCGCCGCCCCGCGCAACAAGCTGTTTGCCACGCTACGTTATGCCGACGGGCCGTGGGATGTGTCGGTAGAGTCGCTCACCATATGGCACCTCCCCACCGAAGGATCGGTCGAGAACTATTCGCTGCTCAACGCCCGCGTGGCCTACAGCCTGCCCGCCGGCCATGACAGACTGACCCTGTGGGCCAAGGGCGAGAATCTCACCGCCGCCCGCTATCAGATCAACTACGGGTTCCCCATGCCGCGTGCCACGGTAATGGCCGGATTCGATTTTAACTTCTAACCCCCATATACCAACCAAAATGAACCGATTTCACACTCTCCCCGCCATCGGGCTCGGCCTCTTCGCGGGACTTTGCATGAGTTCGTGCGCCGGCAAAGCCTCAGCCGGCATGTCGACCGAAAACGCTGCCGCCGACTCGACGGCCGGTGACACAGCCATTGTCTATTTCATCAAAGACATCACTCCCGAAAACCTCGTCAGGATCTATAAGGCGCTCGGCCGCGAGGCCGACGGCAAAAATGTGGCCGTCAAGATCTCGACCGGCGAGTCGGGCAAGTCAAACCATCTGCGTCCCGAACTGATCGCTCCGCTCGTACAGCTGGTCAACGGCACCATAGTCGAGTGCAACACAGCCTACAACGGCAACCGCTCGACAACAGCCGACCACATGCGCGCAGCCGAAGAGCACGGCTACACCGCCATCGCCAAGGTCGACATCATGGATGCCGACGGCGACACGATACTGCCCGTGACCGACGGCCGTCATCTCAAACACGATCTGGTGGGCAAACACTATCTCGACTATGACTTCACGGTGGTGCTGTCGCACTTCAAGGGCCATGCGATGGCCGGATTCGGCGGCGCGCTCAAAAATGTAGCCATAGGCATCGCATCGGCCGACGGCAAGGCATACATCCACACCGCCGGCAAGGTATCTGACCCCGCAATGCTGTGGGACAACCTGCCCGAGCAAGACGACTTTCTCGAGTCGATGGCAGAGGCATGCCAGGCCGTATTCAGCCACACGGGCGACAAGATCCTCTTTATCAACGTGGCCAACCGTCTGTCGGTCGACTGCGACTGTGACGGCAACCCCCACGATCCCGAGATGGCCGACATAGGCATCCTGGCATCGCTCGATCCCGTGGCACTCGACCGCGCCTGCATTGATATGGTACACAATTCACCCGACGAAGGCAAGGTGCATCTGATCGAACGCATTGACTCGCGCCACGGCACACACATTCTCGATTATGCCGAGCAGATAGGCCTGGGTACTCAGAAATACAAGATCGTAGAGCTCTGAGGCCGGTCGCGGCTTACCCGTGCATGTGCAGTGTCTCCATGAACCGGCGCACCACAGCCGGATCGCCCGTGTGCTTGCCGCGGTCTTCGCTCAGTTTGCAGGTGTCGTTGTAGAACGTCCACGACTCGGTGATCTTGACCGCCAGCAGTTTGATGACGATATTCATGGGACGTACACCGGCATAGTCGTTTGTGAAATGAGTGCCTATGCCGAATGACGGTATGCACATCGGCGCCGCATAGCGCTGCAATTCTATGGCCCGCTCGGTATTGAGCCCGTTGCTGAAAATGACCTGTTTCGTGCGCGGATCAATGCCGAGCGAGCGGTATTTATCGACGATGAGCTGCAGTTGCTCGCGGTTGTCGCCGCTGTCTACGCGCAGCCCTTTGAACATATTGGCATAGTCCTCGGAAAAGTTGAGGCTGAATATATCCCAGCCGTACGTATCGTAGAGAAAAGTGCCGAGCGCACCGCGGTAGGTGGCAGCCCAGGCCTTCATGGCCAGATTGTTGGCCATCTGCGGGCCATACATGCCGGCAATGGCGCTGATAAACTCGTGGGCCATTGTGCCGACTGGCATGACGTCATAGCACATGGCCATGTAGACATTGCTCGTGCCCGTAAACCGTCCGGGGCCGCTGTAATGGCGTGCGGCATCGGTCATGGCCCGCATGACAGTATCCTGTGAGCGCACGGAAGCACGACGGCGAGTGCCGAAGTCGCTGAACGAGCAGCCAGCCTCGAGCAGCCGTCGCCCCTTGTCGAGACTGCGGCGATAGCAGGCCTCGTAATCGAGACGGCGGTCTTGACCCGTCATGATATAGTAGAGCTCAGATATGATGGCGAGCAACTTGACCTCAAACAATATAGTATCGCACCACGCGCCCTCGATCACCACCGACAGGTGGCCTTCGTCGTCCTGCGAGGCCCGCACCAGACGGGCGTCATAACGGTAGCCCTTGAGAAAGTCGTAGAACCAATAAGGCAGATAGGCACACCGGCGTTTCATAAACTCGATCTCCTCACGACTGATCACCACACCGGCCAGAGCCTCGATCTGCCGCGTCAGCTCGTCGGCAAAACCAGGCGGATAGACAGTGTTGTCGCGATCGATAAAAGAGTAGCGCACCACAGCGCGCGGAAAATTGTCGATCACGGCGCAGCACATCGTGAATTTATACAGATCGTCGTCGGTGAAATGAGTGATTATCTGTCGCATGGTCAGGTGGCGTTAGATGTCGTCGCTCTCGGCCTGCTGCTTGTCGAGGCCCTTGGCCGAGTGGAAGAAGTTGTTGAGATATTTTTCGCCGAAGCGCTGGCAGAGTTCCCAGAAGTTCGGCACGAAGAGCGTACCGACCACTGCGTTGACAGCCATGCCGAATACGACCGCCGTACCCAACGACAGACGGCTGGCGGCGCCGGCGCCTGTGGCAAACAGCATAGGCATCACACCCAGCACAAATGCCAGCGCAGTCATCATGATCGGGCGGAAACGCACCCTGCCGGCATCAAGCGCCGCCTCGCGGATCTCTTTGCCCGACTTGCGGAAATCGATCGCATACTCGACGATAAGAATTGCGTTCTTGGCCGACAGGCCGAGCAGCAATATGATACCTATCTGGGTGTAGATACTGATACTCTGGCTCATGAATATACAGCCTATGATCGTGCCGAGTATAGCCGTGGGCATGGCTATGATCACGGCAAGCGGGTCGGTGAGGCTCTCATATTGTGCGGCGAGCACGAGCAAGGTCACTATCACGGCCAGTATAAGCACGAATGTGATTGTCGTGCCCGACTGGGTCTCCTGATAGGCCTCGCCGGTCCAGGCATAGCCATAATTGTCGCCGACGGCCTTCTGCACGATCTCCTCCATCGCCACGATGCCTTCGTGCGAGCTGACGCCCTTGGCCGGCGTGGCGGTAAACGCGGCGGTATTGTACATGTTATATCGGTTGACCGTAGCCTCGCCCATAGACGGCCGGATTGTGGCAAAGGTCGAGAAAGGCACCATCTTGCCCTGTGCATTGCGCACACTCAGTGCGAGAATGTCGCCTATATGGCCGCGCGACGACGCATCAGCGGCCACATTGACCTGAAAGACGCGCCCGAACTCGACGAAATCATTGACATAGGCTCCGCCCATGAATGTCGACAGTGTCGAATAGACATCCTGGAGTGACAGGCCCTGCATCTTGACGCGGTTGCGGTCGATGTCTATGGCATACTGCGGCACCTCGCCCTCATATAGAGTCGTGGTCGACGCGATGCGCGGATCACGGTCAGCCTCAGCGCGGATAGCGTCAAGGGCCGCCTTCATCTGCGAGGCACCGAGATTGCTGATGTCGAGCAACTGCATCTCGAGTCCCGAGGTCATACCCAGACCGGGTATAGCCGGCGGATTGAGAGCAAAGATTATCGGTTCCTGCATCGAGGCGCCGATCTCGTTGGCCTTGGCAATGACAGCGTCGACATGCTCGGACTTCGGTTTGCGGTCTTTCCACGGTTTGAGTATGACGAACAGTGTGCCGCCGTTTGACGATGCGCCTCCGCCCAAAAACGAGTATCCGCTAATGCCCATGACATCATCGACCTCAGGCAGTTCGAGCAATTTGCGCGAGAATTCAGAGACTATACGGTCGGTACGGTCGAGCGACGCGCCTGTGGGCAGCTGCACCGAGGCCATGAAGTAGCCCATGTCCTCAGACGGCACGTATGATGTCGGCCACTTGACAAATCCCCAGAAAGCCAGACCGGTGAGCACAAAATAAATGAGTATGGCCACCACCGGACGCTTGAGAAATTGGCCCACTACGCGCATATACAGATCGGTCGCGGCACCGAAAATCTTGTTCCACCACTTGTAGACAAAAAATCTGGCGGGCTTTGCAGGTTTGAGAAACAACGCGCACATAGCCGGAGTAAACGTCAGGGCGTTGAACCCAGAGAAGGCCGTCGACACGGCTATCGTGAGAGCGAACTGCTTGTAGAGCTGGCCTGTGATGCCGCTGACCAATGCCGTAGGGATGAACACCGACAACAGCACCAGCACCTCGCCTACGACCGGCCCCTGCAGCTCGATCATCGCTTTCTCGGCAGCCTGACGGGCATTATACTTGCCCTCATCGAGCAGTCGGGCACAGTCTTCGACCACCACTATGGCATCGTCGACCACAATGGCTATGGCGAGGACAAGGCCGAAAAGTGTGAGCGTATTCAACGTGAAACCCATGAACTTCATCACCGCCAATGTCGCGATGAGCGACACCGGTATGGTGAGCATCGGTATGATCACGGCACGCCAGTTCTGCAGGAAGATAAGTATGACGATCATCACCAGCAGGGTCGTCTCGAGGAATGTCATGAGCAGCTCGTCGAGCGATGCAGTGACAAACTCGGTGGTGTTGAGCATGATCTTGTAGTCGACACCGGGCGGAAAGTACTCTTTGAGCTCCTCGAGCCTTGACTCGCAGCGTTTGGCCACGTCGAGCGCGTTGGCTCCGGGCAGCTGGCTGATACCGATCATGGCGCTCTGTTGGTCGTTGACACGGGCTATCTGTGTGTATGTCTCAGAGCCCAGATCGACAGTGGCGATATCGCTCAGCCGCAATATATTGCCATTGCTGTCGGTGCGCAGCACGATGCCTGCGAACTCGTCGGGCGACGACAGACGGCCACGGGTGGTGAGCGTATAGGTGAATTCCTCGGCGGTATGCGACGGACGGGTGCCCACGCTGCCGGCCGAGACCTCCATATTCTGCGACTGTATCATTGACAGCACGTCAGAGGTCGTCACATTGCGCTCGCGCATCTTGGCCGGATCAAGCCATATGCGCATGCTGTAGTCGCCTCCGCCGAATGCCTGCACATTGCCTACACCATCGACTCGCGACAGCTCGTCGGTGAGGTTAAGATTGGCATAGTTGGTCAGATACAGGGCGTCGTAGCGCTCGGGGTCGTCGCTCTGCAGGGCGATCATCAGTATCTGGTTTGACGACTCGGAATTGACCGACACGCCCTGCTGCTTGACTGCTGTCGGCAGCTGGGGTTCGGCCTGCGAGATGCGGTTCTGCACCTTGACGGTGGCGTTGTCGAGGTCGGTACCTTCCTCAAAAGTGATGGTCAGAATGTACGAGCCGTCGCTGCCCGACGAGCTGCTCATGTAGAGCATTCCCTCGACACCGTTGACCTGCTGCTCGATGGGCACACCCACTGTCTCGGCCACTGTCTTGGCATCGGCACCGGGATACACCGCACTGACCATCACCGTAGGCGGCGTGATGTCGGGATACTGCGCCACCGGCAGACTGCTGTATGTAAGCGCGCCGGCCAGCACCATCACCACGGCGATGACGATGGCAAATATGGGGCGCTCGATAAAAAATCTTGAGAACATGGCTGCCTATTTTATTTAGAGTCGGCGGGCCGCGAGCCACGCAGATAGGGTTTTACGGTCATGCCGTCGCGCACTTTGAGGAGGGCCGACGTGACGTAGCGTTGGCCGGGCTCGAGTCCCGACTGCACCACACGCATGGTGTCGGCCACCAGGTCGCCGGTCTTGACAGGCGTATATACCACCATGTCAGAGTCGTTGACCACATAGACATATTTGCCCAGCTGATCGGTGCCTATCGAGGCATCGCGGATGAGCATGGCCCGCGGCTCGACCTTGTAGGGCAGCCGCACAGTCACATACATGCCGGCCTTGAGTTCGTTGTATTTATTGTCGATATCGGCCTGCAACGCCATAGTGCCGGTCGAGGCGTCGACGTCGGGCGCCAGATAGTTCAGGTCGGCAGTATAGTCATGCGGCAGTTTCTCGCTGAACACCAGCGGTATGGTCTTATAGTTTATCAGGTCGCGGTTGTTATGGTTGATAAACATGCGCTGAAACGACGCATCCTCAATGGCAAAGTTGGCCTGCAATATGGCATCGTCATAGACTGTGGCAAGCTGCACCGGCGCCCCCTCGCCCGACACATAGGCGCCGCGCGACATGTCGTTGAGCGTGATGTGACCCGAACACGGCGCCGTGATGGTGCAATAGCCCAGATTGGTACGCGCAGTCGACAGTTGCGCCTCGGCATTCCGCACATCCGAGCGGCTCTGGTCGCGGGCCGTGAGAGCCTGGGCCACCTCCATCTGCGATACGGCATTGCTCTGCGACGCCCTCAGCACGGCCTCGTAGTGACGCTCGGCATAGGCATTCTGGCTGCGGGCGCTCTGCAACGACGCCTCAGCCTCGGTGACCGCATTGCGGTAAGTCGTGGGATCGATGGTGAACAGCACCTGACCCTCGCGCACATATGCACCGGCCTTGTAGGGCATCGACACGATGGTGCCGTTGACACGCGCCACGACGGGGATGGTGCGGTCGGCGGTGAGCGTGCCGGGATATTCCTTGTAGAGCGTGACCGAATCGGTCACCACCGGTGTCACCTCGACAGGCATCGTCGCACCCGCCGACTCTTCTTTCTGATTCTTGTGACAGCCGGCCGCGAGCAGCGCGACAGCCGCGATGATGATATATGACTTTTTCATACCGTATATTTTTGCCTTGTTGTTTTTAGAATCCTCCGCCCAGAGCCTCGTATAAGGTCACAAGCGCGCTCATCGCCTGCCCGCGGGCAACTATGAGCGAATTGGTGTACTGCAACAGATCGACCTGCGCGTTAGCCACATTGGTGAAATCAGACAGTCCTTGCGTGTAAAGTTCGAGCGACAGCCGCAGAAATTCGTCAGACGCCTCGGCCGCACGCTCGTATTCGTTGATCTGGCGCATGGCGTTGAGATACGAGTTCATGGCGTTGTCGACCTCGTTGTAGGCGTTCATCACCGTATAGTTGTATTGCTCGACCAGCGCCTCCATATCGGCACGGGCGGCGGCCACACGGGCCGACCGCGCCATTCCGTCAAACAACGTCCACGACAAAGTCGGAGCTATCGAGTAGGCCAGATTGTCGCCCGAGAAAAATTTGCCGTGGCCATCGCTCACCACTCCTACCGAGCCATTGAGTGTCAGCGTGGGCAAAAAATCTTTTTTCGCGATGCCAACCGCCGCAGCCGCAGCCGCGAGATTATACTCTGCAGCCACTATATCTGGACGCCGGCGCAGCAACTCTGACGGCACACCCGCACCCACGAGCTGCCGATAGTCGGGAAACTTGTCAGACGAGGCCAGCAGTGGCTCTATCTCTGAGGGATACAAGCCCGTCAGCAGCGCCAGAGCGCTCACTGCCGTATGGACCGGCGTCTCGAGCGACGGTACCGTAGCACGTGTGGAATAAAGAATCGTGCGGGCCTGATCGACATCGATCTTCGACGCCAGGCCGCACTCAAACCGCGTGTTGGCGATACCGGCTATCGTATCCTGGCGCACGATGTGCTCGCGCGCCACGGCCAACTCGGCCTGCCACACGCGCAGCTGCACATAGTTTGATGCAATCTCGCCCGCCAGCGACACCATCGCGCCCAGATACTCGGCATGCGAGGCGCGGTATTGAGCCTTGCTCTGACGCACCGACGCCGTGATCTTGCCAAAAAGGTCTATCTGCCAGCTCGCCGTTGCCTCGGCGGTGTAAGTATTGGCGGTCACACCGCTGCGGCGCGTACGGTCATATCCGCCCTGTAATCCGATCTGCGGGAAATATGCCGCCCTGGCCACGCGCATCTGCTGTCGTGCGGCCTCCATGCGTCGCGCCGCCATCGCCACGTCAAAATTGGCGCGCTCGCCGAGCGAGATCAACGAATCGAGCACCACGTCGTCAAAACCACGCCACCATGCATCATCAGACGGCGACACCTGGTCAAACTCAGCGGCATATGTCCAGGCAGCGGGCATCGGTCGGGACAGCGCGTCGGGGCACCCGGCATCAGCCCGGGCCACCGACACGGCCAGACCCATTATCACAAATAACAGTTGAAACTTCATCGTGCAGATCAGATTTTAGAGCTTAATTAAAAATATAACCTCGCAAATGATTATTAAGTTCACCATATCAGTATTGTGTCAGCATCACCCTACTGCTGCATATGCCACACTTTTTAAAGAATTTTTTCCTTAATTGTTGGTACGGTAATTAAAATATGCTAAATTTGCACAAAATTGTACCTCTTGACCATCTGACTATCTGACAGAAATCCAAAACAATTTTCAAATAATAACTAAATCAATCATCTTATGTGGTTAACAAGCTCATCTATAGGACGTAAGTTCGTGATGGCCCTTACGGGTATCTGTCTCGTCCTATTCGTAACTTTTCACGTGTTGATGAATGCCGTAGCCCTCATCTGGCCCGCCGCCTACAATCAGGTGTGCGAGTTTCTGGGCGCCAACTGGTATGCGCTGATCGCATCGGCCGGTCTGGCAGTGCTCTTCATCCTGCACATCATCTATGCCCTGTGGCTCACGATTCAGAACCGTGCCGCCCGTGGCAACGACCGCTATCTGGTCACCACTCGTCCTCCTCAGGTCGAGTGGGCATCTAAGAACATGCTCGTGCTGGGCATCGTGGTGCTGGCGTTCCTCGTGGTGCACCTGATCCAGTTCTGGGCCAAGATGCAGTGGCAAGAGCTGCGCCATGCCGAGCTCGCCGTGCTGCCCCAGCTCGAGGGCGTGCCCGCCGCACCCTCGTTAGGCACACTCTTTATCGAGATGGCCTTCAAGCAGGTATGGACTCCGATCGTCTACATCATCGGTTTCGTGGCTCTGTGGTTCCATATGAATCACGGTTTCTGGTCGATGTTCCACTCGATCGGCTGGGACAACAACATATGGATCGGCCGTCTCAAAAAGATCGGCTGCTGGTGGACCACCATCGTGATCGGCCTCTTCATCGCCCAGGCCATCGTGTTTACCGTACTCGCCCGTCAGGACTACTATACCAAGAACGGTGAGCTGCAGGAGCAGTATGCCGAGTTCTGGGGCAAACAGGCCGAGGCTGCCGTGACCGAGTTCCGCACCGAGGCCAACAAGGCATTCTCGGCCGTCGAGGGAGACCCGATGGGCCAGCAGGAGGCTCAGGTGCAGTTTGTCACCTCGTACGGCCCCGGCTTCGTAGAGCGTGCCAACACCATCACCGAGGCATACGACAAGCAGTGCCCCGATGCCGCTATGCCCGAATCTATCCAATCACTCAAGCAGCTTTCGCGTCAGATCTCTCAGATGATGACATTCATGGCTCCCGCCACACAGGCTGCAGACAACGCATCAGCAAACCAATAAATTTCTCAGAAAGATGATAGACCCCAAAACACTGCAAGGCATGATCGACTCAAGCCCGATCATGAAAGACTTCGCCGACATCGAATCGGCAGCTCTGCCTGAGTATCAGCTCGACTCTAAAATCCCCGAAGGTCCCGTCGCTGAGAAATGGACCAACTATAAAGCTCACCAGAAACTTGTCAACCCCGCCAACAAGCGTCACCTCGACATAATCGTCGTTGGTACCGGCCTGGCCGGCGCATCGGCTGCCTCGACACTGGGCGAGATGGGATTCAACGTGCTCAACTTCTGCATACAGGACAGCCCCCGCCGTGCTCACTCGATCGCGGCACAGGGCGGTATCAATGCAGCCAAAAACTACCAGAACGACGGTGACTCGGTTTACCGCCTGTTCTACGACACAGTCAAGGGCGGCGACTTCCGCTCGCGCGAGGCCAATGTCTACCGTCTGGCCGAAGTGTCAAACAACATCATCGACCAATGTGTCGAGCAGGGCGTACCCTTTGCTCGCGAATACGGTGGCCTGCTGGCCAACCGCTCGTTTGGCGGCGCTCAGGTGAGCCGTACGTTCTATGCCAAGGGCCAGACCGGCCAGCAGCTGCTGCTCGGCGCCTATGCATCGCTCAACCGCCAGATCCAGAAGGGCAAGGTGCAGACATTCGTGCGCCGCGAGATGCTCGACATCGTGATTATCGACGGCCGCGCCCGCGGCATCATCGTGCGCAACCTCGTCACCGGCGAGATCGAGCGCTACGCCGCCCATGCCGTGGTGCTCGCCACCGGCGGTTATGGCCGCGCATTCTTCCTGTCGACCAACGCCATGGGCTGCAACGGCTCGGCTGCCATACAGGCATTCAAGAAAGGCGCCTACCTGGCCAACCTCGCATTCACCCAGATACACCCCACATGTATCCCCGTGCACGGCGAAGACCAGTCTAAGCTGACCCTGATGAGCGAATCGCTGCGTAACGACGGCCGCATCTGGGTGCCCAAAAAGAAAGAAGACGCCGAGGCCATCCGCGCCGGCAAACTCAAACCGACCGACATCCCCGACGAAGACCGCGACTTCTATCTCGAGCGCCGCTATCCGGCATTCGGCAACCTCTGCCCCCGTGACATCGCATCGCGTGCAGCCAAAGAGCGCTGCGACGCCGGCTATGGCGTAGGCACCGGCAACGCCGTCTACCTCGACTTCAAATACGCCATCGAGCGCGACGGCCTCAAGGCTATCGCCGACCGCTATGGCAACCTCTTCGACATGTACCAGATGATCTCTGACGACAATCCCTACGAGACTCCGATGATGATCTTCCCCGCCAGCCACTACACCATGGGCGGTATCTGGGTCGACTACGAGCTGCAGACCTCGATCAAGGGCCTCTTCGCCATCGGCGAGTGCAACTTCTCTGACCACGGTGCCAACCGTCTGGGCGCATCGGCGCTGATGCAGGGCCTGGCCGACGGCTACTTCGTGCTCCCCTACACCATGCAGAACTATCTCAGCGACCAGATCAAGGTGCCCCGCTTCACCACCGACACCCCCGAGTTTGACAAAGCCGAGAAGGACGTTCGCGCCCGCATCGAGAAACTCATGGCGATCAAGGGTACCAAGTCGCCCGACGAGATCCACAAACGTCTCGGACATGTGATGTGGAACCTCGTGGGCATGGGCCGCACCCTGCAGGGTTTGGTAAAGGCTGTCGACGAGATCGAGGAGGTGCGCAAAGAGTTCTACTCTGACCTGCGCATCGTAGGCCGTGCCGACGACCTCAACACCGAGCTCGAGAAAGCTCTTCGCCTCGAGGACTTCCTGGTTATCGCCAAGATGATGGCCATCGACGCCCTCAACCGCAACGAGTCTTGCGGCGCACACTTCCGCGAAGAGTATCAGACCGAGGACGGCGAGGCCGCCCGTCGCGACGACAAGTATATGTATGTAAGCTGCTGGAAGTACACCGGCGACAATGAGAAACCCATTCTCATCAAAGAGCCCCTGCACTACGAGGCAATCAAGGTACAGACCCGCAACTACAAGTCGTAATCTCACCACGCATCTGCCACGCCCGCGCCCGCGCGCAGGCGGGCAGAGCCAAATAAGCAAAGAATAACAATGGAAAAAACAATCAGCGTAAATCTGAAAATTTGGCGTCAACGTGGTCCTAAAGAGAAAGGACAGTTCGTCAACTACCACCTCGACAACGTGTCGACGGGCAGCTCGTTCCTCGAGATGCTCGATATGCTCAACCAGAGTCTGGTCGAGAAGGGCGAGGAACCCGTAGTATTTGACAGCGACTGCCGCGAGGGTATCTGCGGCATGTGCTCGCTCTACATCAACGGTCATCCCCACGGCCCCGTGCAGGGCATCACCACCTGCCAGCTGCATATGCGCAAATTCAGCGACGGCCAGACCATCGTCATCGAGCCCTGGCGCTCGGCTGCCTTCCCCGTGATACGCGACCTTATGGTCGACCGTGAGGCATTCGACAAGATCCAGCAGGCCGGCGGCTACGTATCGTTCAACTGCGGCGGCGCACCCGACGCCAACGCCACTCCCATCTCAAAAGAGATCGCCGACGTGGCTATGGACTCGGCCACCTGCATCGGCTGCGGTGCCTGCGTCGCTGCCTGCAAGAACGGCTCGGCAATGCTCTTCGTTTCGGCCAAGGTCAGCCAGTTCGCACTGCTGCCCCAGGGTCAGACCGAGCGCAAACGTCGTGCCCGCGCCATGGTAGCCAAGATGGACGAACTCGGTTTTGGCAACTGCACCAACACCGGTGCCTGCGCGGCCGAGTGCCCCAAGAGCATACCTCTGAGCAACATCGCCCGCCTCAACCGCGAGTTTATCAACGCCAAGTGCTCTGAATAATCTTTCACAATCCATATCCCCACTTCGGGGCGCGCCTGATGGTGCGCCCCGATTTTTTTTACCACAAATCATACGTAGAAGAGGATAAGAGCCTGACCCGTCATGACCGCCTGAGAAAGCGATCCCACGCAAAAACAGCAATCCCTGTCAAGACCGTGGTCAGGACAGGGATTGTGTAATAGTAAGTAAGGCTATATGCCGCGTTTATGCTTCACCAACGGGGGTTACATTGATAAACTTGCGGCCATTGCGACCTTCGGTGAACACTACGATGCCGTCGATAAGGGCATAGATAGTGTGGTCTTTGCCGAGACCAACGTTGAGGCCCGGATGATGTACGGTGCCACGCTGACGTTTGATAATGTTGCCTGCTTTGGCAAACTGACCGCCAAAGATCTTCACACCGAGTCGCTTGCTTTCTGATTCACGGCCGTTCTTCGAACTACCAACACCTTTTTTATGTGCCATTTCTAAGAATTTTTAAGTGGTTAAGCGACGATGTCTTTGATGATAACTTTAGAGAAGTACTGGCGATGACCGTTTTTACGACGATAGCCTTTGCGGCGTTTCTTCTTGAAAACGATAACCTTGTCGCCTTTAAAGAGTGTGGTCTCCTGACCTTCTACCTCATGAGCTGCGACCTCACAGACAACTTTGGCACCTTCAACGGTGGGAGCGCCAACCTTAACTGCGCCGTCTGCGTCAACGAGGAGCACACGGTCAAACTCTACGGTGTCACCGGCTTTGACAGCATCGCCGAGATAGTGAACATACAGGAAGCGGTCCTTTTCTGCCTTGAACTGCTGGCCCTGGATTTCTACGATAACGTACATTTGTATAAAACTGTATTAGTTGACCCGTCGGGCGGCATCGCCATTGGCAAAGCACTTAATCGAGCCCGGTGCGGAATATGCGACTGCAAAGTTACGATTTTTACGGCACATGACAAAAATTTCAGGCCTCAGCCTTTTGTCATTCACCGAAATTAAACATTTTTAACCTTTATTGCGGTATCACTCCATAAAAACAAAATAGACAGCGGCGATAAGGCAGAGAAAGGCGACAAAATGATTCCAGTGCAAACTCTCGCCCCGGAAGAAAATGACCGTCAGCACGGTGAAGATCACCAGCGTTATGGCCTCCTGCAGCACCTTGAGCTGCATGAGTGTGAAAGGACCGCCGTTGTCGTGGAAGCCATAGCGGTTGGCCGGTACCATGAAACAATACTCGGCCAGAGCTATGCCCCACGAGAGCAGTATCACCACGATAAGAGGTGTCGAGTTGTCTATAATTTTGAGTTGCTGCAATTTGAGATGGCCGTACCACGCAAACGTCATGAAGACGTTTGACACAACCAGCATCGCTATTATCGCCCAGGCCGCCATCAGAATGCTGTGCGCTCGTCGAGACCGAAGAGCAGATTGAGCAGGTGTATCATATTGCCGGCGCCGGTCTTGTAGGCCGCGTCAAAAGCCACACTGATCCACAGACGCGAGCCGCTGTCGTGGCGCAGATGTATGGCGGTCTTGTTGGTGCCTGCCACCATCGGCTCGCTCACCGGGTCGGGTGATATATATATGTGGCGGTGGTCGTCATAGAAGTCGCGGTAGAGAGCCGTGATGTCATCGATGCTCATGCGGCAGTCGACGGCGAGCAGGGCGCAGGCAAATGTCGAATTGCCGTTCTCGATGGCCGAGATCTCGAATGCGGGGATAAAGCTGGTCTGCAGCTGTTGCAGGATGTCTGCCGTGAGCGAATCGAATGTCTTTGACGGCAGAGGCATGTCGGCCACACGCATGCCGCCGCGTGAACCGTGAAGATCGGCAGGCAGGATCATGGTGCCTGCGATGGTCGAGTTGAGCAGCAGATTCTTGGCCAACGGCATCAGAGCCAGGGCACCGAGCATGGTGACTGCGTCGGGTTGCCAGGCCATGCGCGCACCGCGCACAAGGGCCTTGCGGTTGTACTCGGCCACACCCGGCACAGCCATGTCGCCATAACCGGTCGGACGCAATCCCGACTGGGGGAATATGACCTTGAGGCCCTCGTTGCGGTCGAGCAGCGATGCAAGTTCGGGGCGATCGCCACCGATATACAGATCGATATGCTCAAAATCGGGAACGGCCGCGATTGGCTCGGTCTCGCCCTTTAGTTCGTCATACAATCCGGCTATGCCGTCCTGCGGCAGCTGCGGGCCGGCGATCCAACGGATTTCCACGTCGGGATGCCTCAGCAGCATACGCAGTAGCGCCGGAGTGATGTCTTGACTGTAGCTGATGCCTGTCTTAATCATGCCAGAGGAGAATTATTGTTGCTGTTTAGTGAATAAGTCGTTGTATATTATATCGGTGGCTCCGAGATTGTCTTTTATGTATTTGCCCGCTGCGGCTCCACATGTCTTGCGGTATGCCGGCTCGGCCGAAAAACGCTGCATGATTGCCTCGAACGTGTCGCGGCCCTTGATTTCGAAACCGCCCTTGAGCGTGATCAGGTCAGAGGCCTCTTTGAATTTCTGGTGCCGGGGGCCGAAAACCACCGGGATACCATATACGGCGGCCTCGTTGATATTGTGAATGCCCGTGCCGAATCCGCCGCCGATATATGCGACGTCGCCATAGCGGTAGAGACTGCTCAGCAACCCGAATGAGTCGACCACGATGGCACGGCAGCCGTCGGGCACACGTCCCGTCTGCTTGATTTCCGACATCAGGCATGTGCCGTCGCCCAGACGACGCACCAGACGGCGCAGACGAGCCTCGTCAAACTGATGCGGTGCAATGATCGCACGCACGCCGCTATTGGCCCGCAACCAGGGGATGTAGACGTCTTCGTCGGGTTCCCAGCTGCTGCCGGCAATAAACACCGGGTCGCCTTCACGGCAAAACCGCTCGATCACCGGCAGATCGACCGTTGTGCGCAATATGTCGCTCACGCGGTCAAATCGTGTGTCACCGGCCACGGTCACGTTGTCTACGCCTATACGGGCGAGCAGACGTCGCGAAGACTCGTCCTGCACATAGAGGTGGCTGAACGAACGCAGCATACGGCGCCACATCTCGCCGGCAGGCTTGAAAAAACGCTGACCCGGGCGAAATATCGACGAAATTATATATGTGGGCACGCCACGCTCGTGCAACTGCTCGAGCAGATTGCCCCAGAACTCATATTTGACAAAAATCGCCATATGCGGGGCCGCCGCATCAAGAAAGGCCCGCACATCGCGGGGCGAATCGCCCGGCAGATACATCACGGTATCGACCTGACGGTAGTCGTGACGCACATTATAGCCCGACGGAGAATAGAACGTAAGCAGGATGCGCAGATCGGGACGCTCGCGACGCAGACGCTCGATGAGAGGACGCCCCTGCTCAAACTCGCCGAGCGAGGCGGCGTGAATCCACACGTCATAGCCGTCAGGAGCCACCCGTCGGCGCTCGTCGGCAAGTGTGGCGAGCGTATGACGGCGGCCGCGCAGCATCTCGCGTATCTTGCGCGAGCGCAGCGAGGCGACGGCCGTGGCAGCGTCGTAAATGGCGATTCCGGCGTTATACAGCAGGTTCATCGGCAGAGATGCGCTCGACGGCGGCGCGCAGGCGCTCGATCGTCTCGTCTTTTCCGAGTATTTCTGTTATTTCAAACATATTCGGGCCCTTGCACTCGCCCACTACGGCGAGGCGGAAGGCATTCATCACATTACCCATGTGATATTCCTTGGTCTTGATCCAGTCCATCACCACGGGCTCGGCAGTCGCGGCCTTGAGGTCGGGCAACGCCTCGAGCAGGGCGATCAGCTCGCCCATGATGGCCGGTGTCTCGGCACTCCAGCGTTTGCGCACATCCTTGGCGTTGTAGGTCGCCGGAGCCTCAAAGTAGAAACGAGCCTGCTCGACAAGGTCGCGCACAAAGTTGATACGGCTCTTGACCGTACCCACCGCCGCGGCGATATAACTGTCGCTGTAGCGACCCATATCGACGCCCTCGGCTGCCATCAGAGGCTTGAACAGCTCGGCCAGACGCTCGTCTGATATCTGCTGCAGATATGTGTGGTTGAACCACTTGCCCTTGTCATAGGCAAACTTGGCGCCCGAACGCGAGCAGTGGTCAAACGAGAATTTCGAAATCAGTTCGTCGATGCTCATGACCTCGGTGTCATCACCGGGATTCCAGCCCAGCAGAGCCAGGAAATTGACCACGGCCTCGGGCAGATAGCCGCTCTCGCGGTAGCCCGACGAGATGTCGCCTGACTTGGGGTCGTGCCATTCGAGCGGGAAGACGGGGAAGCCGAGTCGGTCGCCGTCGCGTTTCGACAGTTTGCCCTTGCCGTCGGGTTTGAGCAGCAGAGGCAGATGCACGAAATCAGGGGCGGTGTCGGCCCAGCCGAATGCCTCGTAAAGCAGCACGTGCAGGGGTGCCGACGGCAACCATTCCTCGCCGCGGATCACGTGGCTGACCTGCATCAGATGGTCATCGACGATATTTGCCAGATGGTAGGTGGGCAGATCGTCGGCGCTCTTGTAGAGCACTTTGTCGTCGAGTATATCGCTCTTGATGGTCACGCGGCCGCGCAACAGGTCGTTGACCTCTACGTCGCGGCCCGGCTCGACCTTGAACCGCACCACGTATTTCTCGCCTGAGTCGATCAGTCGCTGTACCTCGTCGGCAGGCATGGTGAGCGAGTTGCGCATCATGCCGCGTGTGCGGGCGTCATACTGG
The DNA here is from genome assembly GCA_030524765.1 of Bacteroidales bacterium. Taxonomy (GTDB): domain Bacteria; phylum Bacteroidota; class Bacteroidia; order Bacteroidales; family Muribaculaceae; genus CAG-873. Next base: position 33,544 of record JAUNGA010000004.1, on the reverse strand, counting down.
AAGTTTGCAATCTCGGCACGCTTGGCCTCGAGCTCCTCGGGAGTATCAAAAGCTATATATGCCTTGCCCTTGTCAAGCAGCATTCTGACATGTTCGCGATAAATATCACGGCGTTCGCTCTGCTTGTAGGGTCCGTAAGGGCCACCCTCGCGCACGCCTTCGTCTATCTTGATACCGAGCCACGCGAGCGCCTCGTTGATATAATCCTCGGCGCCGGGCACAAAGCGTTGCGAGTCGGTATCCTCGATTCGTAATATCATAGTGCCGCCATGCTGACGGGCAAAAAGATAGTTGTAAAGTGCGGTACGCACACCGCCTATATGCAGCGGCCCGGTGGGAGAGGGCGCGAATCTTACTCTAACAGGACGAGTCATTTCAATGGTCAATTTGTTGATTTTGGCGCAAAGTTACGAAATTTTAGACGATAAGCAAAAATTACATCATCAGGTGAGCCTGACGGCCGTGCCGGACACGCACCGCTCCGCTCAGATCACCGACAAGCGGCATCTGCTGTCATCACAGCGGCGAGGCCATGATCTTGCGTGCATATATGTCGATTGCAGCGAGTTCGTCTGATGTGAACGGGGTGCGCCGCATGGCGCCGATCGAGTCGTCAAGCTGCTCTACCGAACTGCATCCGACAATGACCGAGGTCACACGTTTATCGTCGAGCACCCACGACAGGGCCATCTCGGCCAGGGTCTGGCCACGCCCGCGGGCAATCTCGTCGAGCGAACGCAACGAAGCGACTACCTCGGGGGTGAACTGCTCGCGGCGCAGGAACTTGCCCACTGAGGCACGCGAGCCCTCGGGCACACCGTCGAGATAACGCGAGGTGAGCATGCCCTGGGCCAGCGGCGAGAAGGCGATAAAGCCCGATCCGCTCTCGGCCGTCTCGGCCAGCACACCGCTGTTGATCACGTCGCGGTCAATAATATTATAGCGGTCCTGGAAGAGCAGGCAAGGCGTATCGTGACGGCGCAGGTAGTCAAATCCATACCGGGCCGCATCAAGCGGCCAACGCGATATGCCGGCATAGAGGGCTTTGCCCTGGCGCACAATATCGACAAGAGCCTGCAAGGTCTCGTCGAGCGGAGTCTCGGGGTCGAAACGGTGGCTGTAAAATATGTCGACATAATCGAGGCCCATACGGCGCAGACTCTGATCGAGCGATGCCATGAGGTATTTGCGCGAGCCCCAGTTGCCGTAAGGGCCGGGCCACATGTCATATCCGGCCTTTGACGAGATGAACATCTCGTCGCGGTAAGGCCGGAACGATTTATTGAACACATAGCCGAATGTCTCCTCGGCCGTGCCGTATCCGGGACCATAGTTATTGGCAAGGTCAAAAGATGTGATGCCGTGATCAAAGGCATAGCGCATCATGGCTTTGCTGCGGTCGAGCGGATTGATTTCACCGAAATTGTGCCACATGCCCAGCGAGATCTCGGGCAGCACGATGCCGCTGCGGCCGCTGCGGCGATAACACATGCCGCACTCATATCGGTCGTCGGCAGCGCGATACAGGGGTTCTATCATGGTATTGCAGAGAGGGTTTTGATCTTGTTTCGGTTCAATTGCTGACAACCATATATTCGCCGGTGCGGCCGGGTCCCACCCAATAGGTCTGCAGGCCGTAGCCGTCGCGTGCGGCAGGTCCGCTGACCGGATGGCCATAGGCCTCGAATATCTCATATGTGCTGTGACATTTGGGGCATTCGGCATGCATGTCGTCGTTGACAAACAGCCTGATTTTTGAGTTGCACTCGACCGGACAGGCCAGATCATATGCCACCGGATTGCCGAAGTAGTCGTTGCATAGCAGCACGCCGCCGAAACCGGTATAAGTGCTCGCAGTGTAAGGATAATTCGACGGCACCCGTTCCTCACGTATGAACCGGCGATAGTCGGCCGCGCCGGGCACTCCGTAGGTGACCCAGTCGGCCTGCGACCAGAAGACGAGATTGACGCGCACGGCCGGCAGACGCTTGTTGTCGACGTGATGGCATGAGCAAAGTGCGGCCGCCGTGATGACGGCGGCCGCGGAATGACGTATAATGCGGGAGAGATTGAGAGTCATGAAAGGGAATTTGACAGATTTCAGGCGAGTTTGTGCATCAGAGCGCCAAACTGGTCGACGGCCTTCTGCATCGCACCGCCTACCATGGGCTTGAGAAAGGCGGGAATCTCGACTTCCATGGCCGTGGTGATCTCTGAGGTCTCGGCGGTAAGGGCCTTGATGTGCATGAGCAGCTCGAGGGGCACGGGAGCGCCGACAGCCGAGAGCTTGATCAGCTCGGGAGTGCGCTCGGTGACTTTGAGCGTGATATCGCCCACCTGCGGAGTCTTGATTATGATAGAGTCGGCGGTGAGGGCCACGTCGCCTATCTTGGCGCGTTCGGCCTCGGGCATGTTGTCAATGATGTCTTGCAGCGCCTGCAGGTTGCTGAATTTCTCGGCGACTGCGGCTGCCGGGCGGTCGACAACCGTGGGTTTACCGGTGAATGTAGCCATATCGAACGGTATCAGAGCTTGCGGGGAACCCAGTTAGCGGGGTCTTTGCGCCACTCTTTGAGAGTGTCGACATCAGACTCCTTGATATAATGGGTGGCCAGAGCGGCCTCGATCATGGCATTGTAGTTGCTCAGAGTGACCAGTTTGACACCGGCCTTGCTGAAGTTATCCTCGGCAACGGGGAAACCGTAGGTGAACAGAGCCACCATGCCTACAACCACACCGCCGGCCGAGCGTATTGCCTCGACGGCCTTGAGCGACGATTTGCCGGTCGAGATCAGATCCTCGATCACAACCACACGCTGTCCCGGCTTTATATTGCCCTCGATCAGATTCTCGAGACCATGGTCTTTAGGGGTAGAGCGTACATATACATAAGGTACACCGAGCAGGTCGGCCACAAGAGCTCCCTGGGCGATAGCGCCGGTAGCGACACCGGCCACCACATCGACATCTTTGAATGATTCAAGGATGATGCGGGTGAGCTCGACTTTGATAAACGAGCGTATCTCAGGATAAGACAGAGTCTTGCGGTTGTCTGTATAGATGGGTGAGTTCCAACCCGAAGCCCAGGTGAAAGGGTTATCAAGCTGAAGGATGATCGCACTGATTTTCAGTAGCTTTTCAGCCAGAAGGCGTTCTACCTTTTTCATAGACGGATAACGTATTTTAATTATTTTTGCAAAGGTAGTGATATTTGGCGAATTTTCATGCCGCTATCAATAAATTATTGTTAATAATTGCCACCCTGCTGCGAGCCCTGTGACTCGCCGCCACCCGACTTGCGACCCACGAGGTCGTCGTTGTCGATCGAACGGGCAGTCTTCTTGACATGGGCGTTGAGCGAGCCGAACCGCCAGCCGATGTTGATGGCCACGTTAAAGGCATGGTCATTGTACTGGCGCGTGGTGCTGAGATACTCGCCGTTGACCACGCGGCTCTCGTAGCAGCGGGTGCGGCCGCCCAGGAAATTCTGCACGCTCAGGCGCACATTGAGGCGGTCGCCCTTGAGGAAAGCCCGGCTGAGCGACAGCGAGTGATAGGCGTTCTGTGAGAAACGCGACACACTGTAGCCGTAGACTCCGTCGAGGCCGCCCGACCAATAGAACATCGCCAGCTCGGCACGCAGTTTCCAGGGCAGTTCCTGACTCAGCTGGGCAAATCCGCGGGGGCTCCAGCGGCTCAGGCTCAGGCCTTGCTGACTGTTGTGCTCATAACGGACTCCGCCGTTGAGCATCAGACGGGTCTTGGGTGTGATGCTCCATTGCACATATGCGTTGAAATTGACCTGTCGTGTCTTGCCGATGTTGGCATAGGTCGATGTGATGATGTCACCGTCGGTGAGATACTGTATGCCGGCGATGCCGTTGTTGACAAAAGCGTAGTCGGCCGAGAAATTGATGTTGAATTTCTGCTTGATGAGCATGTAAGTCAGTTTGACCGACTGTCGGCGCGCGCTCTCGAGATCGGGATTGCCGAAGCTCATCGAACCCGGCGCAATCGTCTGCGAGGGATTAAGGTAAGATATGCCGGGACGGCTGATCGACGAGGCATAGTTGACCGACAGCGAGTTGGCGTCGTTGACCTGCCACGACACAGCGGCCGATGGCACCAGATCGTTGAGATCGGCCGAGAAGGGGTCGCCCTTACCGTCGGGATACGATGCCTTGAGGCGAGAATACTCATAGCGCAGGCCGGCGCGCATCGACACCGGACCGACACGATAGCCATACTGGGCATATGCCGCACCGATATTCGTCACATGCTCAAAATCGCTGTTGACCGTCTGCCAGTCAAAATAGTCGTTGTCGTTGGTCGAATGGTTGCGGCGGATTATCCATTTGAGACCGGCGTTGACGGTATGATTGCCGATAGGACGGTTCCAGTCGCCCTGAAAGGTATGCTCTATAAAGTTGAGATTGTATTTTGAGTGCACACCGCTGTAGGGCTGGCTCTCAATGCCATAGAAATCAGAGTAGGTGCTGGTCTGGTCGCTGCTCTGGTTGGTGGTCGAGAGCATGTAAGACAGCGTGTAGGTCTCGCCCTTGCGACGTGTCGAGTGCTGATAATTGATATTGGCGTCGACATCAAAGTAGCGGTTGTAGCGCGCTGTCGACGCACTGTTGTAGCTGCCGAGCACATCGCCTGCGGCACCATAGGTAAATGTCGAGCCCGTCGACCTGGGTCTGACGTTGTTTGAATAGCCCGAAACCTCGGCGGTGAAAAGATTGAGCGTATCGAGCTCATAAGACGCCTCGAGGCCGAAGTAACCGAAATCGCCGTCAAATTTGCTGCTCGAACTGCTCAGACGGCGGTTGCCGCTCTCGGGGAATATTATCTCAGACTCGCTGCGCTGACGACCCTGTTTGCCGCTTAAGTGCGCATAACCGCCGTAGGCCGACATGGTCACCTTGTCGATCTGCGAGGTGAGCCACAGACCGAGGAAAGGCACCTCTGTGGTCGTACGGTAGTCGAGGTTGACATTGCCCATCACACCTTTGATGGCTGTATTCTCGACAGTGACGATATTGAGTATGGCCGTCGTTCCCTCGGCATCGTGCTCGGCACCGGGCTCGGTGATGACCTCGATCTTCTTGATCATCGAGGCCGGCAGTGCGGCGAAAAGATCTTTGGCATTGCGGCTCATCGAGTTGTTGGGACGGCCGTTTTTGTATATCTTGAAGTTTGACGAACCATTGACAAGTATTGTACCGTCGGCCTCGACGGTGACCATGGGCACCTTGCGCAATATGTCGCGCAGATTGGATGTCTTGGTGTCGGGGTCGGCCTGTACGTCATAACCCACGCGATCAATTTCTTTGACCACCAGCGGTTTCTGAGCTGTCACGGTGACACCGGCAAGCATTTCTGACGCCTCGCGCATCGTCAGGCGCCCCAATGCGGCACGTGGCGACGACGGCGACACCTTGAACGCCACGACCGTGTCGCGCATGCCCACATAGCTGAGCTGCAGGGTATAGGCACCGGCCTTTGAGACAGTCTGGGCGATCTCGCCATCAAGCGACGAGGTATTCGATACGAGCGGTTTGTCCGAGCCGTCCGCGAATATTCGGTAGGTTGCATAGGCCACCCCCCTCGCCCGAGGGGTCGACGACGGTGGCGGTGACGTCATAGGCCGAAGCGGCGGCAACGCCGAGCGCGGCCATTGACAGTAGAGAGATCAATTGTCGAAACATCGTTTTTTTTGTTTTGCAAGTGTGAGAATGATAAAAAATGATTCTGAAACAGAACGTCATTATATGAGACGCAGCCGTCATCAAAAAATGACAGTTGCATGACAATTTTTTTTGCAAATCCGATATTACTCGGTATAAAACTCTATCACACGGCGTATTGCATCGACGCACACCGGACAGAATCGGTCGGCCGTATTGGTGCGCATACGGCAATTGTCGGCTCCGCGCCACAAGCCGCGGCTGCGATAGCCCGCCCCCTCGACGAGTGAGGCCCTGCCGGCATCTATCAGCCCCTGCCACTTGCAGGGTTGCTCGACAAGAGTGGTGATATTGGGTTCCCACGGCTCGATGTCGGTGGGATAGGTATTGTCGAGCGCATCGGTCGAATCATAGAAATATTCGTCGCCAAGACCTCCGAAACTGTGTCCGAACTCATGCACCACAACGGGGTGGAACAGCTCGTTGCGTGCTGCCGTGAGCGTATAAAAGTTATATATGCCACCGCCGCCATATACATCGGTGTTGGCCAGGATGATGGCATGAGTGCATCCCGTACCCTCGAGAGCGTCGGCGATCGCGTCGGCACGTTCGGTCGTAAGGTAGCGGTCAGAATAGAAGGTCGAGAAGTGCGAGCCAAAGGCCGTGTCGGCCCAGCGGCCCTGCGCCGGGACAGATACACCCGAGTCGGCCGACGGAGTCTCGATGGCTACAAAATCAAACCGTTCGGCCAGCGAGGCAAACGGCTCGTGGCCGAGAATGGCATCGGCGGCCTCGCGGGCATGCGAGATAAAGTCGGGCATCTCGGCCTCGGTATATCCCTCGGCAAGAATGCCGACACGTATCTTGGCCGAGTCGGGAGCCTCACCGCGATATACCGTCAGACGCGGCACTGCACGTCGCCCGGTGCGGTCGGCAATCAGTATGTCCGATGGATCGACGGCAAGGGTCGACGAGCACACCGTACGCCGGCGGTTATCGCGCAGAGTCACCGTCACATCCACCGCACGGCGCGGATAAGGCACCAGTGCCACTCCAGGCATCGAACGCGGACCCGACCGGTCGCCCGTCACAAGCCATTCCTGAAAGAGGGTGGAGAACGATTCGCGATAGAGCGTATCACCTGTCTGACGGTCGGTGACCGTAACATCGGCGGCGCCGGCGAGCACCGGCCTGTCGAGCGAATGACGGCGTCCATACCAGCGGTTGCTGCGGCTCAGGCGGCCGAAAGCCACCGAGGACTCGCCCGTATCGGCACGGCCGGTCATCACATAGTCGACGCGCAGAGTCGAGTCGGCAAAGGCCTCCGAAAAAGTCACGGCGGTCGCCTGCACGACGGTCAGCACAAAAACTGCGGCGAATGTGGCGAGCCTATTCATCGCCGGGATTCACGGGAATCTGACGTTTGAACACTTCCTTGAACGAGATGAGAGTCTCGGTGCGTGCCAGCCCGAGGGCCTGAATCTGGTCCTGCAATATATGCAGCAGGTCATCGTTGTTGCGGGCATAGAGCTTGATAAAGATGTCGTACTGACCTGTGGTGAAGTGGCACTCGACAACCTCGGGAATCTTCATGAGAGCGTCGACCACCGAGCTGAACTGTGACGGATCGCGCAGGAAGATGCCTACATAGGCACATGTGTCGTAACCCATCGCCGACGGATCGACGATCAGCTCGGCGCCCTTGATGACGCCGTTGGCCGACATGCGCTGGATGCGCTGATGGATGGCTGCGCCCGATACGCCGCATTCGCGGGCTATCTCGAGATAGGGTTTGCGTGCGTTGCCCGACAGCAGACGCAGAATATTCAGGTCAAGTGGGTCAAAGGTATGCTGTGACATGACGTTAGGTGAGAGGGTTGAATTTTATGTGTGAGATGTATGGTTATTCCCAGGTGTATCGCTTGCTGCGGCGCGCCATGGCATATAGGCGGCGATATATGCGGCGCAACGGACTCAGCGCCAGAATAAACGGCACCGATGCGATCAGACGGCGACCGCGTAGAGCAGTCATCACATTGCACCATACCATGCCGGCAAGATACCAGCACAACAGTGCGACGCCGGCACAGGTCCAGACAAAGCCGTTTGAGACGTCCATCGCCACAGCCGCCACAGGCGTGAGCAATGCGATAAGATAGGCCCAGCGGCCGATGGCATCGAGCAGTCGCGGACGACGGCGGATAAACCGCTCGGTAAAGCGGCGCCGGGCCGAACGGTCAAGAGCGGCACGGCGGCTGTCACCGCCCAGTATGGTCACGACCGAATCGTCGCTCAGCTCTACCACGGTGTTGGCGCCCGTAGCGATTTCGCTGATAAAGATATCATCGTCGCCATATCGCAGATTGAGATGCCGCGAGAATCCCTTGTTGCGGAAGAAGAGATCGCGACGATAGGCCAGATTGTATTCGGTACCGCGCCAGGGACGCCCCTTGACGGCATCGGCTATCCACGAGGCCGACTCGGCCACATAGTCAAACGAGCGTACGCGACGGGCTGCGCCCGAGTCGTCGTCCGGATCAAAAGCCGCATACCCGAGCACGACCTCGGTGTGGTTGTTCTCAGAGAAATGCTGCATGATGCGTGCCAGCCAGCCGTCTGACCCGACTGATGCGCCTGCGGCGGTCATCACCGCTACGGGATACCGCGCCGCCTTGATGCCGAGTGTCAGCGCAAGTTTCTTGCGGCTGAGATTGCGGGCGCCGTCGGGAGTAAAGGTCAGATACAGGTTGCGGTGGGTCATCTGCAGATCTTCGACCACAGCCCGCACACGGGGCGAATCGCCCTCGTTGACGACAATCACCTCATAGCCGGGCGCATATTGCTGGCGCAACAGCTGAGGCAGCAGCGACTCGAGCTCGGCGCTCTGATCGTTGGAATATACGATGATGCTCGCACCGTCGCGGGCGCCGTCGGGCAACGAGCCGTCGCGGCGGTTTGAGGCGCGGCGCTGCTTGTGCAGAGGCAATATGCGTCTGAGAAAAATCGCAAGCGATATGAGCGTGGCAATCACGCTGATCTCAAACAACACGACAAGCACGGGCTGTATGTCAAAATGATAATACATCGTCACCGAGGGAACTTTTCTAAGAAATAACTTGCAAAGATAGCAATTTTCTGCAAATCCGACGTCACAAATCACTTTTGTCTTTATAAATCATGTGTCAGAACCGGCCTACGCCGGACAGCCCAGGCGCCAATGCACGGCTCCGGCCGACATACAGGCGGCAGAACCATGTAAAAACAGCAAAAGCGTGACGTCTGCCGTAACGCCACGCCGAATTATATCTTTAGAGCCGGTTCAAAGAATAAAAATCAATCTAAGCAACGCCTTGACTTGCAGAATTCGTTGTAATGTGCGACAACATCGTCGATGGTGATCCCGAGCAGCTGCATCTGCTCGAAGAGTTCGGCCAGAGATGTCTCGAAGAAATGCTCGCGACGGTCGGCGTTGACCTTGGCTTTAGCATCGGCGTCAAGAAAATAGCCCATGCCGCGGCGTACGGCAATAATGCCTCGGTCGGTGAGATATTCGTAGGCCTTCAGCACCGTGTGGGTGTTGACGGCGAGCTCGGTGCCGAGCTCGCGCACCGACGGTACGCGCTCGCCCTGCCGCCATTGTTCTGAGAGAATGGCGGCAAAGGCATAGTCGATTATCTGTCGGTATATGGGGCGATCAGTACGGAATTCCATTGGCTCACGATTGCTGGTGACGGAAGGTGCGGTAGAGCCGCACCGCCGTATATATAAATGTGAGAATTGCCAACACGCAGATCAGATATACGGTATAGATCATCATTGACGTTAATTTGCTGACAAATGCATCCGTGTCAATGGTGTTGCCGTTTAACGCGTCATGCAGTCCGGCTGTAAATCCGATTGTCAGACCGATGATTCCGCCGATCATCGACATGGCGACCAACGACACAATCACGCCTATGATGCCGTTGGTGACCGGTGTGCGACGCGATGAGGTCACACACAGCAGACACACGAGCATCGGTATAACGTCTTGCACGCGCTGCAGACACATGACATCAGAGAACTGACCGAGATTGACTCCTGACTGCGCCGCATCAGCATCGACACGGGCCAGCATCACGGTGGTGATCGGCGCGTTGGCGGTAAACAGCGAAGCGATACCCACCGAGGCATACCATGTCACGACCATGACGGCCGGCACGACTATCATTGTGAAGAAAAGCATGAACAACGTGCGTTCGGCAGCCGTAGCCGGCAACTGCAGCGAGAAGTTACGGTCGCGGAAGCGTGCAAAGTGCAACGGGCCGCAGTAGTAGCCGAACATCAACACAAACGAAGCAAACGTGTAGAGTCCCAGGCTCTCGGGCAGGAATGTAGCACCAAGCGAAATCAGATAGCACAGCAGGGTGAGTGCGGCGGTAAGCCACAGTTGCCGTGTCATACCGGGTGTATAGTAGCGCCACAGCATTATCAGGCGCTCGGTCGAGAATTTATCGGTCAGTGTCATTGTTTTCGGTATCGGTGTTGATAATTGAGAGTATGCGGTCGCGGGCATCAGACATCACGGCCGAATAAAGCAGGCTGTAGTTTACGGCCGACTCGTCGTCGCCGTCGCCCTTGACGATCGCACGGAAGATTCCGGCCTCGGGTTCCTGATACAGGGCGTCAGGCAGCGGTGTGGTCGATGTGACAAAGCCCAGCCGGGCGGCGATCTGCCACGTGGGGCGGCTGATCAGCATACTGCCGTGGCTCAGTAGCAGCAGTCCGTCGAAAAGTGCCTCGAGATCATAGACAGTATGTGTCGACACGATGATGGTGCGATCGTCGGTCATCGAACGTGCTATCATGCGGCGCAAACTTTTCTTTGCGTCGATGTCAAGTCCGTTGGCCGGCTCGTCGAGCAGCAGCACCTCGGTGCCGAGAGCCAGAGCATAGGCGACCAGAGATTTGTGACGCGAGCCAAGCGACAGATCCTTGAGTCTTTCATCGCCGGTGAGACCGAAATCCGAGAGATTGGCCTGCAGAGCCTCGACACTGAACGTCGGATAGAACTGAGCATGGCGACGTACGGCCTCGTTGACAGTGGCAAACGGCATATCCATATCGTCTGACAGAAAGAACACGCGGCGCATCACGGTAGGACGCCTGGCCGACAGACTGTCGCCGTCGAGATCACAAGTGCCCGTGGTCGGCGTGAGCAGACCCGCTATCAGATGCAGCAGAGTGGTCTTGCCCGCCCCGTTTTCGCCCAACAGCAGATATATGCCGGGGCTCACCTGTGCCGTAATACCGTCAAGTGCGTCGGGCATACACTTGCGATAGCGGTATGACACATTATCGAGAGTAATCATAGCAGAAAACTATTATTTGACAGGAGTTACAGTATATCCCTCGCTACGCAGCCGCCCGATCAGGCCATGCTCGCCCACGAGATGGCCGGCACCGACCACATACATGGTGGGCTCGGCCGAGAGACGAGCCTTGAGCGTTTCAATCCAGCGGTCGTTGCGGTCGTAGATAAGACGCCGGGCGGTGGCATCATCCATCTCGTCGAGCATCATGGCGAAGAGGCCGTCGAGGTCGCCGGCCATATAACGGTCGGCCAGCGCGCGGGCCATCTGCATCTGCTCGTTGTCGGCAGCCACTACCTGCATCAGATCTGCGATTTGATCGCTGATCGGGGCACCGAACAGAGCCTCGCACTGGTCGGCCATCGTCTCGAGGGCACCAACGGTCTTGCCCTCGTCAACCGCCAGACGCTGTATGGTGCCGTCGAGCTGCTGATTAGGATCAAAGTCGGGAAATATCACTTGATTCATAGCCATCGCCACAACGGTCTGCAGCATGGCCGGCTTGAGACGGTCAAACATCGCTGCCGAGATCTGCGGGCCCATATACTTTTGCAGAAAGGCATTGAGCGAGTCGGTCTGTTCGGGGGTAAGCAACGACGAGAGCGTGCTGTCGGCCGGTGCGGTGGCCGCGGCCATCAGCTGCTGCTGGCCGGCGGGAGTCTGCATCTCGCTCATTACGAGCTCGCCATATACCGCGTCGACCGAGCCAAAAGCCTTCTCGAAACCGGCGATCGAGTCAAGCATATCGACCGGAGCCACATGGTGTGTGCCAAACAGGTAGCTGGGACGCTCGATGCCCTTGCCGCTTACCTGCCACAGCAGCTCGGCGCGAACGACCAGCAGACAGAGCAATATCGACAGAAGTGTGATGATGAATCGTTTCATTGTTTTAGTCGCTTTCAGCGAAGTTTAAAGTTTATAATTTTGAAGTTTGATGTTGCAGTGTTGAGGTGTTGTACATTTCTAACACACCGCAAAGGTAGTCGTATTTTTTTAATCCGCAAATTTTTTTCGAAAAAAAATAGTATTTTTGTTGTCAGTATGAAGATTTTGGTCATTTCAAACATGTATCCGTCGGCGGCCGACCCGTCGTACGGCACATTTGTGCGCAATTTCTACGAAGATATAGTGCGGCGCAACGCCGAGGCCGACACACGCCTGGTGACCATCCGCGGACGTCGCGGCTCAAAATGGGCCAAGCTCGCAGCATATATACGGTTTTATGCCTCTGCCCTGCATGCGCTGACCGCCCGGAGCTACGATATGGTGTATGTACACACCGTCACCTTCCCCACCCCGGCGCTGCGCATCGCGTCGTGGTTGCGACGACTGCCGCTGGTGCTGAATGTGCACGGCGACGACGTGCTGCCGCAGACATCGCTCAAAAAACGTCTGAAAGAAATGTCGCGCCCGCTGATGGCGGGCACACGGCTGATGGTGGTGCCGTCGGCCTATTTCGCCGACGTGGTACGGCGCGAGTTTCCCGAGCTCGACCCCGGTCGCATATACGTATCGGCATCGGGCGGCGTAGACCGCAAATTCTTTGTCGACCGGCCGGATAAAGCCGACACCGACGCCATTACTCTCGGATTTGTGTCGCGCATCGATCCGGGCAAAGGCTGGGCCGAGTTCGTGCGGCTCGTGCATGATCTGCGCATGCGCGGCATCGACTGCCGGGCCGTAATGGCAGGCGGCGGCTCGCAGCAACGCGCACTGACCGACGCGATCGTCCGCGCCGGATTAAGCGGTGTGATCGACTATCGCGGGCCGCTGTCACAGCAAGAGCTCGTCGATATCTATCGTCATATGGATCTGTTTATTTTCCCCACAGTGCGCGAGCAGGAAAGCCTCGGGCTTGTAGCCCTTGAGGCCATGGCCGCCGGAGTGCCCGTCGTGGCATCAGACATGGCCGGCCCGACAAGCTATGTGCACCATGGCATCAACGGCTATCTTTTCGAGCCCGGCAATGTCGACGCGATGGCCGACAGTGTGGCGTCATGGATCGCCCTCGCACCTGACGCGCGCGAAAGGATGAGCCGCGAGGCCGTAGCCACCGCGGGCGACTATGAGGCGCGCTCGGTGGCCGACCGTCTATGGCAAAGGCTTGCGGCCGAGTTCAAGAGATAGGAGATCGGCCTCCGGCCCCGTCAGCTTTTGGCACCATAGCCGTAGCCCTGCTTGGCGGCGGTGCCGTTGATAACGAGGGCAACTTTCTTGAGGCGGTCGGTGTCGTAAAGCGAATTGAAGTAACGGATGTCTGACTTGGTGGTGTAGTTGGCGCGACATACATATACGGTGGCGTCGCTGACACGTGCAAGGGCGAAGGTATCGCTGATCACGCCCACAGGCGCCGAGTCGACGATTATGAAGTCATACATTGTGCGCAGTTTGTCGAAGAGCTGATCTACACGATGGTCACTGAGCAACTCCGCAGGGTTGGGAGGCACGGGACCGCTCACCATCACGTCGAGACCTTTGGCGCCGGGCAAGGGACGTATGACCTGATCGAGGCTGTAGCGGTCGCTCGCTATATATTCGGTAAAGCCGGGTGTGGCCGGTATGCCGAGATACTCGGCGAGTTTGGGACTGCGGATATCGAGGCCCATCAACAGCACCCTCTTGCCGAGCAGAGCCAGCGACGATGCCAGGTTGATGGCGATAAACGATTTGCCTTCACCGGGTCGGGTCGATGTCATCAGCACAACCTTGCTGCCGTTGTCGTTGCCGAGCACAAAGAGCAGATTGGTGCGTATGAGGCGGAAGAGCTCGGCGGCCGTCGACGAACCGCCCTCTCGTACGACCAGGCTCTCATTGCGGTGACTGACACACATCTCGCCGAGCACGGGAGCATCGGTGAGGGCATCGAGTTCCTGACGGTCGCTGAACTTGTTGCGGAACAACTGCTGCATGTACACGGCCAATGCGCCGAGCAACAGGCCGATCATTAACGATACGGCCAGGATCACCTTGTTTGACATACCCTCAGGCTCGCTCTGTGCGAACGCCTCGTCGATCACCACGCCCTTGGCACGCGAGTTGGCAAGCATCATCGATACAGCCTCACGCTGTTTGAGCAGGTGCACGTAGAGCTGCTCTTTGATCGACTGCTGACGCACTACGTCGCGGTAGGCGCGCTCTTGTCCGGGCACATTGCTGAGGGCCGACTGTGCGGCATTGTATTTTGACCGCAGCTCCTTGAGTGTCAGAGCCGACGATTCGAGGGTTTTATCGAGAGTGATGATAAGGTTGGCGCGAAGAGCCTCGAGCTGACGGTCGATATCCTGTATGGCCTTATTGTCGGGGCCTGCGGTCTGCTCAAGACGCATGCGGTGCAGCAGAAGCTCGTTGTATCGGGTTATGGCATTGCCTGTCGCCTCCTCGCCCTGGCTATGTGAGACGAGCCCTGAAGGCACCATATTGTGGGCGTTTGCAGGATCGGAGATAAAGTCGCGCACCATCTTGCCGACCTCATATCTTGTCTCGGCCAGCAGAAGGCCTGACTCAAGATTGCCTTTTTTGGTAAACTGATACTCAACCTCGGCCCTGAGATCGGCTATGCCCTGGTTTGACTTGAGATTCTGCAGGTCGCCCTCGACCTCGGTCAGATCAGACGACAGCAATTCAAGACGCGAGTTGAGGAAGTCGAGAGTCTGCTGGTTCTGGATATTCGTCATACCCAGGGCCCGTTTGTTGTACTCATCGATAATGCAGTCGAGCACATTGCGGGCATATGTGATCTCGCTTGATTTCATGTCGAGCGAGATGATGTTGGCCTTGCGGCTGGCAACATCGATAGTGATATCCTCGGCCAGATCCTCGGCCACGGCATCATAGCCTTTCAGGATGATATTGGTCTTGAGTGTCTCGCCGGGCTCAAAGTATTTGGTGGTCACAAGCGTGTACTTGCCATAGGGGGTATTGATCACGGCGGGGAATTTGGCCTTCTCGATCTCGCCGACAAGCTCGTCAAGCGAATTCTTGACGGTAGCGTTGACAAGACCGTCTTTGCTCACCTTGACCTTGAACGTGAGAGTAGTGCGCAACGTGTCGGGAATGGTCGGGTTGAACACCACGTCGACAGGATAATCACGGTAGGCAAACTTGCGGTGCAACAGACCGTCCTTCACCACATGGCGGCGGTCGAGACCAAGCTCACGGGCGACATCCATCAGCACCGTGTGCGACGATATCGAGTAAAGCTCGTCGTTGACATTAGAGCTCTGACCGAAAATCGAACCGAGCGGGCTCGCCGACAGACCGTCATCGGGCTCAGAGACAAGCATATTGGCCTTGACTATATACTCGGGATCGTGACTTGACATATAAATCAGCGCAACACCGACGCATAGTGCCACGGCTATAACAAAAAAATACCACTTTTTGAGGCATACACGCACGATGGCGTTGAGGTCTATGTAATCTTTGCGGTTTTGAGTCGAGCTCATATCTACGATGTAAGTATTATTCTTTGAATAAACGCAAAGTTAAACTAATTATTGTAATGTCACAAAAAAAAGCGGCTCACCCGAAAACGGGGAGCCGCCTCACAGGTCAGAGAACTTTGATTACTTCACGACCACTTTGCGGGTGCCCATGATGTAAACACCGGCAGGCAGACAGTCTGCGGCCTCGGCGGGGTTGACGCCGCGCAGCACACATACGCCCTGCAGTGTATATACGTTGACAACTGTGTCGGTGTCAACGGCAACGTCCTCGACACCTACGGTCGGAGCCACGGTGCCCATGACGCGCATCTCTTTGAGTTTGATACCCCAGCCTGAATCAAAAGCCTTGGTGGTATTGAGAGTCACATAGCGGGCCGCGATGGGAGTGTAATCCTCGAGATAGAGGTTCTTGCGGGGTGTCTTGCCGGCACCGCCATCGCCGTCCTCGACAGTGAACACGTGGCCGTCTTCCTTGACAGCGGCACGCATCATGGCGGGCTCTGCAGCCTCATTCTCGAGGGTAACGGTATAGTTGGTGGCAGATGCGCCTTCCCATACGAGCTGCACGGCCTGCACATGCATCACAGCACCCAGGTCGAGGCGGAGGTAGTGCTCGTCGGTCTGGCTGCAGTCCCATACCATCTGAGAGTCTTCGTTGCCGTCAAATGCCGGGGCGGGATTCTCGTGGTCAGACTCGACATTGGCTGTCTCGAGGTTGAGCGCCTTGTTCTCGGCTGCAGAGGTAAGGAAGCATATTACATCGGTCGATTTGCTGATCTCGCCCATGGTGGCGGTGACGGTAGCGGTGCCGAGACCGGTAGCGACCAGTTTGCCGTTGTCGATCACAAACGCACTGCCCTCGACAGAAAGGTCGGCAGTCTGATCGAGCAGATAGTGGCCGTTGCCGTCTTTCACGACTGTTGTCACGAGAGCTGTCTGATCGACAGCAAACTCGGTTGCGCCGATGGTGAGGTCGATAGAGGCGGCCTCGCCATAAGCCACGGGCTCGTTGACATCACCTGCCTTGTAGCCGTGGATAAAGAAGCGGTTGCCCGACTCGCCGCCGTCATAACGCAGCCAGAAGTAGAGATAATCAAAACCTTCGCCCTCGTCGTAGGTGACACCGGCGGGTGTGGTGACTGTCCATTTTCCGTCCTCGACAACCATATCCTTGCGGTCAAACTTGCCTCTGAGGGTGATGCCCGGCACCAGACCCACGATATTGCCGTTGCAATGGGGAATAGCCTCGACAGTCATGGTCATGTCGGGGTTGTAGATGATCTTGGCCTCGATCGACATGGGGATGTCGCGACGGTCGGTAGCGGGATCCTCGCCGTCGAGATAAGCGTTGGGCACGAGGTCGTCGGCTATGGCATAGTAGACCAGAGTGGTCGCGCCGTCGCGCAGGGTCTTGAACTCGACCTTGAGGGGTTTGCCCTCATAGGTCTCGCCACCGAGAGTGGCGACAGCCTTGAGTGTGTAGGCATAAGCGGTATTAGGAGTCAGGCCGGTGAGGGCGACGGGGCTCGCAGCGGCCACTTCGTCGTTGAGATAAACTACCACATCGGCTCCCTCGAGCTCGGCGGGCAGAGTCACGTCGTAGACGATGTCGGCTGAAGTCGCAGTCACGTTCTCGGCCTTGGCTGATACGCGGGGTGCGATGACCAGCTCATTTCCTGCACCGAAGAGATACTCGAAGTCGATGCGGATAAGACCGTCAGATGATGCAATCCAGAATGCGAGCTCATATACACGCTCTTTGAGGGCGTAGGTATTGGTAGTGGTCAGAGAGAATGTGTTACCACCGACATTCTCAAACTTGTCCCATTTGCCACGGTTGAGCAGCTCATAGTTGAAAGAAGCATCAGTATTGTCAAATTCGGCTACGATTGTGAATGTGCCGTCGGCATTGGCTGTGATCTCATAGTCGATGTTGAGGCTGAATTTGCCTGACTGAGCGCTCTTGCCCTGGGCAGAGCCATGCCATACGTTACCCAGACCGAAATCGGGTTCGGGCTCGGGTTCAACCTGCTCGCCGGTCACCTCGAAGCGTATGTTGCGGAACGAGATCTCCTTGCCGCCCCAGCCTGCACCGCCGACGGGTGCAAAAACATAGACCTTGTCGCCGTTTGTGATAGACGAGAGCACTTTCTGGTACTTGGCGTTCATATCAACTACGGCCTCATGCCACTCGCCGTCGCGGTCAGGCAGAGAGACTTCGAGCTGATCTGTAACACCTTTGCTGGTGTTGTTGAACTGAAGCGAAACGATACTGTTTCCGGTAGTCTTATATTCAAACTTGAGTTTGACGTCGGTATTGTTTAACACTGAGGCGTCCCAGGTCTCCACAGACTCCCATCCGCCGCCAAACCATGTGTCGTTGTGGATGGTCCATACTGTCGCACCGTCGACTTCCTGAGAGTCATAAGTGCCTTCCCACTGGTAGTAGTTGCAGGGGATCTGCTCCTGGCCTTCGCCTACCGTACCATAGACCACATAGTCAGTGGCGGCGGCGCCGAGGGTCGCAAGACCCATGATGGCCGAAAGAATTGCTTTCTTCATGAATTAAGATTTAAAAAGTTAATTATTTAGGGAATAAAAACTGTCTTATTTCCGACGATATACAGGCCGGTGGCAAGACCGGTGGTATCATTGGTGTGGCGCAGCAGACGGCCGTCGACTGTGTAGACGCCCTGAGGTGCGGCAACGCCCACGGTAACATCGGTCACACCGGTGAGGTCATTGTAGCGGCTTGTGCCATATACACGCCATTCGTGCGCGCTGTTGCCATAAGCGTCGAGCTCACGGGCGAGGCAGTTGAGGCGCACATAACGGGCCGGAGTCTCTTTTATCGCAAACGAATCGGTGAGGCCGTCGGGCAGGCTGCCGCTATGCTCGTACACCTGCTGCCAGCTATGGCCGTCAAGCGATGTCTCGACGGTATAATGCTTGGCATAAGCGCCCTCCCACGCGATCTCCATGCGGTTGAGGTTGAACGGACTTTCAAGGTCGATGGTGACCGTCTGCGGGTCTTGCTGCCATTCGCTCTCCCAACGGGTATCCATCAGGCCGTCATTGATATGTGACGCATAATTGTTGTCGCGCACCGAAGTCGCGGTGACCGGACGTCTGAGAGCGAGGTTGGCACGGTCGATTGATTCGGCCGTCAGCGTGGCCGACCGGTTCAAACCGCCATAGTTGGCTGTCACGGTGTATGTTCCGGCCTCGAGCGGGGCGAATGTCATGTCTGCGAGCACCTTCGAGGGCTCTATGTCGCGACCGGACGCATCGGTTACAGTCCAGTCGACATTGTCGGTATCGACAGCGTGTATGCCGCCATACTGATTGAGTCCGTCGAGTGTCAGAGCGATAGTCTCGCCGTGCAGTACGGTAGCCTCGGCGGGTGATAGGCTCAGCGATGCCAGGCGCGTGGCCTCGTTGACAAATATCGACTTGGTCGAGCTCATAGCCGCCGCACGCGACAGGCTGCGGGCCGTGGCTGTCACAGTGACGTTGCCGTAGGCAAGAGGCGTGAAACGGTTGCCCTCGAAACGGGCATCGTGCGAGCAGCTCCAGTCGACGTCGATGTCGCGGGTATCGCCGCCGAGTGTATAAGCCGTTGCCGACAGTTCGCCGACAGAACCCTGATCCATCCAGGCGGGGGCTGTGATGTCGAATCCGAGCACCTCGTCACGATCGGCCGAGAGCGCGAATCCATAGACCTCGAGTTCGTATATAGAGTAGCCATAAGCTGTGGCGCGACTGATGCCGCGGATGCGTATATACCGGGGACATACCGCGTCGATCGACTGCATATCGCTGCGGGGAGTCGTCACCGATGTGGGATGGCATACCTCGGTCCACTCGTCGCCGTCGGCCGAAAATTCGATCGCATATTCAGTCGCATGAGCAGCCTCCCAGTCGATCCATACGCGCGACACGTAGCTCGGCTCGCCCAGATCGACGCATACCCACTGGTCGTCGCTGTGTTCGCTGCCCCAGCGAGTGCCGTGGTCACCGTCGGTAAGATTTTCGGGCAGACAGCCCACATTCTCGTGGCTCGACTCTGTGACAGGGCAGCCGAAGGCTATGTTGGGCAGCGCCGGAGTCACCACGAAATCATGGTTGACCTCGCGGTCGCCGATGACGGCTGTGACACGGTATTTGCCAGGACGGGCGTCCTCGAGCGATGCTCCCTTGACCGAGGTGCCTCGATTGAGATCGGCGATGGTCCATACGGCATCTGCCTCCATAGGTTTGCCATACTGGTCGATGATGTCGAGCGCGAATGTCAGCTGACGGCCTTGCTCGACATAGTCGATGGACGGGCTGATGGCGCAATGGTCGGCCGCCGGGCGGTCGTTGACCTCAAACTCAACAGTCTCGGTCAGATTGCCTGATGTGGCCGTGAGAGTATAACGCGAGCCGCGGACAGCCGAAGCCGACACTGTCAGCATGCCGTCGGCCACAGTAGCGGCCGATGCCGGCGATATGGCGTAGCTGACCGATGCGCCGGGCACGGTCACACCATACTGGTCATATACGATGGCCGAGAGACGGGTGGCGTCGCCCGGAGGCAGCACGGTGCCTTCGGCAGGTCTGACAGCGATGCGGTCGGGACGGGGATCGGCGGTGAACGGGGTCATGCACCGCGGAGCGGCAGTGACGGTACGCTCGGCCACGCCGTTGCGGTAGAATGTCACGCGACGCTCGGTATCGTCGCTGTTATATACAATGTATGTGCGCGAGCCGTCGGGCTTTACATAACAGTTGGCCGTGGGGATATCGGCTGTCACATCGCGGTCGATCTCGCCGTAGGTGCGATGGTTGTGTATCACATAATAAGAGATATGTCCGGTGTCAACATTGCGGTAGATGCCGAAGTCGCCCTCGATGGCCCGGTCAAATATCGATGCGGCCTCGTCGGGATCAGAGCGCTCGAGATAGCAGAGCACGACATTGCCCACCGACTGGTCGGCCAATGCGTCGCCCTCGGTGGTCTTCTCAAACCATTTGTAACCGGTGCTGCCCATCATGGTCTCGACATCCCATTTGGCAAACTCGAGATCCTCAGACAGGTATCCGAGCATGGGCGACACGGGCATCCACTGTATCGAGTGCATCCACAGGGCGTCGCCCGAGAACCACGTCCACCAGCCTATGCCCTTTGACGTGAGGTTGGTGCACCACGGCGACGCATACTTGGTGTAATCGTAGTTATGCTGATGTCCGGGGTGGATATGGTCACGGTCAAACCAGTATTCGGCTGTCGCACGGCTCTCGGTCATCCAGCCGAAAATACCGGCGTCGCGCATCTCGCGGTCGCCAAGCGCCACACCCAGCAGGTAGACGCCGCCCCACGACTGCATGGCCTCTGACGACGACTCCTGGCCGTTGCCGTTGTCGTTGAGATGGTCGCCGTTTCCGCCGGCATATGAGTGGCCTGCAAACGGGTCGAGCGTACGCAGGAACGGGAAACGGGCGTCATTGCGGTCATAATTGGCATAATCCTTGGCTATCATAGTGAGCATCTCGCCGTAATCGGCGGCAAACTCCTTGTCTTCGAGGCACAGCAGCGCGGCCGCATATATAAAGTAGCCATAGTGGAAGTGGTGGTCGTTGAACGCGTCAGAGTCATAGCTCACGTCGTAGCCGACCAGAGAGCCCCAGCGGGGATAATAAGCAAAAAATTTGGTATTCTCTCCCGGAGTATAGGTGAGCCAGTCGACCAGAGCCCCGCGCAGCTTGTCGCGGCTGAGCCGATACGACTCCTCGTCGCCGGTCTCGCGGGCGAAAGTCATGTTGAGGGCCATCTGCACCAGACCTTTGCCACCCCAATAGGTATCGTCGCCGAATGTACCTGAAGCGGCATATTTCTGCATCAGTCCGCGCATGATCTCGGGACGATAGGGGTTGGCCACCGAGGCATCTACGCCCGGAACGGCATAATATGGCAGTATGCCTGTGAAACGGTAGGCATACGTCCATGTATTGTCGGTCGAGGTCGAGACCGCGGCCATGCGCAGCATACCGCGCGGAGACATGTACTCCGCACCGTCAAGCGCGGGACCGTTGGCCCAGTGTTTGTAGGCGTGAGGCAGGAATCCCTGCATCACCGGAGCGAATTCGCCGGGCCGACGCAGATTGTCGGCATCGACATGCCACACGGTGTTGAGCAGCGACCGTGTCTCGTCGTAGCTCCACGACAGACGGGTCTGGCGGGGTACCGAGTAGGCATATCTGGCATATTCGCCAAGCGATGCGGCCGACGGCAGCAGAGCCACGACCACATACTCGCCACGTGCCGATGAGAGATCGATGGTCAGGCGACCCTCGGCCATGACGGTCTTTGCGCCCTCGGGCAGATAGATGCCATAGCAGTCATCGCCCAGGCGGGCGCAAATGCCGGTCGAGGCATCGCCCGACAGCACGGGCGCGGCAGAGAACGAGATCTCGGGATCGATGCCTTCGGTCTCGATCCATGTGAACGGCATGCCGTGCCCCATCGTGACAGTCATAGACCGTCCGGCGCGGGTGCCGGGCAGTGTCATCACCACATCCCAGTCGTGCCAGGCTGTGGCACGTGCCTCGGCGGCGGTGAATCCACGGCCGCCGACAGTCAGCGACGTGCGCGATTTGATTTCGGTGCCGTTGTCGATCCAGTATGAGGGATAGTGCACCGTGACACCCGACGCGCCGGTATAGAGCATTTGCGGCAGGCTCCACAGGGCGCCACTGAACTGACTGTGCATCAGATCGGTCCACCAGTCGTTGGTGGGCAGCGGCATACCCTCGGCCTCGTCGGCATATAGTTTTTTACCCTCGACGGCATGGGCGTTGAAGCCGGCATGCTCATCAGTCTTTGACTTATATCCCGGAGGACATGAGGCATAGCTGGCCCGTCCTGCCTGAACGGGGACTTGCGCCGGCGCACAAAACGCCGGCACAAGCATCAGTAATAAATAATGTAGTCTCACTTGTAAGTATATTCTTAGCTTGATGGGAAATCCATTATAAAATATCTATCACTTCACCACGATCTTACGACCGCCGGCCACATAGATGCCTGCGGGCAATCCCGCGGTGGCCTCGGATGCCGGTACGTTCTCACGCACCATGATACCTTGCAGAGTGTAGACATTAACGGTAATATTGTCGCCGTCGACAGCGATATCGTCAACGCCCGAGCCGGCTGAACGCAGTGTGACGGTCGATATGCGTATACCGCTGGGAGTATAGGGTGCCATGTCGGCGATGCGCAGGGTCTGACGGCCTGCAGCGAGGGTCACGGGTATCTCGCGCTCGACATAGTCGGTATTGTTGCCCGGGAGTGTGAACTGCTTCGACGCACTCACTGCGGTGGCGTTGCCATCCTTGACAGTCTGCACCTGCAGCGTGGGGTCGAAGCGCACGGGCTCGCCCTCGCCGGTCACGGTCAGCACCAGACGATAGTCGCCTGCCTCGGGTACGTCAAACTGATAGTCGGCATACGAGCCGGCATTGAAGCGGCTGATCTCGATGGGTTTGCCGCAAGCCGCGTTGGCGCCCTCGCCCAAAGCCAGTTTGTCGGCGTTGATATAGTCGACAGCATTGACTGCGGTGCCGACAGCGTTCCAGATCTCGCTGTCAAACTCAGACATATATACATAGACCTTGCCCTGGGGCGACAGCTCGCGCTCGTCATAGCCGGTCTTAGAGATAATCAGGCCGTAGTTGGGAGCCGAGTTGGAATTGTAGGCACCCTTGGCCTTGAACCATGCATAACGGTAGATCCACGGTGTGGTCTCGAGCCATGTCACGGTCTCGACCATCGACGAGATCTGTGTGTCGGGGGCTACATGACCGCTCTCGCCGGGCCAATAGCAGAACTCGGTCACCCACACGTCTTTGCCGTAACGCTCGTGGAATTCGGTGGCGAGAGTCTTGATCACACCGAAGCCGCCGTAGCCGTGGATGGCAACATAGTCAAACGAATCCTTGCCCACCAGAGCGACAAACTCGTCAAACCATTTGGTAGGGCTCTGATAGGGAGCGTTGGGCGAGTAGTTAAGCGCCGGAGCCACGATCTTGAGGCCGAGTTCACGGGCGAGTTCGACTACGGCGGGCCATTTCTGTGCGGCCGCCGCCGGGGTCATGTTGGCCTGATTGGTGAAGTTGGGCTCATTGAAGCCGAGGATGTATTTGACCTCGGGATGCTCTTTGCAGTATTTGCGGATATTATCGACGTTGTAGCTGCTGTTCCAGCACATGGGGATGAACTCAAAACCGTCGAAATCGCGGATATTGCCGCCGGGGACATTACCCCAGTTGTAGTACCAGCTCACACCGGGGGCAAGCGGGGTCATCTCCTGTGTGATCGAAAATTGGTTTTCGCTCACGCCGCGTTTGTAGCTACGGGCGTCGATCGCGCCGGCGCCTACGATGGCGGCGGCCGCGAGTGCTGCTATATATCTTCTCATGGTTTATTTAACTTTAAATGTTATCGGTTGTTTGGTGCAGGCCGACGAATTGTCGACCCAAAGATGGAAGTCGCCGGGCTCTACCACGCGCTCTCCGCGCAGATTGTGGAATGCCAGGTCGTCGGCCGCCAACGTGAAGGTTACGGTGCGGCTCTCGCCGGGGGCAAGGCTTAATTTCTCAAAGCCCTTAAGTTCTTTGACCGGACGGGCCAGCGAGGCCACGGGGTCGCGCACATAGAGCTGAGCGACGTCGGTGGCGGTCACCGAGCCGGTGTTGGTCACGGTACAGCTCACTGTCAGGCTGCCGTCAGTGCCGATCTCAGTGGCCGACAGCTCGGGCACGCCATACTCGAATGTGGTATAACTCAGGCCATAGCCGAAGGGGAAGAGAGGATCAAGACCGGCATCGAGCCAGTAGCTTGTGCAGCCGGTCGAGGTCTGGCCGGCCTCAAGAGGTATGTCGTCGATGAGGGTCATCTCGAATGTCGGACGGCCCGTATTCTTATGGGCATAGTACATCGGAACCTGACCTACCATGCGGGGGAACGATATAGGCAGTTTGCCGCCGGGCACAGCCTTGCCGCTGAGCACATTGGCCAGCGCCGGGCCGCCCATGGTGCCGGGATGGAACATGAAGAGTATCGCATCGCTCAACTCTTTTTCTTCGGGCAGGGTGATGGGTCGGCCGGCGATCACGACGGTCACCAGCGGACGGCCGGCAGCCTTGAGCGCACGCAGATAGGCTGTCTGTGCGCCGGGCAGCGATATGTCGGCACGGCTGTGGGCCTCGCCGCTCAGCACGGCTTCCTCGCCGCCGAAATAGAGAATCACGTCGGCAGCTTTAGCTGCTGCGACAGCATCGTCGAAGTGCGATGTATCACGGTCGCGGCTATAGGCCAGCCCCGGCATATATATCACATTGTCGGCGCCATACATCTCGCGCAGGGCCTCGAGCGGAGTGACCGTGCGGTCTTTCTCCATGTCAAAGCACCATGTGCCGTTCTGATCGTGCTTGGCATCGGCCATGGGGCCGGTCACAAATATTTTCTTGACATTTTTGAGAGGCAGCACACCGTTGTTGGTCAGCAGCACGGCGCTCTCTTCGGCTGTGCGGCGTGCGGCGTCGAGGCTCGCGGGCTCGTAGAACCGGTTGGCTGTGGCCATGTCGACATAGGGGTTGTCGAACAGGCCCAGACGGAATTTGAGGCGAAGCACATTGCGCACCATGTCGTCGATGACGCTCACGGGCACGGTGCCGTTCTCGACCAGACTGACGAGATTGTCAGAGTAGGCATGCGCCTCCATATCTACATCGACGCCGGCATTGGCACCCAGTGCGGCAGCATGACGCTTGTCGGCCGCATAGCCGTGTGCCACCATCTCGCCGATCGAGTTCCAGTCGCTCACGAGCAGGCCGTCCCAGCCCCACTCGCCGCGCAGCACATCGCGCAGCAGGAATGCGTTGCCCGACGAGGGCACGCCGTTGATGTCGTTGAACGAGCACATGAACGTGGCCGCGCCGGCCTCGGCACCGGCCTTGAAAGGTGGCAGATAGACGTCGCGCAGCAGTGGCTCGGGGATCCAGGTGGTGTTGTAGTCGCGACCGCCCTCAGATGCGCCGTAGCCGCAGAAGTGCTTGACACAGGCGGCCATCGTGCCGGGCTTGCTCAGGTCGTCGCCCTGATAGCCGCGCACGGCGGCCAGGCCCATGACAGTTGTCAGATAAGGGTCTTCGCCATAGCCCTCGGCCAGACGGCCCCAGCGTGCATCGCGGGCGATGTCGACCATAGGCGAGAATGTCCAGCGCACACCGGCCGACGAAGCCTCGGCCGCAGCAACACGGCTGCCTTCCTCGACCAGCGAGGGATTCCATGTGGCGCTCTGGCCCACCGGTATGGGGAAGATGGTCTTGAAACCGTGTATTACATCGCGGGCGAAGATCAGCGGGATGTGCAGCCGCGAATTCTCGACAGCCTCGCGCTGCAGGGCATTGACCACCTCGGGGTTTACCTCGTTGAGCAGCGAACCGACAGCACCGCCGCGCACGGCGTCGACCATCGCCTGGTGATAGCCATAGCCCGACAGCTGGTTGAGCTGGCCGACTTTCTCCTGCAGGGTCA
Organism: Bacteroidales bacterium; assembly: GCA_030524765.1. Taxonomy (GTDB): domain Bacteria; phylum Bacteroidota; class Bacteroidia; order Bacteroidales; family Muribaculaceae; genus CAG-873. Next base: position 7,479 of record JAUNGA010000004.1, on the reverse strand, counting down.
TCTGCGAGAGTAGATTCTCGATGCGTGCCTCGGTATCGTCGCCGGCCGCATGCACTGTGCCCGCGGCACACATCATTGCTGCCGCGATCAGAGATTTATATGCGATCTTGTAAAGTTTCACTGTATTTTGGTTATTTATTTAAGGAGTTTTTCAATTAAAATGTGGCCACGGCGCGGGAATCCGGTCCCCCGCCGCGACCACACGGTTTACGCGCAATGATAATTATGGTCTGAGATTCTTAAGGTTATGAGGGAGATGCGCATTTCCGATTTTAGGCTGATATATAAAGTGTTGACATATCATTTGAGTATCGTCTTTATCGACGATGTGGCGTGGGCGCCGCATGCGGTGATGATATAGATGCCTGCGGGCAACATGCTCATGTCTATGCGGGTGCGGCCCTCGGCCACGGGAGCGCCGGCCACGGTATAGACCGTGATGTCGGCACCGTCGCAGACGGCCTCGCGACCCTCGACGGTGATGTGACCGCCACAGGTATCGGCGACGGCCGATTCGACTCCCGAACTCTGCGAGTCGCCGGGTACCATCGCAAACATATCCTCGTCTGAGGTGCCGCGCTGATATACTTTCACATAGTTGACATACATCGACGCCTCGTTGCCGTTATCGGCATTGAGCGCCGTGATGCCTGATGCGTTGAATATGCCGGGGAAGTTGCCGCCCACGGCAAGATTGAAGATAATGAAATTGTTTTTGTGAAAGTAATTGCCTGCCGACCACTCGTTGCCGGGATCGTTATGGGGAATGTCGATTTTGTAGTAGGGAGTCTGTTTGGGGATGCGGTCGAGATCGACATACATCTTGATCGACTGTTCGTCCCAAATGACAGTAAACAGATGATACTCGCCGTCTTGCAGCGAATAGCTCTTTGTGGTGTCTTTGGCATACGACGCCGCGGGCCAGCCCTGTCCCCAGTGGCATGCGCCATTGAAGAAGCGCTCTTGCGTACCCGCTGCGAAAGCATTCTGATGCCCCATCTCCACAATGTCTGTCTCGCCGCAGCGAGGCCAGCCCACCGCGTCGAAATCGTTGCCCATCATCCAGAATGCCGGCCACAGGCCGTTGGCGGTCTTGGGCATGCGTATCGCAGCCTCGATCTTGCCGTGGGTGAATACCGTCAGGTTCTTGCTGTTGACGCGGCCCGAGGTAAACGCGCGGTTGCCATAGTTCTCGCGGCGAGCGGTCAATATCAGACATCTGTTGCCGTTGCCATCGTCGCCTATGCGCACATTGCTCTCGCGGTCGGTATAGTATTGCAGCTCATTGTTGCCGCCGCCACCGTTGTTGACCTCTATATTCCAGCGGTCAGGATTGAGTTCGGCGGCATCAAAAAGGTCTTGCCACACAAGCTTATACCCGTCGGTCTCGCCCGAACCCGTCTGAGGATCGGCCGCCCACACGCCGAGCGTCAGGCATGCAAACGATATAGTGATGAGTGATTTGAGTCTCATGGAGATAGTTTGTAGATTTTTAGGAGGGGGGATGTGAGGTGGGAGTGAGATAAAAAGGGCGGACAGCTCCCGTTGACTTGACTCGCCGGGAGCCGCCGTCCGTTTACTCAAAAACTAACTTTTTTATCTTAGAACATCAAGTTTCAGAGAGGTAAGGGCGATAAGGCCCTGTAGCTGCAGTGTAGCCTGATTATTTAACAGCGACCTTGCGTACTGCGTTGCCGGCCTTGGCGATGTAAAGGCCACCGGCTACGTTGCTGATGCCGAGTGTTGTGCCGGCAGTCGATTTAACGAGTTTGCCGCTGAGGTCGAAGAGTTCGATGCCCTGTGCACCGGCCACGTTGATGGTGTTGTCGGTGATCACCCATTCTGCGTCGTTGACAGCGTCAGCGATGCCGTCGCCACCTTCGAGCTGATAGAAGTAGATTGCGTCAAAAGCAAAAGTCTGACCTGAGACACCGCCGCCCAGGAAAGACATGATGTTACCTGTCCAGTTGTCGATGGCCTTGAAATCGAAAGACGGCCACAGTTTTTTGAGGTCGGCAAAGCTGATGTCGATACCCTGCCAGTCATCACTTGCCTTGGGAGCGACAGCGGGGTATGTGGCACCGTTGTCTACATAAGCGTCGCCGAGAGCGATTTTGGCGGGAACACTGCCGCAGTCACTCTCTCCATCAGCTATGATGATAGCGATCGAGGCAGGAGCTGTACCGGAGGTCATATATGCCAGGTGGAAACGGGTGTTGGCATTCCACCATGAGGTGTTGACACCGGGTGCGCCCTCATTATAGCCTGCGCCTGACCAACCGGCTGAACCTACGACAGCAGACACATAGCCGTCAACCTGATCATCGACGCCGGGATATGAAGAATCACCCGCGCTAAGTGTATTGTCCCAGAACCAGAGGTTACGGGTGTCATTGTCAGGGCCATACTGATATACAGTAGCATCCTTGAACTCAGCCTGTGAAGCCTCGCTGAGGCCGATAACACCGAGTTCGGTCACTTTACCTTTTGCAAGGACTGTTGCTGCCGAGGGATCGCAAGCATACTGTGCCGATGCGGCGGCTGCGACCATAGCCATAGAGGCAAGAAGAGTAATTTTTTTCATCTTCGTGGATTTGATTTTGGTTAATATTAGGTTTATTTAGTGGTTTCTTGAATATATTCCACGGCCGGCCGCGCCGGCCGTGGAGTTGTGGTTATGAGAGAAGTGTCTCGGTTGTAATTAATAGCCCGGATTCTGCGTCATCGGGTTGAGGTTGATTTCTTCGGCAGGGATGGGGAAGAGCTCGCATTTGCCCTTGATGAAGTTTGCCATTTCGGCACGTGCCTCGGCGGTCTCGCTGCGTCCGTATGTGCCCTGGTCTTTGTCCATGGTCTCAAAGGCGATGCCCCAGCGCACCAGGTCAAACCAGCGATGGCCTTCCATGCCGAGCTCTACGCGGCGCTCGTGGCGGATTGCCTGACGCAGACCCTCGGTGTTGTCGGCATAACCGTAGCCGGGGAATGCGGGCAGTGCCGACGGGTTGGCGGCGTTGGCGCGGGCACGGGCACGCACCTGCTCGAGAGCCCATTTGGCGGCGTTGGTGTCTTTGCCGCTCTCGAGGGCTGCCTCGGCATAGAGCAGCAGCACGTCAGACGCACGTATCAGACGGTAGTTGAGCGGCGAGCGAGAGTCGTGGTCGATGGCCGGGAAGTCGACTCCATCCTCATAAGCGACCTTGCGGTTGTAGTAGGTCGAGCCGAGATAGTTGACCTCGACCTCAAGGGCCGATGCAGCGTCGGGCTCACCGATTGTGGCCTCGCGGCGCGGATCGCCTTCCTCAAACTCGTCGTAGAGATTCTGGGTGGGATGGTTCCAGCCCCAGCCTTTGCGGCCGAGAGGCAGACGCGAGAAACGCGGGCGGCAGAGCACCGTAGAGAATGTGCCGCGGGTGAAACCGAAGCCTTCGCCGTAATCGCTGGTCGGATCGGCCATATACTGTATCTCGAACACGCTCTCGGGGCCGTTCTCGCCGGCGAGAGTGAAATTGTCAAAATATGTCGGGCACAGACGATATTCCGAGCCGTACTGGGTGTCTACCCACTTTTTGCCCCAGAGGTATGCGTTGTCATAGTCCTTCATATAGAGATATACTTTGCAGAGCATTGCCTGGGCGGCGCCGCGGGTGGCACGGCCGAGATCGGTGGCAGGATATTTCGATTTATCCCAGAGCAGCGACTCGGCCAGCTTGAGATCGGCGATGATGTGCTCGTACACTTCCTCGGCTGTCGCGCGGGGCTGCTGCCAGCGCTCGCTCGAGTCGACGACAAAGTCGACCAGAGGCACTCCGCCGAAGACACGAACCAGCTGGAAGTAGTAGAACGCACGCAGATAGTAGGCCTCGCCCATAAGGCAGTCTTTGCGGGCCTCGGTCATATCGTCGTCGGGCTCTACACCCTCGACCTGCTGCAGAGCGAGGTTGCATCGTGCGATACCCTGATATTTGGCACGGTAGTAGTCGAGGCAGATACCGTTGTTGGCATTGACCTTGAAGTTGTCGATATCGTAGGCCTCGGCACCGTCGGCGAGGTCCTGGCCGCCCTTGAGAGCGTCGTCAGAGGCTATGTCGCCGAAATACCATTCTGAGAAATAGCTGTGGTTGTATTCCCATGCAAGCGGAGCATAGCAGGCGTTGACCGTCTGTATGGCCACGGCTCCGCCGGTAAAAAAGTCGTCGAAATCCTGGCTGCCGGGACCCTCGTCTTTGAGCCAGTCGTTGCACGAGCTCATCGATACGGCAAGGGCTGCCGCGGCGGCAAGAGTGATATATTTTGCTTTCATCATTGTATTTTCGTGGTTGAGAGATTAATAGGTGATATTTACACCGAAGATGAATGTGCGCGACTGCGGATAGTTGCCATAGTCGACACCGCTTGATACCTCAGGGTCAAAACCTTTATATTTGGTGACGGTGAAGAGGTTGCCGCCCTGCAGATAGAATCGGCAGCGCTCAAAGCCGGCCTTGCTGGTGATGGCGGTCGGGATAGTATAGCCAATCTGCAGGTTTTTGAGGCGGAAGTATGATCCGCTCTCGAGGAAACGGTCTGATACGTAATAGTTGATGGTGTTCTTGGGGTTGGGTATCGAGCCCTCGGGGTTGTTGGGAGTCCAGGCATCGGTCATCACGGGCGAGAGTACCGATGTAGAGCCGTTGCTCTCGAGACGGTGACGCATCTGGTTGTAGATTTTGTTGCCGCCAACGCCCTGGAAGAAGATCTGCACGTCGAAATCGCGCCACCAGCCGCCCAGGTTGATACCGTAGTTGAGCCAGGGTATCGACGAGCCGAGCTCTACGCGGTCTTTGTCGTCGATGCGGCCGTCACCGTTGTTGTCACGGTATTTGGCATCGCCGGCGTGGAAGGGTATATCGGCTGCGGTGTATCCGGTGAGGTGCTCGAGGGCCTCTTCGTCGGTGCGGTAGATACCGTCGTAGTTATAGCCCCAGAAGTAGTAGAGCGGATGACCCTCGTCGACTACCTGCACGTTGTTGTAGTTGGTATAGATGGGCGAGCCGCCGTTGAGCGCCACGAGTTTATTGTCGATAAACGATACGTTGCCGCTGATCGAATAGCTGAAATCACGACCGATCTGATTGCGGTGCTCGAGGCTGATCTCGATACCGCGGTTTCGCACCTTGCCTACATTGGCGGTGGCCGAGTAGCGGTTGCCCACGTGAGCCGGAGCGGTCACCGACATGAGCATGTCGTTGGTGTTGCGGATAAATCCGTCGATCGAGCCGGTCAGCTTGTTCTGCCACAGGCCGAAGTCAAGACCTACGCTCCATTGCTCGGTATTCTCCCAGTGGCCGCCCTTGTTGACCCATGTCAGCACGGTGGCGCCGTTGGCCAGTGCCTGGTCGAGACCCAGCACATAGTCGACAAATGTGGGACCGGTGTTGAACATCTGCAGCAGGAACGCGTTGTTGCCGATATTGTCGTTGCCGACCTTACCCCAGCCCATGCGCAGCTTGAGGTTGGTGAGCTCGGCCACGTCGCGCAGCCAGGGCTCCTGGTTGATGCGCCATGCGAGTGCGAACGAGGGGAAGTAGCCCCATGAGTTCTCGGGGAATTTGCTCGAACCGTCGGCACGGAAGTTGATTGTGGCCAGATAGCGCTCGTCATAGCTGTAGTGCAGACGTCCCAGCCACGAGAAGCGGCGGTTGCGGGCCACCGAGTCGCCCGGACGGCCGAAGTCGTCGGTCACCTGCGACAGGAACCAGTTCTTGTCGACGGGGTTGAGGATAGTCGAGCCGCTCGAGCCCATGCTGTACCAGCTGTACTCTTCGACAGTCTGTCCGGCCATTGCCGAGAAGTCGTGACGACCGATATGGTTCGAATAAGTGAGGATATTGTCTACGATATAGTTGTAGGCACGTCCCATAGACGATGAGAGGAAGTTTTTCTGACGGCTGTCATACGACGACACCTCGTAAGCGTCCATGAAGCTGCGGTCGGTTGTGATGCGGTAGTCAAAGCTGAATGTCGAGCGGAAAGTCAGATGCTCGATGGGCTCGATCTCGGCAAACACGTTGCCCACCCAGCGCTCGTTGCGCACTTTGGGATGAGAATACTCGACCATGCTCAGAGGGCTGGTGACATTCTTGAAGTTCGAACCGGCCGCGATGCCGCCGCTGAGGTCCTTGCCGTTGCGGTTGATCGAGCCTTCGGGATAGCGGGTGGGATCCCACGGTGCCATCGCAAATGCTGCCGAGAGGATGTTGGCGCCGGCACTCTCCACATTGTCGCCGCTCTCATATGCGTTGCGGGCGACAGAGGCGGTAAACGAGATGTTCTCGCCGACCTTGAGCCACGGAGTTGCCTGATAGGTAGTGTTGAGACGGCCGGTGAAACGGCTGAAGTCAGAGCCGATCACGGTACCTTCCTGTTTGAACCAGCTGCCGCTCATCGAGTAGGTGAACTTGTCGCTGCCGCCGTCGATCGAAAGGTGATAATTCTGGATCCACGCGTCGCGGAACACTTCGTCCTGCCAGTCGGTGTCAACCGAGCTGTAATCAAAGCCGTCGGGATTGGTTTCGGCATTATATACCGTAGGATAGTAGGGCGATGCGCCTACACCCATAAATGTGCGCAGCCACTGGTTGAAACCCTGCTCCTGATACACCTTGCGGGCACGGTCGTTGGCATTGATGGCCACGTAGGTGTCGGCAAAGTCCTTGGCACCCATGACATCAAGTTTGCGCCAGCGCTGCTGCACGCCTGCATAGGCATCAAAGGTGATCTGCGCCTTGGCGTTGGGGCGGCCGGTCTTGGTGGTGACGATGATCACACCGTTGGCACCGCGGCTACCGTAGATCGCTGTGGCCGATGCATCCTTGAGGATCTCGGTGCTGGCGATATCGCTCGGCGACAGGAATGAGATGTCGTCGGTGATCACACCGTCGACTACATATATAGGTGAAGCGCCGTTTACCGTACCGACGCCACGGATACGCACCTCGGCACCGGCGCCCGGGCGACCGGTGAGAGAGTTTACGGTCACACCTGCGGCCTGACCCTGAAGGGCATTGGAGAGCGACGCAGCCGGAGTCTTTTGCAGATTCTCGGCCGAGACAGACGTTACCGAGCCTGTCAGGTCGCTCTTTTTCATCGTGCCATAGCCCACGACAACAATTTCATTAAGTTCAGAGGTTCCACTTAAAGTGACATCAAGGGTCTGAGATTCGGTTATTATTTTCTGGTATGGGTCGCAGCCTACATAGGTAAACCGCAGGGTCTGCCCGGGCTGTACATTTATTATATAATTGCCGTCGATATCGGTTGTGACACCGTTGGCCTTGTCCTCTACCACGCGCACGCTCGCGCCGATCAGAGGTTCGCCGTCGTCGCCCGATGTTACCGTACCCGACACGCGCAATTGCGCTGTCGCCGGGAGCGACAAGACTAACATTAACGTGAGTTCGATGAAAATTAAGTAGTTGGAAATTTGGTGGTTAGCGATAA
>JAUNGA010000061.1:1658-14045 GCA_030524765.1 Bacteroidales bacterium | reverse complement strand
ACCCGCGACCCTCAGCTTGGGAAGCTGATGCTCTACCAACTGAGCTACTACCGCGGTTGATGATGCAAAGTTATATATTTTGGCCGTTATGCCAAAACTTTTTAGTAAAAAGTATGCAGATGGTCTCACGCTCATACTGCATATCGGCAAAGTAATAGAGTTTTTTCGTATTTTTGCGTCATGGATACCTCATTTATCGAATTCTTTTGTAATCGCGACGATATTGTGGCCGGTACGACTTGTCGTGGCAGCTCGGTTGATGCCCTCGACCGATACTCCGGATTTACGCTATGCCACTACACGGGCGATAATCGGCAACACTATGTGGCGTGTCGTAATCGGCTTGCCTCTGCTCTCGGCCTCGCGCCTGAGATGATCATCATTCCGCGACAGACCCATGGCACGTCTGTGCTTACGGTCGGTGACGCGCTACCGTCGCCCGACGAACTTGACGGTATGGACGCTGTGGTCACCTCGCGCCGTGGTGTCGTGATCGGAGTCAATACCGCTGATTGCCTGCCTCTTGTGATGGCCGATACCGTATCGGGTGTCATAGGGGCCGTGCATGCCGGTTGGCGCGGCGCTGTGGCCGGTATCCAGTTGCGGGCCATTGATGCCATGTGCGGTCTTGGTGCCCGTCCATCGCGCATAAAGGTCTATGCAGGTCCGTGTATATGTCTTAACTGTTTTGAGGTGGGTGACGAGGTGGCCTGTCGTTTTCCGGATAAATTTGTCAGCCGCCGTGGCACATGCCGGCCGCATGTCGACCTTGCCCGCTATGTGGCCGATACGCTTGTCGGTGCAGGCTTGTCGATGGATAATATGACGTTGCCGACCGCATGTACAAAGTGCCGTCCCGACCGATATTTCTCGGCCCGGGCGGCAGGAATAGCATCCGGTCGCAATTTTACGTTTATTTATCGTCCTTGATTGTCTCGAGCAGTTGGGCGGCTGCGTTCTTGGTGTCGACCTTGCTGATGATGTGCGTGATGCGGTGGTCGGCATCGGTCACAAAGGTTGTGCGTACTGTGCCCATATACTCGCGTCCGGCCATTTTCTTTTTCTGCCATACACCGAAAGCTTGGTTGACTTCGGTCGACTGGTCGCTGAGCAAAATAAACGGCAACTCGTGTTTCGAGGCAAATTTCACATGGCTCGCAGGCGAGTCTTTGCTGATACCGATTACTATATAACCTTTTGATGTCAGGCTCTCATAGCCATCACGTATCGAGCAGGCTTCGGCTGTGCAGCCGGGTGTATTATCCTTGGGGTAGAAATAAATGATGAGCGGGCGTCCGGTAAACTGATCGGCACGCACTTCGCGACCCTCGGCGTCGAGACCGAGAACGTCGGGTATGAGATCTCCGTTTTTCATATTTTTAAATTCGAATTTACTATATCCATGTAGTTAACAATTCCGGTTGATTTCCGGATTGATTTTAACATTTTCCGGCCCCATAGTGTCTCGTCGGCATAGTCCCAGAATGTTTTCAGCTTACTCAATATCTGGGTATCACCGCATAATATCGAGCGATAGTGCTCATACAGCCGGCGGTGCATCTCGAGCACGCCGGCTCTGAGCCGGTCGTCAGACATCATGTTGCCGTCACTCAGCTCGGCAGCCAACGATGGTCGTGCGAGCAGTCCTCGTCCGATCATCAGTGCATATTCGTCAGAGAGTCGTCGGGCATCTGCGATCGTGCGTATATCGCCGTTAAACACGATTTTGTGCCGGCTCGCAGCTTTTATAGCCTGATATTGGTCAATGTACAGATCGCCACGGTACTGCTGGCGGGCTGTGCGCGGATGCACGCAGATATGACGCAGTGGCACATCGTCGAGCGCGGCCACTGTCTCATGCCATTCGTCGGGGCGCTCGACCCCGAGACGCATCTTGACCGAGTATTTTATCTCAGGATCGGCAGCCATTACGCGGGCAATCCCGAAGACCGAATCTCGGTGAGCCAATAATCCGGCTCCGCGTCCACGGCGCACCTGAGGCACAAACGGGCAGCCCATATTCACGTCGATATGGTGAAATCCGGCTGCAGCCACAGCATCGCGCAACAGGGCCAACTCGCCGGCGTCGCGACAGATTATCTGTGGCACTACTCTTAATCCTGAATTTAAAGGCGAGATGATGTCGCGTATATCGTGGGGGCGTATCTGTCCGTGCTCGATTCGCACAAAAGGTGTGTAATATTCGTCGATTCCGCCGAATGTTTCGGCATGGGCCCTGCGGTAAGGCGCATCGGTGTAGCCCTGCAGCGGGGCGGCGAATATCAGAGGCATAACTACTCGTCGATTTTGCGGATTACACGGCACGGATTGCCTGCGGCGAGAGAGTGGGGCGGTATGTCGCGGTTGACGACACTGCCGGCACCGATAACGCTGTTGTGGCCAATGGTCACGCCCGGCAGTACGCTCACTCCGGCACCGATCCATACATTGTCCTCAACCGTTATCGGGCGTGCATATTCGAGACCGCGGTTGCGGCTCTCGCTGTCAAGTGGATGACCGGCTGTATAAAAACCACAGTTGGGCGCGACAAATACATTGTCGCCAAACCTGACCTTGGCGCCATCGAGTATCACGCAGTTGACATTGGTGTAAAAGTTTTCTCCGATTTCGATGTTATAGCCGTAATCACAGTGAAACGGTTGCTCGATTGTAAAAACTCTGCCCGTAGCCCCCAGCAGCGAGCGCATCAGACTCGACCGTGCGGCCTCGTCATCGGGCGATAACGAGTTGTAGCGATGGCATTGCACCTTGCACCGGCGACGGTCGGCTATAAGTTCGGCGTCATAATTGGCGTCATAAAGTAGCCCGAGTGCGCACTTCTCTTTTTCAGTCATGCGTATCTGTGTATGTGCAGCAATCCGGCCATGGTCTGCAGGTTAGATCGTGAGAATACGTGCAGTGACAGGAATGATACGGTGTAACCGGTGGTGATTGCGGCAATAGCCGTACCCTCGCGAATGCCTTCGATCGTTCCTGACAGAACAAGTGACAACAATGCCGCCATGGTCACAAGGGCGACGTCAAACCGCACCTTCAGCTTGCCGAAATCACGGTTGTAGCGGCGGGCGGCATATTTTACAAAGCCCTCGGCACTCATGATGGCGACATTGGGTTTGAGTTCGAACACCACTCCCACCGCCTGCGTCAGACATCCTGCAGCCAATAAACCCAGTGCCGTCAGATAGCTGTTGACCTCGAGGCCCGAGCATAACCACATGTTTATGTCGATAAATGCTCCGAACGCAAATGAAAATGGGATCTGCAACAGTATCTCTACCACGTCTTTACGCGATCCGATACCGTGGATGAGCATAAATTGTCCTGCGATCAGCAACATGTTTAGCAGAAATGTCGCTGTGCCCAGTGTTACGGGCGTATTGAGCGACAACACATAATTGATGCTTGATATCGGCGTCGTGCCGAGCGACGATTTGACGATGCATACAACGCCGAGAGAGAGAAAATAAAGCCCAAGAATAAATACAAAATACCTTAATGTCAGTTGTTTCATTACCTTAGAATTTTTCCACTGCAAAGTTACGAAATAATTATTGAAAATTATATGCCGGCATCAGTTCGTCGACATCTGTCAGCGGCGTTCAGGCCTGTTTTAGACATATAGAATAACTATGAATTTGGGGAACGGGCTCTAAAAGTTGTAGATAAAAAACAAATAATGGTTGCGACAATGTATCCTTGATACGTTATAATTGTTAATACGATTCATGAAGGGTGGGATTTTTTGCCGGGCCCACATTATCGCGCCATACACTCTGATAACGTCAGTCGCCCCGCAATCTGCGAGGGATTGCGGGGCGACTGTATAGAGTAGGGTAAAATTGTCTTATGCCTGTACGAGGCTCACGATGAGCTCTTTCTCGTCTTCGGGATCAACATCGATGTTGACCTTGCCCTCGCGGGCCAGCCATCCGAGGGCTGCGAAAATCTCTTCTTTTTTGAGTTTGGTGACCTTTTTGATCTGTTTTACACCAAGTGCGTCAGCGGTGCTGAGAGCCTGCCAGACGGCGCCGGCTGCGGTACCAATTGTTTCTACGTTCATAGTGTTTGTAAAGTTTAAATTTATGAGACTTTGCTAATCTGATTTTTCTGTTTTCTTGTCAATTTGTTGGCAAATATAAATAATTTGTTTCAATTGTCAATCATATTAAATAAACAATTTTTCACTTAAAAAGTTTAATTGCTATTAAGATGTTTATTTTCAGTATCTTAAAATTATTGGCGTTTTTCGCACTATTCTTTATAAAATTGTTGTAACTTTACATATTATTTGAAAAAGCATGCAAGGAACAGTCATTCGCAACACCGGCTCGCACTATGTCGTGGCTCCCGACGGGGGCGGCGCCGAGATCAATTGTAAGATCAAGGGCAACTTTCGCATCAAAGGTATCCGCACCACCAATCCCGTCGCCGTTGGCGATCGGGTTACGGTGAGCGAGCCGGCTCAAGACGGAACAGCTTTTATCACGGCTATCGAGCCAAGGCGCAACTACATAATACGTCGCGCCAGCAATCTGTCAAAAGAGTCGCATATCATCGCGGCCAATATCGACCTTGCAATGCTCGTCGTGACACTCGCTCATCCCACCACGTCGCTTGTCTTTATCGATCGGTTTCTTGCGACTGCCTGCGCCTACAATGTACCGGCGACGCTGATCATCAACAAAATAGATTTGCTTGCCGAGCCCGAAGACCGCGAGCTGCTTGCCGCTGTGGCATATCTCTACCGGTCGATAGGGTACGATGTGATTGAGCTATCGGCCAAGACAGGTGCAGGTATCGACAGACTGCGGGATGCGTTGCACGGTCAGCTGACATTGCTGTCGGGCAATTCAGGTGTGGGAAAAACTACGCTTATAAATGACTTGATTCCGGGGCTCGACCTGCGTACGGCCGAAATCTCGGCCGTGCACGATACAGGCATGCACACCACCACATTCAGCGAACTGTTCAGGTTGCCGGGCGACGATGGCGGTGCGATCATCGATACACCGGGTGTGCGCGGATTCGGAACAATCGACTTCGACAAATACGAGGTGGCCCACTATTTCCCCGATCTCTTCGCTGTATCACACGACTGCCGCTTCGGCAACTGCACCCATACCCACGAACCCGGTTGCGCCGTGCTTGCCGCACTCGATGAGGGCCGTATAGCCCAATCGCGATACAACTCGTATCTCAGCATCCTCGAGGATTCCGACGAAGACAAATACCGCAAAGGCTACTGACGCTCGAGCACGAACGTGAAATCGCCTCCCGGCGGATTCAGTGCCAAACGCCCCGACTGCAGCAAACCGTTGCTGACTCTTGCGACGCACCCGGCCGTATGGTCGCCGGCTTCGATTGCAAAACGAGACCGTCCGTCAACAAACCGGGCAAGTGCCAGCGCTACAAATCCCATGGTATATCGCAGGTTGATCTCGACCGCTGCATGCAGCATCCTGCGACCGTCTTCACTTTCGACCACCATCATGTCTATCCCGACCGGGCCATGGTATCCGTCTGTAAAAATACTATCGAGAACGGCCGGTATCGCCTCGCGTACGGCATTGACCTGTGTGATGTCGGTCTGTTGGCTCAGAAGGCTCTCCAGTTCAGATTGACAGTCGACGATATTGCCGCAGTATTGCCCGCGGTCTGATGTCGAAAACATCGACAGACCGCAATACTCGGTCGCCCCAAGATGATAATCAAACAACATGGCGAAGTCTGTCACGCGTCTGGCTCGGTGCTCGACTGTCACCGATCCTTGTCGGCGAATCGTGCCGGCCGCACGCTGCACAGCCTGATCGATATGGGCACTGTCGGTAAATGTTATCCCCCGGCCACTCGACGACCACGGCGCTTTTATCACACTGTCGGGATGCGCTATAAGCAGACTGTGCAACTCGTCAGCCGAAAAGACCTCGATGCCGGTCGGCCAGATCTCAAAATCGAGTCTACATTGCAATTCTGCGTTGAGCCTCAGAGCAGATCTGCGGTGCGACAGCGCCCGAATCCGGTCAAGTTCGGCGTCAGACGGCAGCATGTCGGCCTGATAGCCAAGATTCTCAAACACGCGACGCACGGCCTTAGACCATCCCCACGGCCGAGGCGAGAGGTCGGGACGATGATCCCACGGCAGCATTTCGATGCCGAAATCGCGTCTTATTCCGTCAAGCCATCGGGCATTGACGCCATCACATGCCACACGGTCGACAGGCGCCCCCATCCACAGCGGCAGCAACTCGCCCGCCCTCTGCAACCTGACAGCAGCCGGAGGGAGCGTCACTCCGGCACGTCCGTCGGCCAAAGCAATATCATGTCCCGGGAAAAACATCCAAAGGTCGCCCATATCGTAAATTTTTTGCAAAGATAGTCAATATGTAGATATAACAAAAACGAGATTGAGCCGTTTGATGCAAAGGCACAACCTCGTTTTTTTATATGTCTGATTTTATGTACTGTCAGGGTTCTTGCGGAGTATATTGAGGCTTATACCTGATGATTTTTGCAGGAACACCGGCGACAACAGCACCGTCGGGTACATCTTTAATTACAACAGCTCCTGCACCTATCAGTGAGTCTTTCCCGAGACGGTGTAGTCCAGTCATAATTGTTGAGCCTATGCCGCAGTAAGTATATTCATCTGCAATTATTGAGGCTCCGAAATTACAACCGGTAGAGAGGAATGTACCGGTTTCAAGTATATTATGATGAGCTATGTTGACTCCCATTGAAATCATGACATAATCTTTTATAACGGTATCCGGCATAATTCTTGTCCCTAAAAGAATATATACACCCTGACCAATTTCAATATTGGGAGATATAGTGACTGATTTATGAATGTAATTAGGGGTCTCGTAACCCAGTTCTCGTGCTTTACGAAGGAAATTTACGCGTAAATGGTTGTTTCCAAGCGGGCAAAAAACTCCTTCTATGCCATGAGTGTACTTCAAACTTTCCAATAGAGATGTCGGACCTAAAACAGGTACACCATGATGCACAGTACCCTGCTCAGCCGGAGCATCATCGAGAAATCCAACGATTTCAAATCCTGCTTCCTGAAGATAGGAGAGGTAAACTTCGCCATATTTACCCGCGCCTATAATTATACATTTCATATCAATTGTTACCATTGAAGGCTTCCGCTGTTGCTTGCCCTTTGGCGGATATTCCTTCGCGTTTAAATACCTTTTGGACTGTTAATAATATAATTTTGCAATCAAGCACAAATGAAAGGTTGTCGACATACCATACGTCATATTCAAACTTCTGTTTCCAGGTTATTGAATTACGACCATGTGTCTGTGCCCATCCTGTAATACCGGGCCGCACCTCATGTCGACGAGCTTGTGTAGGGCTATATAAAGGCAGATAATGTACTCTAAGAGGTCGTGGCCCAATCAGAGACATGTCGCCTTTGAATACATTCCACAATTGTGGCAGCTCGTCAATTGAAGTGGAACGCACAAATCGTCCCACTCTTGTCAGACGTTGTGCATCGGGCAACAGTTTGCCATCTTTGTCGCGCTCATCGGTCATTGTCTTGTATTTCACGACCTTGAAAATCTTACTGTTTTTACCCGGCCTTTCTTGAAAGAAGAAAGCTCCGGCGCCTTTGTTGGCATAGTGCAGCCATACGGTAATGGCTGCCAGCGGCAGTGAGAGTATCAGCAGCGCTCCGCCTGACGCCACGATGTCGATGGCGCGTTTAAAGAAATCGCGATAGGGTTTCATATAATTATTATAGCCGGATTTGTAATGATCTATCGTAGTATAATTTTATTATACGCGTGAGGGTGAAAGCGCAGTTCTCAAGAGAGATAGTCGGAAGTGATCCTCGGCAATGAAAGTGTTTATCGTTATTGTTATCAATGTATCCGATAACATCATAATCATATAAATCTTGAATTACCGACCGATCTAAAGGGGATGGAAGCAAGTCTATTAGTTGTTCATAAGTTATACCGCAGTCTGAAACTGCATCTTTCCGGGCTATATTGGCGATTAAATCTAATACAAGCTGTTTCTTATCAGGCGGATATTTTGTCTGCAATTCGTCTTTTAGTTCAGCGAATACTTTTTCGGAATATTTTTTTATGAGACCTTTTAGTTCTGTAATTCTCAGAGGTAGAGTATAATCAGCCGTGTCTAATGGAAGAAAAAGATTTATCAGATCTCGTGGCCGGAAAAAAGTGTAATCAAGGATGCTGCGAAAAATGCTTCTACGACTATTGATATTATCGTATTCATCAACATAAGATCGCCAGGGATCTGGCTTATAGTAATCTTTGCCTAATACTTTAAAATTTTCTTCGATACGTTTGTTGATGAATTGTTTTAATTTGAGTTTATTGTCTGGGATATCTTTGCCCTCATACCATATCAGAGGCAGTGCATAGCTATTGAATATTTTACTACTGTCGGCAGACATTCCCTCAAGAAATCTTTTTACATCATCACGAAGAAAAATGATGACCTGTGCATGATTGCGAATCTGAGGATTATTGTTAAAATCGCGTGCAGCCCGAATTAATGTCATAAGGGCTATGCGATCATCATCATTATATAAATTGAAATTGACATCGAGATTGTCAATTAGAATCTTAAAAACATAATCCTTAAAGACCTCCATCTGTAATACTTTCCCAAGAACAGAGATAAAGCGATCAATGAAATGGTAGAAGGGCCGAGGTTTGGTATTATCTCGCATTTCTTCTTTTGAGAATAGAGCGCCAAATGGAGTTTTAAGAAGATTAAATGAAATATTGCGTTTCTCGATGCTTCCGAAATTCAGAATGTCTTCAAGGGTAAACAACTCAAAATATTTCCTGCGTAATTTCTGCAGAGTTTGTATTTCTGATGTTGCTTGCCCTTGTTCCGTTTCTAATATCAGTTTGAGAAGAGATGTAATAATTCCCCATTGACTCATTTTTGTTATGCGTAAGGGGAAATCTGAAATTTCATCTTTCAGAACATCGTATTTTAAGTAATTTGGATTTAAGTCGTAACTGCGTAGATAAGTGTCGTATGGGAATGAATTCAGTTGAATAAATGATTTAATGGCAGATTTCCCAGTTCCTTTGCGTCCCGTTACGATGAAAGCTCCATTATTGATGGATGTGAGTATATTCATCTCATCAACAAAAAGTTTCTTTATAGATAATTCATAGTCTGGAGAACTCTCGTATTCAGCTTCGGGTTTACCCAAAGAGAAGCAACCTCTTATGTTGTTTGAATTAGCATGCTGTTGAAAGATTGTTGACATATTTAGCCAGAGATAATCTTAAGTGATTGGATATTGGAAATATAGTGTTTAGCTGTTATGCAAAATTATGTAGGCTGCTTTGTCAACAGTGTAATTGTCAAGCAAGTATGTCCGTCCGTTCTTGCCCATTTCGTCTATCATCGCTTTGTTGCCGGCAAGTTGGCACATGTTGTGTATAAATGTGTGTATGTCGCCGCTCTCGCACCACAGGCCAAACCGATTTTCCTCGGCCATGCGGCCCATGTCGGTGTTTGTGTCGGTCGCAAGCAATACGGGCATGCTGTTTTCGAGATAAGATAGAAGACGAGAGGGGAAGTTCGGTATGGTAAAGCGGCGGTCAAGAAATATCAGCCCCACATCTGCTGTTCTGACCAATTGATCGTATTCTGCTTTGGGAAGGGCCGAGAGCAGAGTGGCGTTTTTGGGGCGTTGTATGTCAAACCACTGTTGTATGCGATGATACTCTGTACCGTTGCCGATAATGATTATATGGCTGTTGCTGAGTCTCTCATTCTCGCCAACTACCTCAAGTAGAAAATCGACTCCCTGAGGTTTGCCGAGATTGCCGCCATAGATAAAGAGAGTCTTATCGGTCGGAATGCCTGATTTTGACAATAGTGTGTTCCGTTCGTTCTCTGTAGCCGTAGGTATTTCAACCGGCTTGATGGCATTGGGGCACAATTCGACTTTTGTCGGATCTACCGTGGGGTTGTGGGTGATGACGTATTGACAATTGGCCGGTGACATGCAGCCGATGCGGTCAGAGATCTCGTAGAGTCGCACTTCTTTTTTGCGGAAGAGACGATGCAGTAGTCCACCGTTTTTCATCATGCCGAGGTCGACTGCGTTTTGCGGAAATATGTCTTTGAGCATCAAATAGCTGCGTGAACTACAACGCCGCTTGATTGACTCAATGACTTTGTTGAATGTGATGGGTGGAGTGGAATAGAGTACGAGGTCAAATTTGACATCGGCCCAATAACGACGAATGGCGCTGTCAAACTGACTTTCGAGCAGCAGCGTGCCTATGCCTTTCTCGATCACATTGGTTTTCTGAATATTGAGGGTCTTGATTTTGAGGATGTGACAGTGTGGCGACTCAATTACATGTGTCGGTTTGCCAAACCGTCGTTCGGTTGGCGAGGCGATATACACCTCATTGCCACAACTGATCAGTTCGCGCATGAGGTCGGTATATATGCCTCGATCCTCGATATTTGAGATTCGCGATATGGTCAGAAATAGGATGTTCATATGCCGTTACTGATCTTTACGCCACACCATCTTGTTTACTACGGTCACGTAAGACTGTATTATCTTGACGACGATGGTTGAGACGTTCTCGCCGGTGTAGACGTTGACGGGAGTGCCGTGGTTGCCGTCGCGGTTCATCGAGATTGCGGTGTCGACAGCCTGGAGGAGCGATTTCTCGTCAATGCCTGCGAGAATGAATCCTGCGTTGTCGAGGCTTTCGGGACGCTCGGTCGAGGTGCGGATGCAGACGGCGGGGAAGGGGCGACCGACGGATGTGAAGAATGAAGATTCTTCGGGGAGAGTGCCGGAGTCGGAGATGACTGCGGCGGCGTTCATCTGCAGGCAGTTGTAGTCGTGGAAGCCGAGGGGCTCGTGCTGTATCACAAGCGGGTGGAGCTTGAAGCTGGACTGCTCGAGGCGTTTACGCGAGCGCGGGTGGCAGCTGTAGAGTATCGGCATGCCGTATTTTTCGGCAATGGCGTTGATGGCGTTGAACAGCGAGGTAAAGTTCTTTTCTGTGTCAATGTTCTCCTCGCGGTGGGCGCTCAGAAGAATGTATTTGCCTTTTTCAAGACCGAGGCGAGTGTGGATATCCGAGGCCTCGATTTCAGCGAGGTTTTCGTGGAGCACTTCGGCCATTGGTGAGCCGCTGACATAGGTGCGCTCCTTGGGTAGTCCGCAGTCGGCCAGGTAGCGACGTGCGTGCTCGGAGTAGGCGATGTTGACGTCGGAGATGATGTCGACGATACGGCGGTTGGTCTCCTCGGGCAGACATTCGTCCTTGCAGCGGTTGCCGGCCTCCATGTGGAATATGGGGATGTGCAGGCGCTTGGCCGCGATGGCCGACAGACACGAGTTGGTGTCGCCCAGGATGAGCAGCGCGTCGGGCCGGGTGGCTGCCATCAGTTTGTATGAACAGTTGATGATGTTGCCCACGGTTGCGCCGAGGTCGTCACCGACAGCGTCCATGTAAACCTCGGGATCGGCAAGTCTGAGGTCTCTGAAGAATACTCCGTTGAGGTTGTAGTCGTAGTTCTGTCCGGTGTGGGCGAGTATTACATCGAAGTATTTTCGGCATTTGTTGATTGTTGCCGCCAGTCGTATGATCTCGGGGCGGGTGCCGACGATGATGAGCAGTTTCAGTTTGCCGTTGTCGGCGAATTTTATGTCGGAATAGTCGGTTTTCATTGTTTGTCAACAGGATCAAAGAATGTGTCGGGATGCTCCGGGTCGAAGAGTTCGTTGCAGTACATGACGGTCACGAGGTCTTCTGTGTCAGAGAGGTTGATGATGTTGTGGGTGTAGCCCGGCAGCATTATCACGGACTGCATGCGGTCGCCGCTGACCTCATATTCGAGAATCTCGTCGCTGCCTTCGCGGCGCATCTGTATGAGTCCGCGTCCTTTGACGACGATAAACTGCTCCCACTTTGTATTGTGCCAGTGCTGGCCTTTGGTTATGCCGGGTTTTGAGATGTTTATACTCACCTGACCGCAGTTGGGGGTATGAACGAGTTCGGTGAAGGAGCCGCGGTTGTCGGTGTTCATCTTCAGGTCAAAGATGGCTTTATCCCCTGGCAGATAAGATAGATATGTCGAGTAAAGACGCTTTGCGAAGCTGTCTGCGGGTATCTCGGGAATCATGAGCGTGCGTGGCATGTCGGCGAACTGACGCAGCAGGTCGACAATCTCGCCGAGAGTGACGTGGAATGTCGTCGGCACGAAACAGTAGCGTCCGTCCTCGCGGCCGACGGCCTCGAGGACGTCGAATTCGCAATGGTGCTCCTTGCCCTGCAGGGCGAGAATCATCTCGTCGACGAGGTCGTCGATGTAGAGCAGTTC
>JAUNGA010000061.1:0-1558 GCA_030524765.1 Bacteroidales bacterium | reverse complement strand
TGCCCTGCAGGGCGAGAATCATCTCGTCGACGAGGTCGTCGATGTAGAGCAGTTCGAGCGTGACGGCGGGATCGTTGACCTGAATGGGCAGGTTGTTGGCTATGTTGTTGCAGAACGTCGCCACGGCCGAGTTGTAGTTGGGACGGCACCATTTTCCGAACAGGTTGGGAAACCGGTAGACGAGCACTTTCGCGCCTGTCTGTTCAGCATAGTCGAAAAACAGTTCCTCGCCGGCCTTCTTGCTCTCGCCGTAGGGATGTCCGGCATAGCGTCCTATGAGCGTTGCCTGGATCGAGCTGCTGAGCATGACCGGGCATGTGTTGCCGTGACGCCTGAGCGTGTCGAGCAGGGAGGATGCGAAGCCGAAGTTGCCCCGGCGGAAATCCTCGGGGTTTTCTGGTCGGTTGACCCCTGCGAGGTTGAATACGAAGTCGGCCAGGCGGCAGTATCGGTCGAGCTCGTCGGGTGTCGAGTCGATGTCGTACTCAAAGACCTCGTCGATCTGCACGGGATAGCAACGGGCTTTTCCCTGGCGTATGTTGTTGAGCTGTGCGCAAAGATTCCTGCCGACAAAACCTTTGGCGCCGGTGACTAAGACTTTCATATGTGATCACTGTACGAAATTGCCCTCGCCGGTGAGCTCTTTCTGAATGTATTCGAGCGAAGCGATCTTGGCTTTTGTCTCCTCGACGTCGAGCTGTCGGGTGTTGTTTGAGTTGAACTCGGTGAGGGTGTTGCGTGTCTCGTCGCCCTCTTTGAAGAACTTGTCGTAGTTGAGGCCGCGGTTGTCGGCGGGAACACGGTAGAAATTGCCCAGATCCTCGGCCTTGGCACACTCCTCGTTGGTCAGCAGGGTCTCGTACATCTTCTCGCCGTGTCGTATGCCGATCACCTTGATGTCCTCCTTGCGTCCGCCGAACAGCTCGCATACCGCCTCGGCCTGGGTGCCGATGGTGCAGGCCGGAGCCTTCTGCACGAGTATGTCGCCGTTCTGACCGTGCTCGAAGGCGAAGAGCACCAGGTCGACGGCCTCGTCGAGGCTCATGATGAACCGGGTCATCGACGGCTCGGTGAGTGTGATGGGATTGCCGCTGCGGATCTGCTCTATCCAAAGAGGTATGACCGAACCGCGCGAGCACATCACGTTGCCGTAACGTGTGCAGCAGATCTTGGTCTTGCCCGAATATCGGCTCTTGGCCACGGCGACCTTCTCCTCTATGGCCTTGGTGATGCCCATGGCGTTGATCGGATAAGCGGCCTTGTCGGTCGACAGGCATATCACGGCGCCGACTCCGGCCTCGATGGCTGCGGTGAGCACATTGTCGGTTCCGATCACGTTGGTGCGCACAGCCTCCATGGGGAAGAACTCGCACGAGGGCACCTGCTTGAGTGCGGCGGCGTGGAAGATATAGTCGACTCCGGGCATGGCATTCCTGCACGACTGCAGGTCGCGCACGTCACCGATAAGGAACTTGATCTTGTGTGCGACCTGAGGGTAGCGCACCTGATACTCGTGACGCATATCGTCCTGTTTCTTCTCGTCGCGCGAGAAAATGCG
>JAUNGA010000060.1 GCA_030524765.1 Bacteroidales bacterium | reverse complement strand
AGATTGACTGTTTTTGTCAGATTGACTGTTCGACGTTCCAGACAAAGGCACGGAGGCCCAGTTTGGGACGGTCGTCATCTATAGCTTTGAGTCGCTCGAGCAACCCGTCGACACGGTCGTCGGGCACCACAGTCATGATCGATGATGCCAGTGAGGGCCACGCGTGAGAGCCGTAATGGGGCTCGCCGTCGTTTGTACCTCGGCCCGTGACCTGCTGCCAGGCCGTATAGCCGCGGCAACTCATACGGTCAAGGATGTCAATGATACGTTCATAGTGGGCCTGGTCAAAGGCTATAAATACTGCTTTCATGATGCTTGTGCGGTTTTACGGAGTTGACGGTGAAGTTTGCGGCGGGTATTGCGCATGCCGTTGTGTGCGAAAATACAGTACAGAGCCGGCACGAAAAGCAGTGTAAGGATAGTCGAGAAAGTCAGACCACCGATCACTGCCGTACCCATCGGGCGCCACATCTCGGCGCCCTGGCCTGTGCCGCACGCCATCGGCACCATGCCGAGAATAGTGGTCAGCGAGGTCATGATCACAGGGCGCAGACGCGAGCGGCCGCCAAGTATCACGGCTCGCTTGACCGACAGACCGCGCTCGCGGTTGAGAGTGATATAGTCGATGAGCACGATACCGTTTTTGACAACTATACCGATCAGCATGATGGCGCCGATCAGGCTCATCACGTTGAGCGTATGGCCCGTGAGCCACAGGATGATGAACACGCCCGAGAAGGCGAAGAGCACCGAGGTCATGATGATGGCCGGATAGGTATAGCTCTCAAACTGTGCCGCCATGACGATGTAGACAAGTATGAGGATCAGCACGGCGAGCATGAGCAGGTCGCCGAACGATTCCTGCTGGTCTTCATATTGGCCGGCAAGCTGCACTGTCACACCCTGGGGTATATCCATACGGTCGATCTCGGCCAGCGACTGCTCGACGATCTGGCTCATCGGCACACCCTGCACCACAGTCTTCACCGTAATGATGCGCTCGCGGTCTTTGCGCTCGATGGTAGGCGGCGAGAAATGCTCGACCACCTTGCCGACGTCGCGCACACGCACGGCGCGCCCCTGACTGTTGTAGATGAGTATATTCTCGATATCGGCAATCGACGTGCGCGACTCGGGAGCATACATCACCTTTATGTCATACTCCTCGCCGTCCTCGCGGAATCGCGATGCCGTCTGGCCGTTGATGCGGTTGCGCAGGGCGTTTGCAGCCGTCGAGAGGTTGAGTCCGTAGATAGCCAGCTTCTCGCGGTCGAAATCCACACGATACTCGGGCTGATAGTCGGCTCGCGATATGGTCACGTCGGCCGTACCGGGCAGCGACAGCAGCATACGGCGCATACGCGCGGCCACCGAGTCGGTCTCGGCAAAATCATAGCCGTAGATCTCGAAGTCGATCGACGCCTCGCCGCCCATGCCGCCCATGTTGCCGCCGACATTGACCTGAGCCTTCTTGTACTCGGGATAGCTGAGCAGATCGTGTCGCATCAGACGGGCGATCTCGGTGATGCCGCGGTCGCGCTCGCCGGGATCGGTGAGACGTATGTTCATCGACACGATATGCGGGCCGTTGTCGCTAAGCGACGCAAACGTATTGTCGCTCGAGGCCGTACCGGTCGTATAATTGATTACCTGTATCTCGGGATATTTCTCGCGCCACTCGGCCACGAGACGGGCCGTCACGTCGTCGGCGATCTCGACTCTGGTGCCTATAGGCAGCTCGAGATTGACACTCAGGCGGGCATCATCGGCGGTCGGGAAGAACTCGGTGCCTACGCCACCCATCAGGAAAAGAGACCCGACAAATGTGGCCATACAGATAATGATCGTGAGAATCTTATGCGAGGTCACGCGACGCAGCAATGCGGCATAGCCGTTGTCGAGGGCGTCGAGCGCGGCGTTGATCGGGGTGAAGAATATCGTGTAGAGACGGCCGTGT
The DNA here is from genome assembly GCA_030524765.1 of Bacteroidales bacterium. GTDB lineage: Bacteria > Bacteroidota > Bacteroidia > Bacteroidales > Muribaculaceae > CAG-873. The sequence goes on along the minus strand of JAUNGA010000060.1, from coordinate 12,311 downwards.
CGATTGTTGCGGCGCAGCAGCAGCGAGCACAGCATCGGGGTGAGCGACAGCGCGCACACAGTCGATATGATCATCATGATTGTCACCATCCATCCCAGCTGACGGAAGAGCACACCTGTCATGCCTGTGACCATTGTGAGCGGGAAGAACACCGCGATCAGCGTCAGCGTCGAGGCCACGACCGATATAGCCACCTCGTTGGTGCCGTGCACGGCCGCCTGACGTGGATCTGAGCCTCGCTCGATATGTGTCGTCACATTCTCGAGCACCACAATCGCATCGTCGACCACCATACCGATCGATATCGACAGGGCCGACAGCGACACGATGTTGAGAGAGTTGCCGGTCAGCGCCAGATAGATAAACGATGCGATGAGCGATATAGGTATCGTAAGGGTGATGATGATTGTCGCGCGCCACCGGCCGAGGAAGAAGAATACCACGATAACGACAAACAGCAGTGCATACATCACTGTCTCGACCAGCGAATCGATGGTGTTGCGGATATTGTCAGACGTATCGACTATAACACCGAGTTTCACATCGGCCGGCAGACGTTTCTGCAGCGAGGGCAGCATCTTGAGCACCTTGTCAGAGATCTCCACCGAGTTGGCGCCGCTCTGCTTCTGTATGACTATCATGGCGCCGCGGTTGCCGTTGTTGTAGGTTGTCTGGGCGCGTTCCTCGAGCGAATCGTCGATGCGGGCCACATCGCGCAGATACACATTGCGGCCCTCATAAGAGCCGACCACAATGTCGGCCATCTGGTCTGACGAGGTAAACTCGCCCTGCACACGCAGCGAATAAGTGTCCGATCCCACATCGAACACGCCGCCGGGTATATTGCGGTTTTCAGCGGCGATAATCGAGCCTACCTGCTCGGCCGACAGATTGTAGGCCTCGAGACGGGCCGGGTCGACATAAATATGAATCTCGCGCTTCGGCGCGCCGGATATCGACACCGAACCCACGCCCGAGATACGGGCCAGCGGATTGGCCACAGCATCGTCGAGAATCTTGTAGAGACCGGGCATGCTCTCATCGGCCTGCACCGACAGCAGCAAGATCGGTATCATGTCGGTCGAGAATTTGAATATCACCGGAGTCTCGGCATCGTCGGGCATCGCCGACGAGATCATGTCGAGCTTGTCGCGCACGTCGTTGGTGAGTACGTCGATATCGTTGCCATACTCAAATTCGAGCGTAATCACCGAGATATTCTCTCGCGAGTCAGATGTGATATGTTTGAGGTCGCTGACCGAGTTGAGCACATTTTCGAGCGGGCGTGTCACATTTTGCTCTATATCTTGCGCGCTCGCGCCCTGATAGGTGGTCATCACCATCAGCGTATTGGTCTCTATATCCGGATAGAGGTCGATCGGTAGGGTTTTGAGCGAGAAGAGACCAAGTACGACCACCGCCACAAAACACAGGGTGGTCATGATCGGACGCTTTACCGCTCCGCCGTATAAGCTCATATTCTATTGGCGTCGCCCCTGGGGAGGCTGACTGTTTTTGAGTTTGACTGAAGTGTTTATTTTGATTGTTTGATACGTGCCTCGGCGCCGTCAGACAGGCGCACCTGGCCCGAGACAACGACCGTATCGCCGTCGTTGATACCCGACAGCAGCTCATAGCTGTCGTCGATGCGCTGTCCGAGTTCCACGCGCTTGTAGGCCACCCGGCCGCCCGAGTAGGTATATACATATTTGTTGGCCGAGCCTGCCTGCTTGACCACCGCGCGGTCGGGCACCACCACATTGTCGCGGGCACCGAGATTTATCTCTACGCGGGCAAACATACCGGGACGCAGCCGCTCGTCGCGGTTGGCCACTGTCACCTCTACGGGAAATGTGCGGCTCGCCACGTCGACAGCCGGCGAGATGCGTGTGATCTTGCCATCAAACTGCTCGCCGGGATATGCGTCAAAACCGATACCCACGGGCATGCCGCGCTTGATCACCGACAGATCGGCCTCGTTGACATTTATGACCAGTTTGACCGACGGGCTGGTCTGCCCTACCGTCAACACGGGCAACTGGCCGGTCATGTCGCCGGGGTCATAGTTGCGTGCAGTCACCACACCCGAGATCGGCGACACGAGCACAGTATTGTCCATCGTGTTGCGGTACTGTGCGCGGGCGGCATCAAGCTGGGCCTTGAGCTGATCGACCGACCGCTGAGTGCCGGCACCTATGCGCAGCAGCTCGAGCGCGCGGTTATACTCCCGTTCGATATCCTCGAGGCTGATGCGCTGCTGATCGGCGTTGGCGGCGTCGAGACGCACCAGCACCTGCCCCTTGCTGACGTGGTCTCCCACGTCGACCGTGATCGAGCGTATGCGGTTTGACATCGCCGGAGCGATATTGTTTACATTATCGGCCTCGACATTGGCCGTATAGGCGCGCGTCTGCGGCACACTGCGCTGATGGGCGACGTCGACATCAACCATAGCGGTCTCATCGGCATCGTCTGCCACAGCGGCCTGCTCGTCTTTGCCTCCGCAGGCTGTCATGACAGCCATCAGAGCGATAGAGATTATTGTATTATAGCGTTTCATCTTGATTGGGTTTGCTGAGTATATGTGTCGATCGGGGCATTGCCGAGCAACAGCTCGAGATCGCTGTTGGCCACCAGATAATTGTACACGGCCTGATAGTAGCCCAGGCGGGCGCGGGTCAGCGACAGCTCGCTGTCGCGCAGATCAAGATATGATGCCGCGCCTATGTCAAAGCTCGCCTGCTGTATGTCGTGGGCGCGCGACGCCTCGGCCACGCTCTCGCTGCTCGAGGCGATCTGCTTGACATTGAGCTGTATGTTGTCTACGGCCAGAGCCACCTGCGAGTTGAGCTGACGGGTCAGATTGTCGCGTGTCCAGGCCATCTCGTCGAGCGCTATGCGGGCCTGTTTCACGCGGTTGACGCGCTGCATTCCCTCAAAGATTGGTATCGACAGCGTCAGTCCGACCATCGAGTATGATGTCCAGCGGAAATTCTTGAACGGCGAGCCGTTCGACGACGAGTTCCAGCTATAGTTGCCCGACAGCGACAGCGTCGGATAGAACGATGCACGCTGCATCGACAGCGTCTGCTCGAGCGCGCGGGTCTCTATGGCATTCATGGCCAGCTGGGTATTATTGGTCAGGTCGGTCTGCAGATTCATCACATCCTCGTACATCGACTGCTCGTAGTCGGTCAGCGTGCCGGCGATCTCAAACGGCGTCTCTACATCGACGCCCATCAGTATAGCCAGCTGCAGATGTGCGCGGCGTATGGCTATATCGCCCTGTATCATCTCGGGCTCGATATTTTTCATCGCCACCGATGCGCGCAACACATCATACTCTGACGCATCGCCCACCGACAGCCGTTTGACGTAGGTATCGTGTGTCAGCGAGGCCATATCGTAGCTCTCCTGCACCACCCGCCGCGAGTCTACAGCCAGCATCAACGCGTAATAGGCATTCTTGACCTGATTGACCATATCGAGCCGCGACGCACGCGCCTGCTCTACCGAGCGGGCTATCTGCGTGTCGCTCAAGCTCAGCGACGCCCACAGCTGAGGCGCAATCAAAGGCATCTGGGCCGAGAATCCCAACGAATACATATTGTCGAGTCCCATCTTGATACCCTCGTCGCCACCGTCGGCGCGGCTCATCGGGCTGTCGGCTGCATCGCCTTCGCCGGCGTCATCGCCGCCGGGCAGCCCGAAGCCGTCCATGTTCATATACATCACCTGCTTTTGCAGCGTGCGGTTGTACGAGCCGCTGAAACTCAGCGACGGCAGCAATTGTCCCAGAGTCTCGCGGCGCGAATAGTCGGCCTTGGTGATCTCCATATCGGCCACGCGCACAGTCGGGTTATCGCTAAGTGCTATCGTTATACATTGGTCGAGGGTAAGCGGCGCGGCAACATCTTGTGCGCCCGCGCCACAAGCCATAATCAGGCCCGCGGCACCCACCAGCGACCTCAAAGAAATATGATTTGTCATTGGTCAATAAAAACTATCGCACAAATGTACAATTAATTGTGCTCAAAACGACAACAATTCACCTTTTACACCAATATCAAGGACAAAAAAGCGACAATTATGACAATTTATATGATCAGTGCATGATATCAACGTCAATCGCAGTCGACAAATACCGTTTCATCGACAAAAAGCTCCGGGAGGAAACAAATCCACCCGGAGCCACGGCAATAAACCTAAACTTTACCTAAGTTATTGTGCCTTTACCATACTTATAGTTTTACCATTTCTATTTTGCCGTTCTCTATGCCTTTGCTGAGATCGACTGTCACACGGTAGGTGGCACCTTGTTCGAGCTGGACGCCGTCGGCAAGCTCAAAGTTGCCGGTGTTTTTAAGCAGGGATGCGGTGTTGCCGGTCATCGCAAGGGCATCCTGGCCAAATTCGCCGCCCCAGCCGTCCTGATGGAAGAATTTGAACGACAGATAGTCGAAACGATAGCGGTCGCCGATCGACGAGCCCTTCTCAGGGCCGGCCTTGCCCGTGAACTGGAATACACCGGGCACAATCTCGGCCATGCAATATGCTTTGCCGGGATCCCAGCCAAACTGCGAGTCGAGCGAGGGTGAGCCTACGCCCCAGCCCATCATCCAGAGTGCGCCTGTGCCGTCGGGCTGCAGGGTCATTTCTGAACCGTCGGCGTTGACACGCTTGGCCGACAGAGTACCGTTGAGTTTATCGAGGGTGACGCTGTAATGGCCGCTGACGGGCAGGAAGGTAATGTCAAACGCATCCTCGTCAAACTTAAAGTAGTCGGGATCGCAATAGAGTTCGTCGATAGCGGTAAACTCGCGGAAAGTGAGTTTCGAGTTCTGGCCGAGCTCGATAACCGTCGAGTAGAGCTGATTGTCAGACGTGGTCATCTTCTGGCCGTTGAGATAGACGGGTTTCTCCTCAAACTGCTGTTCGCCGTTGTAGTTGACGGTCATGATCGCATCGTGTATGCCCTGGGTGAGATCGACTGTGATCACATACACACCGTTGTCGGTGAGTGTCACGCCCTCCTTGAGATAGAGGTTGCCGTTGTCGTGACCGTCGTCGCCGGTACCTACGCCGATGAGAGACGACTGAGACACCAGATCTGCTCCGGTGAGCTCTACGCCCCAGCCCATCTGGCCGAAGAACTTGAAGTTGATGTTGTCGACCGCGATAGTCTTGCCGCCCACGACTGTGATCTGGTAGGTCTTGTCACCGGTCGGAGCCATACAGAGGGCGTTCTCGGTGGTCCAGCCAACGGTGTTCGAGAGCGACGGATGGCCTATGCCCTCGCCGATGATCCACAGCGCGCCGGTGCCGTCGTCGCTGAGAGTGGCGGGCTCGGTGCCGGTGAGCTTGTAGACGCGGAAATACTGGCGGCGCACATCGGCGATGATGCGGTAGCTGCCGTTCCAGGCGTTGAAGGTCAGCGAGCCGTCTTCATTTTTGGTAAAGTAGTCGGGATTGATCCACCATTCGCTGAAGTTGGGGAATCCGTCGGGCACGAGCCTGTCACCCTTGGCGAGAGTCATATCGACCGACGATGTTGTCTCGTCGATGGCTGTGAGCAGCTGGCCGTTAAGCGACATAACCACAAAGGGCGATCCCTCAAACGTGAATGTATTGAACGAAATGGTATAGCGGCCCGGAGCCGAGTTTGAGAAAGGTATCGAACCCTCGGCAAAGGGTTTGATCTCGCTGTTCTCATATCCGAACGTGATCTCGTTGCCGTTCTCGCCCATGGCGGGTGCCACGATCACACCGCGCATCTCGGCGGGGTAACGGCCGGTCATCGAGTAGACGTGGCGCTCGGTGCGCTCCATCGTGTATTCCTGGCCGTCGTCGGCACGGAATATCAGCGAGGGATAGTCGGCATGCGAGATGGCCACGCTGTAGATCTGCTCGGTGGTAGTGAAGTTGATGTTCTGCAGGGTCAGGCGCAGGGTGGCGTTTCCGTCGGGGATGTTGGCATAATAGGGCACATAGAGTTTACCCTCATACACATCGCCGCTGACCTTGGTGCGGATCACCTTCTCGCTGACCATCTCGTCGCCGAAGTATAATTCGGCGTGAATGGTCGACAGGGGTACCTCGGCGTCGCTGGCCTTGATCGCAAATGCGAGGCTGTCGCCGAAATGGGCCTCGCCGAGATTGCCCGTGACGTCCATGACGGGATTGCCGGGGATGGGATCGTCGTCGCTGCAGGCGGTCAGCATGGCGGCCGACGCGAACAGCAGGGCTAATGTCTTGATATATTTCATCGTTGTAATGTTCTTTGATTAATGTATTAATTCCACGACAGAGATACGATGCCGTTGCCGGGGATGGTCACCGGGAAATGGTGCGAGCCGTCGTCTACGGTAGCCTTGATGTCCTCTGACTTGCTATTGCTGAGAACGAGGGCGAATGAGCCGTCAGGGTTCTTGAACGCGGTATAAGTCAGATCGTTGGGCGAGAAGCCGGTCGTGCCGATGCGTACTGCGCCGGGGCGTGTGGGAGCCGACATGTGGGCCATGATGTAGTAGAACGAATTGTATCTGATGGTCTTGTAGTCGTTCGAGATGTCGACTGCGCCGAAACCGTTGGTACAGCCGCCCGGGCGGTTGGGGCCGCGCTGTGAGTCAAGCATCAGATTCCAGATGAGCGAGCCGTTGCACCAGCGGTTGACGGTACCGAGGCAGATCTGGTTCATATCGTCGACAAGACGTTTCTGCAGATTCGAGCCGTCATTCCAGTCACCTGCTGTCGACTCGGTGAACACAAGCTCTTTGTTGGGAGCTGCCGCATGTATGACATCAAGCTCGTTGAGGTTGCCGCCATAATTGTGATAGGCCGCGCCGGCGATATACTTGGATGCTTCGGCATCTGCATATATCTTGAGGGGATAGGACTGCTGGTCGGGCATGTTGTCATAGTTGTAGTTGTGGTCAAACACATAGATCTTGGTGTCGAGACCGGCCTCACGCATTTTGGGGCCGAGAGCGCTCTTGATGAAATCGCGCTGTTCTTCCCAGCCCATGAACATCGAGGCCGAGTTGCCGCGGTTGAGAGGCTCGTTCTGCGGGGTGATGGCGAATATGTTCACGCCGGCGCTCTCATATGCCTGGACCCATTTGACAAAGTAGGTGGCATAATCCTGATAATAGGCAGGATTGAGCTGACCGCCTGTCCACGAGTCGTAGGGCTTGAGGTCGGTGAGATTGTTGACCTTCATCCAGCGGGGAGCAGTCCAGGGCGAACCGAGGATCTTGATCTCAGGATTGATGGCGATGATCTCTTTGAGCACGGGGATCACGTATTTGGTATCCTCCTCGTCGAGACCGAAGTTCTCGATGCCTTTCTTGTCGCAGCAGGTATGCTCGCTGAGCGAGAAGTCCGAGCAACCGATGCTGACACGTATGTAGCTCATGCCATAGCCCTCGGTGAGCGAGAATGTCTCGGTAAGGAACTTGGTGCGGTCGGCCTGGGTCATCTTGAGCAGATTGTATGCCGTAGAACCCGTGATGGCCGCGCCGAAGCCGTTGATTGTCTGATAGGTCTTGTCGGGGGTAATACGTATAGTCGAGGGCGACATATTGTCGGTGGTGCTGAAGTTGATCCACGACTCGGCCAGAGATTTCGAGCGGTTGGCTGTGGTGGTGAGCACACGCACGTCACCGCTTGTGGGCTGCTCGGGCGTAGGGGTCGGAGCAGGCTGAGGGTAATTGTTGTCATCGCCGCACGAGATCAGAAGTGCGCCGGCGGCTATAATAGATGCTAAAATCACTTTAATGTCTTTCATGAGTGTTTGTTATTAATAACCGGGATTCTGCACCACATTGGGGTTCGTGTCGAGCACACTCTGGGGAATGGGCAGCAGATATGAGTTGGCTGTGTAGGGCACTGCGATAGGCAGACGGCCGGGGTCGTTGCGCTGGGCGGCGGCCATAGCCTCCTCGACGAGATCAAGACGCACGAGGTCATACCAGCGCTCGCCCTCGCATGCCAGCTCGAGACGACGCTCGTTGACATAAGCATTGAAGAGGCTCTGACGGTTGCCCTTCTCGGCGGCGGTCAGCTTGGCGACGCCGGCGCGCTCGCGAATCTGGTCGATGATGGCGGCGGCGCCTGCCAGATCTACGTTCTCGCCGTTGAGCAATGCCTCGGCCTTGAGCAGCAGCACATCGTCGTAGCGCAGGAAGAAGATGTTGCTGTAGCCCGAGCGCACCTTGTACATGAATGCGTAGTTGTCTGAAGGATAGTAGTTGCTCCAGCCGCACTCATAATAGACTACGGTCTGCTCTTTGCGCTTCACGTCGCCCACCTTGTCAAATGCGGCAAGCAGGTCGCGCGAGGGAGTGATCCACTTGGCCCACGAGAAACTGTTGTCCCAGTCCTCGAGACAGCGGCCATACATCCACGACGCCCAGTTGCCCGAGCCGACGGGATAGTGTACCTCGAGTATCGATTCTTTGGTGTTGGTGTACAGCGGGGTGGCTGTGAAGCCGTCCTTGACGGCACCGTCGATGTTGAAGAGGTCGCCATATTCGGGGCACAGGCCATAGCCGGCCGAGGTGAGCTCGTCGACATACTGTATTACCTTGGCGTAGTCGCGCACAGGCTTCTCGGCATACACCTTGGCGAGCAGAGCGCGTGCAACGTCTTTGCTGAAGCGAGTCTTGTCGCCTGTGCCGTTCGGAGCATAGCGCAGCGCATCCTCAAGATCGGCGAGGATATACTGGTAGGCCTCGGCCTCGGTGTTCTGGGCAGGGAAATAGCTCTCATACGACTCAGAGATATTCTCTGATGTGATATCACGGGGAATAGTGGTCACAATGGGTATATTGCCCCACATGCGCACCATTCTGAACCATATGAACGCACGCAGTATCTCGGCCTGGGCACGCATCGTGTTGACCTCGTCCTGGGTCAGGCTATTGTCGCCTACAGCCCCGACACCGACGATGAATTTGGTGCACTTGGCGGCCTGCAGCATGTAGTAGTCCCAGTCGCGGTTGACGCACAGGGTCGTACCGTTGAGATCGTTGGTGGCGGGGTCGACAACCTCCGAGCCGGTTGTGCCGGCATATGCGTTGTCGCTGTGCACATCGCCTATCAGCAGCCAGTCGAGCTGCAGGAAGTTCTGATTTCCGCGAAAATCCTCATAGAGGGCTGTCAGAGCGCTTTCGGCGTCGGCGCGGTTCTGGTAAACGACTTCCTCCTCGGGATTGTCGATTGTTCCCTCGGTGACGTCAGAATAGTCGCTGACGGGCTCATAGTCGAGACTGCACGATGCAGTCATCAGCGACATGGCCAGGATGCCTGGTATGATATATTTGTTTTTCATATCGGATTAATGGTTAAAATTCTACGTTGAGACCGAAAACATAGCTCTTGCAGTGGGGATATGTGCCCCAGTCGATACCCTGCACGGCACCGCTGTTGCCCCACTGGTTGACCTCGGGATCCATGCCCGAATAGTGGGTGAATGTCAACAGATTCGATGCGGTGAAATAGGGCTGCAGACGGGTGATGCCCAGTTTGCGCAGCCATTTGCCGTGGAAGTCGTAAGAGAGCGATACGTCTTTGATGCGCAGATAGCTGCCGTCCTCTACAAAGTAGGTCGAGTTGCGCATGTTCCAGCCGGCCTTGGGCATATCGGTGATCTGGCCGGGGATACGCCAGCGGCGCAGCACCTCGGTGGTCTGGTTCTTGCCGTCATACATGCCCTCTGTCTCCATGCGCGATGCGTTGAAGATGTCGTTGCCGTATGAGCCCTGGATAAAGATGCTCAGGTTGAAGCCCTTGTACGAGAAGGTGTTGGTCATACCGAAGGTGAAGTCGGGGTTGGGGTCGCCGATAAAGGTACGGTCAGACGACGAGATACGGCCGTCGCCGTTGAGGTCTTCATAGACCATCATACCGGTCTCGGGATCTACACCGTTGGCGATATAGCCATAGAATCCGCCCAGTGAGCGGCCCGGCTCGTTGCGCACGACTGCCTCGTTGACGGTCTCGCTGGTGACTGCGTCGAGATATACCTTCTGCAGCTCGAGATTGGTCAGTTTGTTCTTGTTGAACGACATGTTGAGGCTGGTGGTCCAGGCAAAGGGACCTGTGAAGTTGCGTGATGTGATGCTGAACTCAAAGCCCTTGTTGGTCATCTCGCCCTCGTTGCGCTGGATCGAGCTTGCTGCGGCGGCACCCGACGGCAGCTGCACCCACATGAGCATGTCCGAGGTCTTTTTGTAATACCAGTCGGCTGCCAGCTCGATGCGGTTGTCAAGCACGGCGAAGTCGACACCCACACCGGTCTGGGTGGTGGTCTCCCAGGTCAGGTCGCGGGTACGCAGGTTTGCCTGGCTGATGGTGGGGACGGCGGTCTGGTTGCCTTCCTCAAACCAGGCGATGCGATTGATGTTGTAGCGCTGCAGATAAGCGTAGTCGCCCACACCGTCGCGGTTGCCGTTCTTACCCCAGCCGGCACGCAGCTTGAGGTCATAGATCCACTCTACATCCTTGAGCCACTCTTCCTGCGAGATACGCCATGCTGCCGAAACCGAGGGGAATGCTTTCCAGCGGTGATCGGGATGCAGCTGTGACGAACCGTCGTAACGGATATTGGCAGTAGCGAGATATTTCGAGTCGAAATTGTAAGACACACGGCCCAGATATGAGAAGATGCCCCACTGCGAACCGCTCGAACCAGTACCGGTCCAGCTGATCATATTGGCGGCGTTGAGGGTCTGGATCTTGCCGTTGCGGAAGTACTGGCCGTTGATCCAGTTGTTCGAGTAATTCGAGTCGGTCCATGACGTACCGGCCATGATGTCGAATTTGTTTTTGCCGAATGACAGCACGTAGTTTGCAACGTTATCCCATGTCAGCACAGTGTTGACATTACGTCCGTCATAAGCCGTACCGCCCTGCTCGCGGCCCCAGGTAGTCAGTTCGGGGTCGAGGAACGACGTGTTCCAGCCGTGACGGCGGTCCATCGAGAATTTTGATGAGAACGTCAGGCCGTCAATGATATTGAACAGCAGCTCGCCCGATGCGATGAGTCGGTTCTCACGGTTGCGGTTTGACTGCTGGCGTGCCTCGTTCTCGAGCGGGCTCTGCATGTTGAGGCCGTAGAAATTATTGTAGTAACGCTCGGGATTCTCGGGATCCCAGACAGGAGCATACGTAGGGGTATTGATCACCGAGAGGATCACACCGCCACGGTTGCCGACCGTACCCATGGCACCGCCGCCGTTCGACGAATAGTCCGAGTAAACGACGTTGGCCTTTACGGTCACCCAAGGACGGATGCGGCCCTCGACATTTGCACGGAAATTGTAACGCTGGAAGAATGAGCTCTTCAGGATACCTCGGTCGCGCTGATAGCCGCCCGACAGATAATAGCTTATCTTCTCCGAGTTTTGTGATACCGACAGCTGATAGTTCTGTGTGCTGCCGGTGCGGTAGGTCTCGTCAAACCAGTCGGTCTGATCGGTGAGTCCGTCAGGCAGTTTGAGCAGGCCGATCTCGTCCATGAGCTCTTTATACTGGGCGGTGTTGAGCACATCGATCTTCTTGGCTACATTGGTAAAACCGCCCTGGATGTTAAGCGAGATCTTTGCATCTTGCGACTTGCCCTGCTTGGTGGTGATGATCACGACACCGTTGGCACCACGGGCACCGTAGATGGCTGCCGACGAGGCATCCTTGAGAATCTGCATATTCTCGATATCGCCGGGCGACAGGAAGTTTACGTTGTCGACAGGCACACCGTCCACCACATAGAGAGGCTCGTTTGAGCCATTGAATGAGGTAGTACCGCGCACACGCACGGTAAGACCGGCACCGGGAGCGCCCGTAGGCTGCTGCACGGCCACACCGGCGGCCTTGCCCTGGATGGCCTGGGCGGCTGACACGATGGGGCGATTGGCCAATGCCTCCTCACCTACCGTAGAAACAGCAGTGGTAAGGTCTTTACGACGTACGGCGCCGTAACCGATCACGACCACTTCGTCGAGATTGTTGTCGCTGTTCTGCAGCACGACGTTCATAGATGACGATGCGGGCAGCTCGAGAGTCGCGCAACCTACATACGAGAATATGAGTGTCGAGCCTGTCGGCACATCAATGCTGAAGTTACCGTCGATATCGGTGACAGCGGCTACCCTGGGGTTGCCTTTGAGCACTACACTGACGCCGATCAGCGGTTCATCGCCCGTGTCGGTCACGGTACCCTTGGCCGTGAAGTCGGCGGCAAGTGCCGACAGACTTCCGACTATAATACTCCCGCATAATCGAACCGGCTCGGAACGCAAGAAAAAACCAAT
>JAUNGA010000059.1 GCA_030524765.1 Bacteroidales bacterium | reverse complement strand
ACCGTTTTATATTGGTCAACAGCCGTTAAGTTTGTTTAAGATGCGTCAGCCGTGGATAATATAAGCCAACTAATTGAATTAACAATTTTTAAATGATGATTCCGTTTGATATTCATGCAATTGGCGTAATTTTGTAAAACAATACGAAATAGTGCAAATTTATAGATTATATCATGAAAATACTTACTAAAGCCATTCTGTCTATAGGCATGGCCGCCACTGTCGGTGCGGCCGCGGCACAGAATTATGCATGGCCCGAACAATACGAGGGCGTGATGCTGCAAGGATTCTACTGGGACTCTTACACTGATACAAAGTGGGCCAATCTCGAGGCTCAGGCCGACGAGCTCAGCCAATTTTTCAAACTTATATGGATTCCCAACAGCGCCAAGTCTACCGGAGGCATGGGTTATCTGCCCGTTTATTGGTTTACCAATCACAATTCGGCATTCGGCTCAGAGTCTGCTCTGCTGAGCATGATCGAGACATACAAGGCAAAAGGCACCGGCATAATCGCCGATGTGGTTGTCAATCACCGCGTGGGCTCGAGCAACTGGTACAACTTTCCCACCGAGACGTGGGATGGCAAAAGCTGGTCGATCGGTCTCGACGGTATCTGCTCGACCGACGAGATGGCCAAGGCTTCAGGTCAGCCCAAACCGACCGGAGCCAAAGATACGGGCGACGACTTTGACGGCGGTCGCGATCTCGACCACACCAACGCAAACGTGCAGGAGAATATCAAGAACTATTGTCGCTGTCTGCTCGAGAAGTACGGCTATGCCGGATTCCGCTACGACATGGTCAAGGGCTATTCGGGCGAGTACACCAAGATATATAATGAGTATGCCAAGCCGACATTCTCGGTAGGTGAGTACTGGGACAACAATTACTCGAATGTGGTAAAATGGATAGATGCCACCGGCAAACAGTCGGCTGCATTTGACTTCCCGCTGCAAAACTCTATCAAGACCGCATTCAAAAACAACAGCATGACATCGCTGTCTACCTCGGTAAGCGGCGTCTATCAGCCGGCAGGTCTGTTGCGCGGCGATTACCGCCGGTATGCCGTTACGTTTGTAGACAATCACGATACCTATCGCGACGGCAACCGGTTTATGGGCAACGTGCCCGCGGCAAATGCCTTCATACTTTGCTCGCCCGGCACCCCGTGTGTCTTCCTGCCTCACTGGAAAGAGTACAAGGCCGAGATCAAACGCCTCATCAACACCCGCAACACCGTCGGTGTCAACAATATGAGCGAGGTCAAGGTCCTCAAACGCGAGAAAACATGCTATATGGCCGAGGTGACAGGCACCAAGGGTGTGCTCGTCGTGCGCATAGGCATGAGCGACGCGACCCCCGAGGGCTATACCGACGCCGACATCGTGGCTCAGGGCGACATGTATGCCGTATGGACCAAAGTCAAGGTCGACCACAGTGGCATAGAGGCGGAAAATCCCGCGCCAAAGATTCCTTCGAAACTCTATATCATCGGCAATCTCTCGTCGGGCAGCTGGGCTACAGCCAAGAGCGAGGAGATGACCCGTGAGGGCAATGTGTTTATCGCCCGTAATGTGACACTCAGCTCGGCCAAATCATATTTCTCGTTTGTGACAGCCCGTGGCTCTGACTGGGATGCTGTCAACAAGCATGACCGTTATGGCGCGATGTACAACAACACCCCCGTGACTTTTGGCGAGGCCCATCCCATGACACGTACTCCGGGCGACGCTTTCGCATGGGTCTATGAGGCCGGCACCTACGATGTGATCGCCGACTTCGACCATATGACAATGACCGTCACCACTGCATCGTCGGGCATAGACGACGTGACTGTCGATGACAATGCCGACGCAGTCTACTATAATCTGCAGGGTGTGCGCATCGACGATCCCACCCCCGGCGTCTATATCGTCGTACGCGGCGACAAAGCCACCAAGGAAATCATCCGGTAAGGATACAGACAAAACGCACAGCGCCCCGCATCACCGGTGATGCGGGGCGCTGTGCGTTTTGTAGTGATCGATCAATTCTCGAGCGCGTAGGTGATGCTGTTGACCACACGTATGGTCTTGATGTAGGGGGTGTACTGGTCGCGGTCTTCGATTGAGAACTGTCCCTGCGACGCCGTCTGTATCTTGCCGAGGCTGCTGTGCGAGTCGGCGGCAAAGCGGTCGGCGGCCTCACGGGCGGCCTTGGTGGCCTCGGCTATCATTTCGGGCTTGATCTGATTGAGGTTGGTGTACTCGTAGTTTGTCTGATACTGGTAGTCGCCGGCTACGACGGCTATGCCCTGACGCATCAGCTCGGGTTGTTTGTCAATAAGTGAGTTGACAAGCTTTACCTTGCTCGATGTGACCACGATGACGTTGGTCACAAGATAGCGTGTACGCACCGAGTTGTCGTCGTTGTAGCGGTTGGCGATACGATCTTCCACCACAGGCGGATTGATCGAGAATTCGTTGTCGGCCAGTCCGTTGCTTTTGAGAAACGCTGAGATCTTGGCGTTGGTGGCCTGTATGTTGTTGTAGATTGCTACGAGATCGTTGCCCATCTCTTTGGTGACGATGGGCCATGTGACCATATTGGCCTCGACTGTACGTTCGCTAAGTCCGCGCACAGTGACCTGCCGGCCACGGTTGGCAAAGTTGTCGATGCCGCCCTTGATGCATATGCCGAGCAGCAGCAGACCCACGCTGACGAGAGCGCCACAGATGATTTTTGATAAATCGAGTTTCATAAGGTAGGTTTTATTTGGTGATTATCGTTTTACAAGTTCGTCAAACAGTCGGTCGAACGTTGTGTCGAGATCGGTTGTCTTGCCCGGGTGGGGACGCGAGGTTGAGATGCAGGCACTGCGTACGGCTGTCATCCATCTGAAACGCTCGTGGGCGTCGAGCGAGCCGATGCGGTCGTCGGTGCCGGCGGCGATGCGCTCGAACGATGCGAGCTGGCCGGCCACGGCATCGATATCGGCTTGCGGCGACATCAGCCGCAACAGGTCGCGGGGCAACCCGATGCGGGCGCGCACCCATCGGCGGCGTTTGCACATCATCACCAGGCCGACGTTGACAAACTCTTCGCGCTCGACAGCCGGCAGATAACGCACGACTGCGTATTCGTAGAGATGCATGGGTGTCGCGTCGGTGTCAGAGACTGAGTTGTCGGGCTTTGATTGCATGGTCTACAAATATTTGTGAGTTTTCGAGACGGGTGCGCAGGAATGATCGGTAGACCTGCCGCTGTCCGTCGGCAGGGATATCGTGCTCGGCCTGTGCGAGCCATTCGTCTGGAATGAGGTCGACGACGGTGTCGATGATCTGCGGGGTGATGCGCCGGTGCATCACTGCATCGGCCTCGAGCAGACGTGATGCATGAGGCAGCAGGGCATGGTCCTTTACGTAGGGGAAAGGCGATAGCGCGGCCTTCTCCCAGCCATTCCACGAGTGGTGGAAGTAGAGCGATGCCCCGTGGTCGATGAGCCATATCTGGCCGCCGTTCCACACGAGCATATTGGTGTTGCGTGCGGTGCGGTCTATGTTGGTGAGAAATGCGTCGAGCCACACTATCGCCGATGCCTCGCGCGAGTCGGGCCGGTTGACGGCTACATCGTAGGTGAGAGCTCCCGACAGAAATGCCATGCCGAGGTTGAGCCCGCGGCTTGCCTGCAACAGATCCTGTATCTCTTCGTCGCCCTCGGTGCGTCCGAAGTCTTCGTCGACATCGAGCAGGGCGAGTTGGGGCACGCGCAAGCCGGCGGCTGCGGCCAGCCAGGATCCGATAAATTCGGCTATCAGCGCTTTGGCCCCGTGACCGGCTCCTCGAAATTTGAGCACATATTTATAACGGTCGTCAGCCTCGACCAACGCGGGCAGCGAACCACCCTCGCGCAACGGGGTGATGTAGCGTGTGACAGCCATGCGTGGCGGTATGAGCAGTGAGAGTTCGTCAGATGTCATTATTCAGTTCGCCTTAGGCGGGTTGATCAACAGCCTGTATGAATTTTTACAGTTCAAAAACAACCGTTGCGCGAAGATAGTGATTTTCGTGCAACGGTGAATCTATATTTCTAAAAAAAATAGTGTCAGATCGGTGTCGTTGGCAGGATTTCCGCGTCGGTGTCGGGCACGGCTTTCAGCAGTATGCCGTCAGGTGTATAGTACAGTTCGGTGTCGGTAAGCCCGGCCTTCTCTATGTCGATGACATAGAACGATTCAGCCACACGTTCGTAATAGTCGATATCGTCAATGCGCCACGATGCATACTCTGATGCCGATAGCGCTCCGGCTACGGGCACTGGCAGCGCCGACTGGTTTTTACCCAGCTCGCGCACGGTCATCACCCAGTCGGCATCGGTGGTGTACCATGCCTCGGTGTCTACGTTGCCTACCTTGAAATCGGCCACACGGTATCCGGCCTTGTTCTCCCACTCGACGTTCTTGGCCTGCGGGAACTGTGCCATCAGGGCGTCACGGAATGTGTCGGGGACTTTTATGCCCTTGTCGTCGTCACTGCAGGCTGAAAGCGATGCCAGGGCGCCGATGGCGAGTATTATTGCAAAAGACTTTATTTTCATAAGTTGTTAAGAGATTAGAGATGCTGATGGCGGATAATATTACCGCTTCATGAATGCTAACAAGCCCGGCATGGTGATTGTTCGGAAAAACGTTAAAAAACGGTGTTAAATTGAAAAAGTTAAAAAAAACGCGTAAATTCGCTGATTGTATGACGACAAGGCCTTATCAAATATTGCGCTTGGCCCGCATGGCGGTGTCGCTGATTGTCGCGGCGGTTATAACCGTGGCGGTCGGCGCCGGCTACAATTGCGTTCTGACGCGCATGCAGATCGTGCCGGCATTGCTTGCATGTTCGGGCCTGTGGCTGCTGCTTTGGGCGATTGTGACCGGGCTGCTGGGCAGGGTGTACTGTTCGACAGTCTGTCCGATGGGCACGTTGCAGGATGTGATTGCCCGGATAAGCCGTCGTCGTCGCGGATATTTCTATACACCGGCCATGCCTGCATTGCGGTGGGTGGCTTGTGTGCTCGGGTTCACGTTCCTGACGGTCTTGCTTGATCCCTACAGTTCGTATGCCCGGATTGTGGCCTATCTCGGTGTGCCTGTCATAGACTGGCTGCGCGGTGCTTTAGGTCATCCTGCCGCACGCGCCGCTACCGTGAGCGTGGCGTCTGCCGTTATAGCGATGTCGACGCTTGCATTTGTCGCGGTGTTCGCTGTGACGCGCGGCCGTCTGCTGTGCAACACGCTGTGTCCTGTCGGTACGCTGCTCGGCGCGATGTCGCGCTATGCGGTGTACCATGTCGACATAAATACCGACAGATGCATCGGCTGCGGACGTTGTGTCGAGGTGTGCAAATCGTCGTGTATCAACCCGTCAGACCACACCGTCGACCTCAGCCGATGTGTGGTGTGTCTCGATTGCGTGGCCTCGTGTCGCAACTCTGCCATAACATATCGCCGCGGACGACATCGGCTGAGCATGCCCATGCTCGAGACCGTTGGCGGCAAGGCCGGCCAGACCGGCCAGACCGCCTGCCGACGTGCCGGATCGGCAGCCGATTCGGTCAGACCTATCGACCGGCGGGCATTCATTGCCGCCATAGTAGCTGTGTCGGCATCGGGCAAGGCTTTCGGTGAGATGACCACGGCATTGCGGCCGCTCAACCATGTGATACCGCCGGGAACACTCTCTCTCGACGATTTCATGTTGCGCTGCACAGGTTGCGGCGCGTGCTCGACGGCCTGCGTCACAGGTGTGATACGGCCGTCTGATAATGAGTTCGGCTTACGCCACGCTCTGCATCCTGTAATGAATTTTGACTACGGCCCGTGTCGGTATGATTGCGTTGCCTGCACACGTGTGTGCCCTACGGGCGCCCTGCAGCCGCTGTCGGTCGGCGAGAAACACCGCACTGTCATCGGCAAGGCCCGCATAGAACCCGATCTGTGTATCATGTATGCCGATGGCGACCCATGCGGCCTTTGCGCGCGCCGCTGTCCCAACGGCTCTGTGTCAATTGTGCCGGTCGACGGCCTGGCATCCTCGGGCCGTCAGCGACGCCTGCCATTGATCGATTTTG
This sequence comes from Bacteroidales bacterium, assembly GCA_030524765.1. Classification (GTDB taxonomy): domain Bacteria; phylum Bacteroidota; class Bacteroidia; order Bacteroidales; family Muribaculaceae; genus CAG-873. The sequence continues at coordinate 8,183 of JAUNGA010000059.1, read as the reverse complement.
ACACCTGCATCGGTTGTGGAGAGTGCCGGTGGGTGTGTCCGGCCCGTCCGCGGGCTATTGTCATCGAAGGTGATAAATAATCATAAAGGCACGCGATTTCCGGCAGATATTTATTATCTTTGTGAATCAATAACGAAAACCAATCATACAATGAATTATAAGAATCTATTGCTGGCTCTGGCGGCAGCTGCCGCTCCGACTGCCGGCCTGGCTTGCACCAGCCTTATTGCTGCCAGAGGCGCGACAGCCGACGGCTCGACAATGATCACATACGCCGCCGACAGCCACACGCTCTATGGCGAGCTGTACAACCAGCCTGCCGCCGACCATGCCGAAGGCTCAATGCGCAAAGTCGTCGACTGGGATTCCCAGCGTCTGTTGGGTGAGATTCCCGAAGTCGCCCACACCTATGCCACAATAGGCAATATGAACGAGCACGGGCTCACTATCAGCGAGAGCACATGGGGCGGACGCGAGGAACTGGCCGGCAGCGGCCTGATCGACTACGGCTCGCTGATCTATATCACGCTGCAGCGCGCCCGCACCGCACGTGAGGCCATCGATGTGATGACCGCCCTGGTGCGCGACTACGGCTATGCCTCTGAGGGCGAGTCGTTCTCTATCGGTGACGCCGACGAGGTGTGGATCATGGAGATGATCGGCAAGGGCAAGAACGACCCGGGCGCCGTGTGGGTGGCCCGGCGTGTGCCCGACGGCTGCATCAGCGGTCATGCCAACCACTCGCGCATACACACTTTCCCGCTCAACGACCCTGAGACGCTCTACTCGCCCGATGTGATTTCATTTGCCCGCGAGCAGGGCCTGTATGACGGCAAAGACGAGGATTTTGATTTCTCGCGCACCTATGCCGTGACCGATATGGGCGCCCTGAGAGGTTGCGATGCCCGTGTCTGGGCCTATTACAACCGCTTTCTGCCCGAAGGTGCTGCCGACGCATGGCTCGGCTGGATCACACGCGGTGAGGGCGAGGTGATGCCGCTGTGGGTCGAGCCCGCTCGCAAGGTGAGCGCCGACGATCTCAAATGGATGATGCGCGACCACTTTGAGGGCACACCGCTCGATATGACCAAAGACATAGGCGCCGGACCATTTGATTCGCCATACCGCTGGCGGCCTCTGACCTATGAGGTCGACTCGGCCACTTATACTCATGAGCGCGCCATCGCCACTCAGCAGACCGGATTCTCGTTTGTCGCCTCGATGAACGGTGCTCGTCACGATGCCATGCGCGGCATACTGTGGTTTGGCGTCGACGATGCCAACACCTGCGTGTATGTGCCGGTGTTCAACTCGACTCTGACCGTGCCTCACGAGCTTGCCGAGGGCAACGGCGATCTATACACACTGTCATGGGATGCGATGTTCTGGGTCAACAACTATGTCGCCAACCAGGCCTACAACCGCTATTCGCAGATGATCCCTGACATCCGCCGTGTGCAGAAAGGTTTTGAGGACAGCCTTGCAGCCGAGGTCGAGAACCTCGGACGCGAGCTGACTCCCGACGTGACCTACGCCGATGCCGGTGCACGTCTGAGCGAGCTCACACACCGTTCGGCAGCCGATGTCACCAAGGCTTACAAGGCGCTGGGCGACTATCTGCTGGTGAAGTATCTCGACGGCAACATCAAACGCGAGAACGAGGACGGGTCGTTTGCACGCACACCCGACGGCACACCTGTGCAGCCCGTATTCGGCGGTTACAATCAGCGCTACTACGAGTCGATCGTAGCCGGCGAGGGCGACCGTCTGAAAGTACAATGATTATCTGACAACATAGCGTCTTTATCTTGAAGGCTCGTCAGCTGGCAATTGCGATCATAACTGTCACGGCATTGGCAATCACGGCCGTGATGGGATGTCGGTTGCTTGTCCCTGGCGAGCCTTCGGTAAATGTCGACCGTGCGGTTTATCCGTGTCGGGGAATCGACATCTCGGCACACAACGGCGAGGTCGACTTCGATCGTGTTGCCGCCGACAGTATCGAGTTTGTCTATCTCAAGGCGAGCGAGGGCGGCACGTGGCGCGATGCTTTCTTTGAGCGCAACTATGCGGCTGCGCTGAGAGCGGGCCTTAAGGTTGGCGCGTATCATTTCTTCAGATTTGACGTCGAGGGTTGGCGCCAGAGTGTCAATCTGCTGCAGGTGCTCAAAGACCGTCATCTCGACCTGCCTGTCGGCATTGACGTCGAGGAGTGGGGCAATCCTGCTGAATTTACAACAGAAGAGATTGTCGATAATCTGCGCTCTCTCGTTGAGTTATTGCGTCAAAATGGCCGTGAGGTAATGATTTATACCAACAAAAACGGGTATTACCGTTTTTTGCGTGGTCGCTTTGATGATGTGCAGCTATGGATATGTTCGTTCACGACCCCGGCACTGAGCGAAAACTCGCGATGGACAATGTGGCAGCACAGCCACAAGGCATGTGTCGACGGCGTGCAGGGGCCGGTCGACATGTCGACCTTCAACGATCCATACAAAGGCCGGTTCTGCGACTGGGTGAGCCGGTATCCGTCGATCTCGCGTCTATAGAACCCGGCTGTTGCCGTGCAGGCTCTTACTCGAGCATCGCGTCGGGCGGGTTGATCAGATACAGCCGCGAGCGGGCACGCGTCACGGCTGTGTAGAGCCAGCGGAAAAACTCGCGTCCCATCTGCTCGGGTGGCACATAACTCAGATCTACAAACACGTTGCGCCATTGGCCGCCCTGTGCCTTGTGGCACGTGACCGCATATGCATACTTGACCTGCAGGGCATTCCAGTAGGGCGATTCGCGCAGCAGCTTGATGCGTTGCTCGTGGGGCGCGCCCGGTGGCATGATCTGAGGATCTTCGTAGATGCCCTGATAGAGCCGGTTGTAGTTGTCGCGGTCAAGTGCCGCGGCCGACCCTGTCAGACAGTCAAGTATGATTTTGGTATCAAACTCGACGTCGTCGCGCTCGGGCAATCCCATGGTCACATCGGCAAACCGCAGCCCGTATCGGCTCTCTGAGGCTATGACAGACCGTAGCTCGAGCACCTCGCCGTTGGCTATAAAATCGATCTCTTTTTTGCGGCGCGTCCAGTAATAGTTGTTTTTTGCGGCCACAAACAGGTCGCCGGGCACGAGTTCTTCCTCGCGGTCGAGTACGATTGATCGTATGGCTTGGTTGAATTGTGTGGCCGTGAGATTGCTGCGTGTGATGACGACCGTCTCGCCCGGCCCGTCTGAGCGATAGGCCGAATCGATCATGTCGGGCAGCTCGTCGGGCGTCACTAATGCCACGTCGTCGTATCCGTCGGTGACGACCGGCACCGGCATGGGGCTGTCGGTCTGCGGCAGCGACTGGGCGCGGCGCAGCCGCGTGGCGTTGCGCAGTATGCCCGAGTCTGCGGCCTGGCGCGCGACGTCGGTGATGGTCGCCCGTGTGACTTTCAGGCCGTAGCTGCGCAGGGTGTCGGGATCCATCGCCGGCGACATTGTCGAGCCTACCGGGGGCAGCTGGGCGGTGTCGCCGAGCATGATCAGCCGGCAGTCGGTGCCCGAGAAGACATATTGTATGAGATCGCGCAGCAAGAATGAGCCTTGCTCGTCGTCGTTGCCTATCATCGAGGCCTCGTCGACTATAAAGACTGTGTGCGACGACCGGTTTTCGCGCATTCCGGGGTGTCCTGCATTGCCTGTCAGCGAGTGTCGGTAGATGCGGCGGTGTATGGTCGAGGCCGCCATGCCGGCGTAAGAGCCGAATACTTTTGCGGCACGGCCGGTGGGCGCGAGCAGCACGGTCTCGATATGCGAGGCTCGCAGAGCCTTTACGAGTGCGCCGGTGAGCGACGTCTTGCCTGTGCCTGCATAGCCGTTGAGCACAAACACGCGGTCGGCGCTCGGCCCCGGCTGTGGTATGCAGAACCGTGCCAACGCCAGTGCCACCTGCATCTGCTGTTCGTTGGGCTCGTAGGGCAGATTGGTCAGTATTTTTATCGCGAGGTCGTGCTGATTCATTGTTTTTGCGGTCGGTATCGTAAGTTCAGGGCCCGTTGTTATGAGTGTTTGATCATAACAGCGGACCCTGAATCATTATTTTACGGTTACGCGGTTCTTACTTCAGACTCCACTCCCAGCCTCCGTCTTTGGTGTCTTTGACAGAAAAGCCTATCTGGGCAAGACGGTCGCGGATGAGGTCAGATGTGGTCCAGTCTTTGCGTTGCTTGGCTTCGCGGCGCATCTCGAGCAACAGTTCTACGGCGTCTTCATAGGGCTTGAGCGACGTGCCGTCGGCACCGTCGGCGCCCTGCTCGAGCCGTATGCCCAGTATATCGCCGAGGAATGTCTGCATCAGCGAGCGCAAAGCTTCGATGTCGGCCATTGAGGCGTGGGCGTGACCGTCATTGATCTGGTTGATCATGCGGCATGCGTCAAAGAGTGTCGCGATGACGACCGGAGTATTGAGGTCGTCGTCGAGAGCCTCGTAGCATCGGCGTTCGAGATCTGCCACGTCGACAGTCGAGTCGGCCGAGGGTTTGAGGTCGCGCAGTCGGCGCCAGCCCTCGAGCATGCGGTGCAGGGCTGTGTCGGCGGCCTGTAGCGCCTCGTTTGAGAAATCTACTGTGCCGCGGTAGTGTGCCTGCAGGATGAAGAATCTGATGACCATCGGCGGGTAGGCCCGTTCGAGCTTGGGATGGTTGCCGGTGAAGAATTCATCGAGAGTGATGAAATTCCCGAGCGATTTGCCCATCTTCTGGCCGTTGATGGTGATCATGTTGTTGTGCATCCAGTAGTGCACGGCCTCAGAGCCGTTGTGCGCCACCGACTGGGCTATCTCGCACTCATGATGGGGAAATTTGAGATCCATGCCGCCGCCGTGAATGTCGAAATGCGTGCCGAGATATTTTTCTCCCATGGTCGAGCACTCGAGGTGCCAGCCCGGGAAACCTTCGCTCCAGGGCGATGGCCAGTGCATTATATGCTCGGGCGATGCTTTTTTCCACAGGGCGAAGTCGGCCGGATTACGTTTCTCGCTCTGTCCGTCGAGTTCGCGGGTTGATGCGAGCAGCTCGTCGATGTTGCGGCCCGAGAGCTTGCCGTAGCCATAGTCGGCGTTGAATTTCGGTACGTCGAAATATACCGACCCCTCGCTGATGTAGGCATATCCGGTATCGAGTATCTTTTTGATATACTCGATCTGCTCGATGATGTGCCCCGAGGCATGGGGCTCGATTGATGGGGGCAGCACATTGAGCTGGTCCATGGCGCGGTGGTAGCGTATGAGGTAGTGCTGCACCACTTCCATCGGTTCGAGCTGCTCGAGGCGTGCTTTCTTGGCGATCTTGTCTTCGCCCTCGTCGGCATCATGCTCGAGATGGCCTACGTCGGTGATATTGCGCACATAGCGCACCTTATAGCCCAGATGCGTGAGATAACGGTAGAGGACGTCGAATGTGATTGCCGGTCTTGCGTGGCCCAGATGCCCGTCGCCATAGACGGTAGGGCCGCACACATACATGCCCACCTTGCCTTCGTGCAGGGGCTTGAACAACTCTTTGCAGCGCGACATCGAGTTGTATATGAGCAGATTGTGCGGTTTCATGATCGTCGCTTAGGCCTGAAAGGGGTTGGGGATGTCGCTGCCGCCCTGGGGCTTGCCGTTTTTGGGCATCTTGCGCTCGATCTCGCCGAATGTGGCCTCGTATTTGGTGAGGTTGTCGCGCAGGGCGAAGAGCAGGTTCTTGGCGTTCTCGGGAGTCATGATTATGCGGCTCTGCACTTTGGCCTGGGGCATGTTTGGTGCCATTGCGATAAAGTCGACAAAGAATTCCTGAGCCGAGTGAGAGATGACTGCGAGATTGCTATAGTGGCCCGCTGCGATTTCGGGTGTGATTTCGATTTTGAGTTCTTGTTTCTTTTCCATGATTGTTTAGGTGTGTTTATTGTGCTTTTTGCAAAGTTAATAAAAAAAATTGCAATCCGCAACGTCTGTCGCGGATTGCATATCCGTATCCGTGATTATTCGCCCGGGTCGGGGGTGGGGGTAAGCGGGCCGTTGTTGCGCAGGAATGTCTTGCTCGTCTCGCCCGAGGTGGTGCTGTAGTGCAGCTTGATGCCCTTGCATGTGGGCAGATTCCATACGGGTGCGAGATCAAATGAGCCGTAGAGCTCCTTGTCGCTGATGGTGGCCGAGTTGGTGTCGCTCACATATCCGACATATACATCGGGTATGCTTGAATTGATTGTGGCCTCGTCGACAAACAGGCAGAATGTCTTGGGCAGAACGTTGAAGGGAGCCACGCCTATCAGATTGACCCATTGGCCCGAACGCTCGGTGAGCAGGATGCGGTAGGGATCTTTCTGCATGTCTTTGATTTCGCTGAGAGGCTTGGGCGTCACTTTGCCGTTGAAGATTTGCAGGATCTGCATCAGTGTGATGCTGCCCGAGGCATAGCGCTGTTGCGATGCGTTGGTGTAGGTTATCAGATATCGCTCGCCTTTCACCAGGTTTTTATCGGGCTCGGCCTTGCTTGACCATGTGAATGTTACCAGAGGTGAATCATTCTCCTCACGGGTGGTGAATGTCAGATTCCAGTCTTTTGACAGTTCGGTGGCGCCCTCGTAGGTCACGAAGGTCCCGAATACCTCGGTGGTGGGAGTGGGCTCGTCAGAGTTGCATGAGGTGAACAGCGTTGAAGCCATCACCAGCATAGCAGTAAGAATGTGTGCTGCTTTTTTCATTACTCAGAAATAAAATTTGATAATGATGATTGTGTGGTGTTTATTTGTATTAAGTTGTGCGTGTGTCGGTGGCGGATACCACGCGTCCGTCGGCCATTGATATTATTGTGTCTGAGTCGGCCGCCAGATGCTCGTCGTGGGTGACTATGACAAACGTCATGCCCATCTCGTCGCGTAGCCTGAAGAAGAGGCTGTGCAGCTCGCTGCGGTTGTGGGTGTCGAGGCTGCCCGAGGGTTCGTCGGCCAGAATGACACGGGGCTTGTTTATGAGTGCACGCGCCACAGCGCCACGCTGGCACTCGCCGCCCGAGAGCTCTGATGGCCTGTGCGATGCACGGCCTGTCAGACCCATATAGCCCAGCAGACGCTCGGCCTCGGCCATGGCTTCGGCGTGCTGACAGCCTGCGATAAGGGCCGGCATGGCTACGTTCTCGACGAGCGAGAATTCGGGCAACAGTCTGTGGCTCTGGAATACGAAGCCGATATGGGTATTGCGGAATGCCGACAGGGTGCGGTCGTTCATCGACAGCACATCAGTGCCGTCATACAGCACCTTGCCCGCATCGGGGCGCATCAGTGTGCCGATAATCTGCAGCAGGGTGGTCTTGCCTGCTCCGCTGGGGCCGACGACTGATGTCACCCTGCCGTCGGCGACGGTGATGTCTATACCTTTGAGCACTTCGAGAGAGCCAAAACTCTTTGTTATGTTGTTGACCTCAATCATACAGCTTGTAAAGTTAATTGGAAGCTGTGATGTGACAAAATAAATTTACACATTTTAACCGACAGTGACAGCTCCTAATCATTATTAACTATCATATCTGATAAATCATCAAATAAATACTGCAAAAAAATGTTTTTTTTACCGTAATGCTTGCGTAATTGAAAAACAATGCATAACTTTGCACCGCAAAACCTCAGAGGGGGTGAGCAAAACACGCTTCAATAGCTCAGTCGGTTAGAGCATCTGACTGTTAATCAGAGGGTCGTTGGTTCGAGTCCATCTTGAAGCGCAAAGATACAAGAAAAAATTACATGCTTCAATAGCTCAGTCGGTTAGAGCATCTGACTGTTAATCAGAGGGTCGTTGGTTCGAGTCCATCTTGAAGCGCAAGACAGCCACAGCATCATTGATGTTGTGGCTGTTTTGTTTTTGAGCCTTACGGTCGTAAAGCGGCTCGCCTGACAGACCTCCATCGGCAGCCATTGAAGGGTCGGGCAGACCCGTAAAATCAGCCTTTCTGCAAAAAAAATATCCACCTTTTGGTCGATTCTGCCAAAAGTTGAGCAGACAGCCTGTCGGCGCCTTAACTTTGCACAAAAATCAACCGATCCATGATACGCATCTTCACCACAGCAGCCCCGCAGCTCACATTCACAAGTCGTCCCGTACGGCTCGACCGCACGCTTGCCCCCGGCCGTACGCTCAGCGACATCGAGCGGTCGGCCATCGTGCG
>JAUNGA010000058.1 GCA_030524765.1 Bacteroidales bacterium | reverse complement strand
AAAGATTATTTAAGAACTCTTCTTAATAACTATGGATTCTGATGCGGTTGCCCTGATCGCATCGGCTCTAAATTTGCGGGCTGAAAAAATTTTACTATCTTTGCAGCTGATTTTTTCACAAGTCATATTGACAATAAAAATACAACCATAAAATATAACATTCAGAAATGAACATTACATTTGACAAGACAGGCGATGCCAGCGGCAAAATCACCGTCAGCGTAACTCCTGAGGACTACGAAGCAAAGGTGACTGAGAAACTCAAGGAAATTGGCAAGAAACACACCATTCCCGGTTTCCGCAAGGGCCACATCTCGCTGCCCCAGCTGCGCCAGCGTTTTGGCCGCGAAGTAAAAAGCGAGGCCATCAACGACGTGGTGATCAACGCCGTGTTTGATTATATCAAAGAAAACAATATCAAGGTGCTCGGCCAGCCCATGCCCGCCGAGGCCAAAGAAATCGACCTCAACGAAAAAGACTATACATTCAGCTACGACATAGCCCTCTGGCCCGAGCTCAACATCGTGCTCGACAAGACTGTCAACATGCCCTTCTACACCATCGAGGTGACCGACCAGATGGTAGAAGAGCAAGACAAGGCGCTGCGCGAACGCTTCGGCGCACAGGTTCCCGGTGAAGAGGTTGACGCCAAAGCCGTTGTCAAAGGTTCGATCATGGAGCTCAACGCCGACGGCACAGTCAAGGAGACCGAAGACGCCATTCAGGTAGTTTCGGGCATCGTGGCACCCTTCCTCTTCAAAGGCAAAGAGGAGGCCGACAAATTCCTCGGCAAGAAGGTCAACGACAAAGTTGTCTTCAACCCCGCCAAAGCCGCCGACGGAGCTGTGGCCGAGATCGCCTCAATGCTCAACATCGACAAAGACAAGGCAGCCGACGTCAAGGCCGACTTCGAGTTTGTAATCTCTGAGATCATCGTACTCAAGCTCGCCGAGCACGGACAGGACTTCTACGACGACGTATTCGGCAAAGACAAGATACACACCGAAGACGAGTACAAGGCCGCAGTCAAGAACATGATCGCCGCCCAGCTCGCGCCCAACAGCTTCGAGCTCTTCAACCGCGACGCCCACGACTATCTCATGAAGACCTACGGCGGCATGAAGCTCGACAACGAGCTGCTCAAACGTTGGATGCTGATCTCTGACCGCCAGATGAAGGCCGAGGATCTCGACGCTAACTTCGAGGGCATGCTACCCGGCATCAAATGGGAGATTCTCTCGGGCGAGGTTGCCGACATGCTCAAGGTAGAGGTGACCGACGACGACCTGCTCGGCCGCGCCAAAGCCATAGCCGCACAGCAGCTGCAGCAGTATGGCATGTACAACATGGACGAGGAAACTGTGACCGATATGGCCCGCCGAATCCTCGCCGACCGCAAATTCAAACAGCAGATCGCATCACAGTGCGAAGACTTCAAGATGTTCGATGCCATCCGTGCCGCCGTCAACGTCGAGCAGAAAGAAGTCAGCCTCGACGAATTCAAAAAACTCGCCCAGGGCGAGAACGCCGAAGCCTGACAGCATCAACCCTGACAGATAATGACAGCCCTGCCGCATGATGCGGCAGGGCTGCTTGTTTACGGCCGGTTTGCAGCAATACCATAAATTAATATCACATACTTGCAATTATATCATTTTTTTTTACTAACTTTGAAAAAGAATTTTTGGCACGATTCACCAAAAAAACACCTAAACAGATACAAAAACTACACAGCAATATATGCAACACTCAGATTTTCGAAATTTCGCCGTCAAGGGAATGGGCATGAACGGCCTCGCCCTTGACCAATACGCTGCAGCCGTCAACGCCGGCATCAGCGCCAACTACATCAACCCGAGCATCATCGAGGAGCGCCAGCTCAACGTGGCCCAGATGGACGTGTTCTCGCGTCTGATGATGGACCGCATCATCTTTCTCGGCACCGAGGTAAACGACTACACCGCCAACGTCATCCAGGCCCAGCTGCTCTACCTCGACTCGGCTGACCCCGGCAAAGATGTGTCCATATACATCAATTCGCCCGGCGGATCGGTATATGCCGGCCTGGGCATCTACGACACCATGCAGTATATCTCAAGCGACGTAGCCACCATATGCACCGGCATGGCCGCGTCGATGGCCGCTGTGCTGCTCGTATCGGGCCAGCAGGGCAAGCGTTTTGCCCTCAAACACTCACGTGTCATGATACACCAGCCTATGGGCGGAGCCCAGGGTCAGGCATCAGACATCGAGATAACAGCCCGCGAGATCAAAAAACTCAAACACGAGCTCTACACAATCATCGCCGACCATTCGGGTCAGCCGTTCGACCGCGTTGAGCGCGACTCAGACCGCGACTACTGGATGACTGCCGACGAGGCCAAGGAATACGGCATGATTGATCAGGTACTCATCAAAGCCAAATACTGATAAAACTGATGGCTAAGAAAAACCAGAGCCAGGACAACGCCGTCTGTGCGTGGTGTGGCCGCCATGGCGACCCCGCGCAGATGCGTTATCTCATCGAGTCGGCCGACCGCTCACGATGCATCTGTACCGACTGTGTCGAAGCCATCCACGGCATGATACTCGAGAACATGCCAGGCAAACACCCCGGAAAGGGCGCCGACGACTTCGCTCGTCAGATGCAGGACAACGTGCCCACCCCTCACGAAATCAAAGATTTTCTCGACAGCTATGTAATCGGACAGGACCAGGCCAAGAAATATCTCTCAGTGGCTGTCTACAACCACTACAAGCGCCTCATGCAGCAGCATGCCGATGACGACGACGTAGATATCGAGAAGAGCAACATCATCATCGTAGGCCCCACCGGCACAGGCAAGACCTTGCTGGCCAAGACCATCGCACGGCTTCTCGATGTTCCGTTCACCATCGTCGACGCAACCGTGCTCACACAGGCCGGCTATGTGGGCGAGGACATCGAGAGTCTGCTCACACGTCTGCTGCAGGCAGCCGACTATGACGTCGAAAAGGCCCAGAGAGGCATAGTCTTCATTGACGAGATCGACAAAATCGCCCGTAAAGGCGACAACCCGTCGATAACACGCGACGTTTCAGGCGAGGGTGTGCAACAAGGTCTGCTCAAACTGCTCGAGGGATCGGTCGTAAACGTTCCGCCCCAGGGTGGCCGCAAGCATCCCGAGCAGAAAATGATTCCTGTCGACACCAAAGACATCCTGTTTATCTGCGGCGGCGCATTCGAGGGCATCGAGCAGAAGATCGCCCATCGCATGAACAGTCACGTCGTCGGCTATGCGACAGACACCGACCGCACCCGTCTCAAAGACAAACAGGATTATCTGCGTTACGTCGCTCCGCAGGATCTGCGCTCATATGGTCTCATACCCGAGATCATCGGACGTCTGCCCATCCTCACCCATCTCGAGCCACTCGACCGCGACGCGCTGCTGAAGGTTCTCACCGAGCCAAAAAACGCCATCACGCGACAGTATAAAAAGCTGTTCGAGATCGACGGCGTACATCTGATTTTCGCTCCCGAGACGCTCGAGTTTATCGTCGACAAAGCCATCGAGTATAAACTTGGTGCCCGCGGACTGCGCTCGATCGTCGAGGCAATCATGGTCGACGCGATGTTTGACATCCCGTCTGAAAAGCCAGAGACATTCGAGGTGACACTCGACTATGCCAAACGCAAATTCGAGGCCGCACACTTCGAGGCCGCTTCGGTCGGCTCGTGACAACGGGCCCCGACCACGACAATTATTATCACTGTAAAGACTACCCGACAACCACAAACACCTTACCACAACATCTAACGATCCGCCATGCAAACCGCTCTCACCCTCACCGACGCTCTGCGCCGCCATTTTGGTTTCGGCACGTTCAAAGGTAACCAGGAAGCCATTATCCGCAGCCTGCTCGACGGCAACGACACATTCGTGCTGATGCCGACAGGCGGCGGCAAGTCGCTCTGCTACCAGCTGCCGGCGCTGCTGATGGATGGCACAGCTATCGTCATCTCGCCGCTCATCGCACTGATGAAAAATCAAGTCGACGCGATGCGCAATTTCAGCGAGGACGACTCGATAGCGCACTTCCTCAACTCGTCGCTTACCAAAAGCCAGATCGACAAGGTGAAAGCCGACATAGCGGACGGACGCACCAAATTATTATATGTGGCGCCCGAATCTCTTACAAAAGACGAAAACATCGAATTTCTAAAGACTGTGCCGATCTCGTTCTACGCGATCGACGAGGCGCACTGTATCTCTGAGTGGGGACACGACTTCCGCCCCGAGTACCGACGCATTCGTCCGATCATCAACGAAATCGGCTCACGGCCCGTGATAGCCCTGACGGCCACGGCCACTCCAAAGGTACAACACGACATTCAGAAAAATCTTGGCATGCACCAGGGTGCCGCGGTTTTCAAATCGTCATTCAACCGCGAAAACCTTTACTATGAGGTGCGGCCCAAGACCAAAAACACAGACCACGACATCATACGGTTCGTGCGTCAGCACACCGGCAAATCAGGCATTATCTATTGTCTGAGCCGCAAAAAGGTCGAGGAGCTCGCCGAACTGTTGCGAGTCAACAATATCAAGGCCCTCGCCTATCATGCAGGCATGGATGCCGCCACACGCTCGGAAAACCAGGACGCATTCCTGCTCGAGAAGGTCGACGTAATCGTCGCCACGATCGCGTTCGGAATGGGCATCGACAAACCCGACGTGCGGTTTGTAATCCACTATGATATGCCCAAATCTCTCGAGGGATACTATCAGGAGACAGGACGCGCCGGCCGCGACGGAGGCGAGGGTTACTGCCTCACATTCTATGCCTACCGCGACCTGCAGAAAATGGAAAAATTCATGCAGGGCAAGCCGGTCGCCGAGCAGGAGATCGGCCGCCAGCTGCTCGCCGAGACTGCTGCATACGCCGAATCGTCGGTATGTCGCCGCCGCACACTTCTATTCTATTTCGGAGAATCATTCGACAAAGAGAATTGCGGCAACTGTGACAATTGCAATAACTCTAAGAAAAAAGTGGAAGCAAAAGAAGATCTCTTGTCGGCGCTCGAAACAATCGCCGCTCTCAAAGAAAAATTCAAAGCAGACTACGTAATCGACGTCATGCTCGGCAAGAGCACCAACGACGTAAAATCTTATCACCACGACGATCTCGAGGTGTTCGGCTGCGCCCAAGGCGCCGACCGGCGTTTTCTCGGCGCGGTGCTCCGCCAGGCCGGGCTCGCCGGCTATATAAGCCGCGACATCGAGAATTTCGGCACGCTGCACATCACCGATGCAGGCAAAGCCTACATGCACAAGCCCGTATCATTCAAGATCGTCGAAGACAGCGAGTTTAATGACGAAGAAGAGGACGTGACTCCCCTCAAAGGCGGATCGGCCTGCGCCGCTGATACCGAGCTATACGCTATTCTCAACGATCTGCGCAAGAAACTGGCCCGCCACCTCAATCTGCCTCCGTATGTCATCTTCCAGGATCCATCGCTCGAGGCAATGGCCACCACCTATCCCATCACAATCGAGGAGCTGCAGAATATCCCCGGCGTAGGCGAAGGAAAGGCCAAACGATATGGCAACGAATTTGTAAAGGTTATCAAGGCATATGTAGACGAGAAAGAGATCGAACGACCCGAAGACCTGCGTGTGCGCTCTGTCGCCAACAAGAGCAAGCGCAAGATATCGATCATACAGGCCATCGACCGCAAGATCGATCTCAACGAAGTAGCCGTCAGCAACGGGCTCGATTTCGATCAGCTGCTCGACGAGATCGAGTCGATCGTCAACTCGGGCAACAAAATCAATATCTCATATTTTATCGATGACATCCTCGACCCCGAGGATCAGGAAGATATTTTTGACTACTTCCGCCAATGCGAGACCGGATCTCTTGACGAGGCCTACCGTGTGCTCTGTCCCGACTATACTGAGGAAGAAGTGCGTCTCGTGCGCATCAAATTCCTGTCTGAACTCGGCAATTAACCATTAGCTAACATCCATCCCACCCTCCGTAATGGACGAATCGACTCTCAAAACACTTTACGCCTCGCACTGCGGCAGTGAGCCCGCCACCATCGAGGAACTGCCCTCGTCGGGCAGCAACCGCCGCTACTTCCGCCTTGATGGCCCGGCAGGGCCGCTTGTCGGGGTGATGGGCACCATACTTCAGGAAAACGAGGCCTTTCTGAGCTTCGACAGACATTTCGACGAGATTGGCCTGCCCGTGCCACGCGTAGTGGCCGTGGCGCCTGACCGCATGACATATCTGCAGACCGACCTGGGCGACACCCTGCTCTTCCATGCCATTGAGAAGGGACGCCAGACACGTGTTTTCTCGACCGAAGAGCGTGACTTGCTCGTAAAGACAATCCGACGCCTGCCCGACTTCCAGTTTGCCGGCGCCAAAGGGCTCGACTTCGGTAAATGTTTCCCGGCTGCCGAGTTTGACCGACGGTCGATAATGTGGGATCTCAACTACTTCAAATACTGTTTTCTCAAAGCGACAGGCATCGAATTTGAGGAAGACCGTCTTGAGGACGATTTCAACCGCATGGCCGACGTGCTCATGCAATCCGACTCATCGACTTTCATGTATCGCGATTTCCAGTCGCGCAACGTCATGATCAAGGACAGCGAGCCGTGGTTCATCGACTTCCAGGGCGGTCGCCGCGGCCCTGTCTACTACGACGTAGCCTCATTCCTGTGGCAGGCCAAGGCAAACTTCCCCGACAGCCTGCGCCACGAGCTGATTCTCGAATATATCGACTCGGCACGTCGCTACCGCCAGATCGACACCGCACACTTCTTGCACACTCTGCGTCATTTCGTACTGTTCCGCACGATGCAGGTGCTCGGTGCATACGGTTTCCGCGGTTATTTCGAGAAAAAGCCCCACTTCATGCAGAGCGTGCCATTTGCGATCGCCAACCTGCGTGCACTGCTTGCCGAGCCGTTCGACGAATACCCCTATCTCACCGACATGCTCGACCGGCTGGTCAACATGAAACAGTTTACCGACGAAGTCGCCAAACGCCAGCTAACCGTGCGTGTGCTCAGCTTCGCCTATAAAAAAGGTATCCCTAACGATCCCACCGGCAACGGCGGCGGATACGTCTTTGACTGCCGCGCGGTCAACAACCCCGGAAAATACGAGCATTATAAACAGTTTACCGGTCTTGAGCGCCCTGTTATCGAATTTCTTGAGAACGACGGCGAGATAATCACATTCCTCGATCATTGCTATTCGCTGGTCGACGCATCGGTCGAACGATATATCGAGCGAGGTTTCACCAATCTCTCAGTGGCATTTGGCTGCACCGGCGGACAGCACCGCTCGGTCTATTGCGCACAGCACCTGGCCGAACATCTCAACAAGAAATACAAGGTAAAAGTCGAACTCGTGCACCGCGAGCAAGACATCGAACAGACTTTCAGTCCTAAATGACGGCATGATAGGAATGATATTCGCTGCCGGATACGGCAGCCGTCTCAAACCATGGACCGACGCCCACCCCAAGGCTCTCGTCGAGGTTGGCGGCAAACCCATGCTCGCGCGGGTCATCGACAAGATGAGACGCGCCGGCATCGGTCGGATTATCGTCAATACACATCATTTCGCCGACCAGATACACGACTTCCTCGCCAATGGCGACTATCTCGACTATGTCACCATCAGTCACGAGCCCGAACTGCTCGACACAGGTGGCGGTCTGGCAAAAGTGATACCCATGCTGGGCGACGAACCTGTGTTGCTGCACAATGCCGATATACTCACCGACTTCGACCTGCGGTCAATGGTGCGCGCTCATGCCGCATCGGCTGCCGACGCCACATTGCTCACCGCCGAGCGCCCTACCCGACGGTTTCTGACATTCGGCCCCGACGGCCGTATGAACGGCTCGGTCACGGCCGATACCCGTGTGATGCCCGACTCGTTTGGCTTTAATCCGGCCGACAAGACCGCACTGGCATTCGGCGGTGTACACATCGTATCGCCGATGCTCTTCCCGGCCTTGGCCGAGATTGCACGCACAACGCCCAAATTCAGCATTGCCGCCTTCTACAAAGAGCGTTTCGCCGACTTTGATCTGCGGTCATGGCCTATGCCCGACGGCGCACACTGGTTTGACGTCGGCAATCCACAGACACTCGACTGTGCCCGACAATTCATCGCAAACTCATAATATCACGACGCAATGTCAAAACATCTACTCGATCTGCGCATAGCATCATCACGCATCTTGCCCGGAGGCTGCAGCATCATCGAACTCGAACTGCCCGACCGGTCATCGCTGCCGCCCGTTCATCCCGGCCAGTTTGCCGAAATAAAGATTGACAACTCGCCCAACACCATGCTGAGACGTCCCATCTCGGTATGCGATATCACTGACAATGGCCGGCGCCTGGTACTCCTTGTCAAACCGGTAGGAGACGGCTCGCGACACTTGGTCGACAGCCCTGTCGGCTCGGTTGTCAACGTACTCATGCCGCTCGGCAACGGTTTCACCATGCCCGAAGCGCCCTGTCGCACACTGCTTGTAGGTGGAGGCGTAGGCTCGGCTCCAATCGTGATGCTCGCGCACGCGCTCACTGCGGCAGGATGTGACGTTACGGTTGCCTTGGGCGGACGCACGTCAGCCGACCTCGAGGGCATCAAAGATTTATACGGCACGGCACGTGTTGTATTCTCGACCGACGACGGCTCGGCAGGTCATCATGGTCTGGTCACCACTCTGCCCGAGTTTGCCGAAGACTATGACCGTATTTACTGCTGCGGGCCGACCCCGATGATGCGTGCCGTGGCAAAAATAGCACGTCAACGCGACATATGCTGCGAAGTCTCGCTCGAAAACATGATGGCCTGCGGTCTTGGCGCATGCCTATGCTGCGTCGAAAAGACAATCAAGGGCAATACATGCGTATGCACCGACGGCCCGGTATTTAATATCGATATGCTCACATGGCAATGAACGACAACATAAATCTCGGCGTAGACCTTGGTGCAGGTCTGCGACTAAAGAATCCGGTGCTCACGGCATCGGGCACATTCGGTTTCGGCACGGAATTTGCCGATCTGATCGACCTCAACCGTCTCGGCGGTTTCATCGTTAAAGGCACGACCCTCGAGCCCCGCCAGGGCAACGATGCGCCACGAATGGTCGAAACCCCGATGGGCATGATCAATGCCGTGGGACTGCAGAACAAAGGCGTTGACAATTTCGTCGAGAAGATATATCCCTCTCTGACAGGTTATGACAGCGAAGTGATCGTTAACGTATCAGGAGCCTCGGTCGCCGACTATGTCGCCGTTGCCGAACGGCTCGCGCCACTTGACAAGATCAATGCCATAGAGGTCAACATTTCATGCCCCAACGTCAAGGCCGGCGGCATGGCATTCGGCACTACCACCGCAGGTGCCACCGAAGTCACAGCAGCCGTGCGCCGTGCATGGCCACGCCATCTGATGGTAAAACTGTCGCCCAATGTCACCGACATCACCGAGATAGCCCTTGCAGCCGAAGGCGCTGGCGCCGACAGCGTATCACTCATCAACACATTGCTCGCCATGGCAATCGATGTGGAGCGTCGACGTCCATGCCTGTCTACCATCACCGGCGGACTCTCCGGACCCGCCGTGCGCCCCGTAGCCGTACGCATGGTATGGCAGGTCGCCAATAAGGTCAGCATACCGGTCGTAGGTCTCGGCGGCATCACCTGTGCCGAAGACGCCCTTCAGTTCATAATGGCCGGAGCCACCGCCGTACAGATCGGCACAGCCAACTTTATCGACCCGGCCGTCACCGTCAAAACCGTCGACGGCATTCTCGACTACTGCCGCCGCCACGGCATCTCAGATATCAACACACTGCGAGGAATAATATAAAAGTAAGATTCTAAGGCTCGGATTGGCCGAGACAAATCACTAATGAGCAAATTCGTCCACCTTCACGTCCACAGTCAGTATTCTCTGCTCGACGGTCAGGCTGCCATCAATAAGATCGTTGACAAAGCTATGGCCGACGGCATGCCGGGTGTGGCACTCACCGACCACGGCGTAATGTACGGTATCAAGGAATTTGTTAACTACGTCAACAAAAAAAACAAACCCGTACAAAGCGATCTCAAAGACGCACGCAAACGCCTCCAGGCGCTCGAAAAAGGTGAAGCGCCGGCCGAAGGCGAGAGCATACAGACTCTTCAGGCACGTATCGCCGAGCTCGAAGCCAAAATATTCAAACCTGTTATCGGATGTGAGATGTATGTGGCCGAAGGTTCGCACCTCGACCGGACAAACAAATCTGACAAGGGCCGTCATCTGGTGGTGCTCGCAAAAAACAAAACAGGATACCGCAACCTCATCAAACTCGTATCGCGGGCATGGACCGAGGGCTTCTACCATCATCCCCGCACCGATAAAGAAGAGATCGCCCGCCATCGCGAGGGACTTATCATATGTTCGGCTTGTCTTGGCGGTGAGATACCCAAACTGCTTGCCGCCGGCGACATCGACGAGGCCGACAAGCGTGTGCGATGGTGGAAAGAAACCATGGGCGACGATTACTATCTCGAGCTCCAGCGCCATAAAGCCACCGCCCTTCGTGCCAATCATGAGGTTTATGAGATACAGAAACGTATCGAGCCCGACATTATCGCTCTTGCCCGGAAATACAACATAAAACTTGTAGCCACCAACGATTCTCACTTTGTCGACGAGGCCGACGCCGAGGCGCACGACCACCTGATATGCATGTCGACCAAAGTATATCTCACCGACGAGAAGCGCATGCTATACACTAAGCAAGAGTGGCTCAAGACCTCCGACGAGATGTCGCAGTTGTTTGCCGACATACCTGAAGCAATCTCAAACACTCTCGAGATAATCGACAAAATCGAGACATATTCAATCGACCACGAGCCGATCATGCCCAATTTTGCCATTCCCGAGGATTTCGGTACCGAAGAGGAATATCGCCAGCGCCTCACACATCAGGACCTGTTTGACGAATTCACCCGCGACGAGCACGGCAACGTTGTGCTGTCACCCGAAGACGCACGCGCCAAGATTGACAAGCTCGGCGGATATGAAAAACTCTACCGCATCAAGTTCGAGGCCGATTATCTGCGCAAACTTGCATACGAAGGTGCCGAGAAACGTTACGGCAACCCTCTGAGCGACGAAGTCGAGGAACGCATCAACTTTGAGCTCTACATCATGAAGACGATGGGCTTCCCGGGCTACTTCCTCATTGTACAGGATTTTATCCGTGTAGGACGTGAGAAACTCGATGTCAGCATCGGTCCGGGCCGAGGATCGGCCGCAGGATCTGTAGTGGCCTACTGTCTCGGTATCACGCAGATCGACCCGATGAAGTACGACCTGCTGTTCGAACGATTCCTCAATCCCGACCGTATCTCCCTGCCCGATATCGACGTCGACTTTGACGACGACGGCCGCAAGCGTGTGCTCAATTACGTGACCGAGAAATATGGCGAGGCAAATGTCGCGCATATCATCACATACGGCACCATGGCCGCCAAATCGGCTCTCAAGGACATGGCACGCGTGGAGCAGCTGCCCATATCCGAGGCCAACCGTCTATGCAAACTCATTCCGGCACATATGCCGCTCAAAGACGGCAAAGAGCTCAAACCGACTCTTGCCAACTGTTATGACTATGTCGAGGATTTCAAGGCCGAGCTTGCCAGCCACAATCCACAAATGCTGTCGACACTGCGCTATGCGCGTCAGCTCGAGGGCAATGTGCGCAACACAGGTGTACACGCATGCGGTGTGATTATCTGCCGCGACGATGTCAGTGACTGGGTGCCGGTATCTACCGCCGACGACAAAGAAGAGGGCAAACTGCTCGTGACCCAATACGAGGGCAGCGTCATCGAGGAGACCGGTCTGATAAAAATGGACTTCCTCGGTCTCAAGACTCTGTCGATCATCAAGACTGCTCAGGCCAATATCCTCGCTGCACGTGGCGAAAAGCTCGATATCGACACCATACCGATCGACGACGCCAAGACATACGAGCTATACAGCCAGGGACGCACCATCGGCACATTCCAGTTTGAGTCTGCCGGCATGCAGAAATATCTGCGCGAGCTGCAACCATCAAAATTCGAGGACCTCATTGCCATGAACGCCCTCTACCGGCCGGGCCCCATGGACTATATACCCGACTTTATCGCCCGTAAGCATGGACGTTCGCCCATCGTCTACGATATCCCCGTAATGGAGCGATACCTCAAGGACACCTACGGTGTCACAGTCTATCAGGAGCAGGTCATGCTGTTGTCTCGTCTGCTGGCCAACTTTACCCGTGGCCAGAGTGACACTCTGCGCAAGGCAATGGGCAAAAAACTCATCGACAAGATGAACGCCCTCGAGGAACTTTTCCTGAAAGGAGGCAAGGCAAACGGCCACAAAGAGGAGACACTCAAAAAAATATGGGCCGACTGGAAGAAATTCGCATCATATGCGTTCAACAAGAGCCACGCCACATGCTACTCGTGGGTGGCCTATCAGACCGGTTATCTCAAGGCCCACTACCCGGCCGAATACATGGCCGCAGTGCTCACCCACAACCGATCTGACTCGACCAAACTCACCAACTTTATGGACGAGTGCAAGGCAATGGGTATTGTCGTCAAGGGCCCCGATGTGAACGAGTCTGTACGCGACTTCGGCGTCACCTCAAGCGGCGACATACGTTTCGGACTCTCGGCCATCAGCGGCATAGGCGACTCTGTCGTCGACGAGATCGTCAAGGCCCGCGGCAACGAGCCGTTCAAAGACATTTTCGACTTTGTCGAGCGCGTACCCGCGACATCGATCAATCGCAGGGTCTTCGAGAATCTTGCTCTTGCCGGTGCATTTGACTGCTTTGACACCTACAAACGCGAAGACCTCGTCAACGAGGGCGAACGTCAGGGTGAGAGCGTTCCCGAACAGCTGCTGCGCTACGGTGCACTGCACCAGAATGCACAGCGTCGCAACGAGGCATCGCTCTTTGATTTCGATGACGAGCAACTCAACAACGAGGCCAGGCCGCGCATCAGACCCGCGATGCCTTGGGCCGACATAGTACGTCTCGATAAAGAACGCGAACTCGTGGGTATGTACCTCTCGGCGCATCCGCTTGACCCCTACTGGCTCGAACTCACATACGGCACGGGAGTCACACTGGCCCAGCGAGAGGAAATCGTAGCCAAAGACGGTCTCGAGATAGCGTTCGGCGGCATCGTCACCGAGCAATCCGAGAGGATGACACGTTTCGGCAAAAAAATGCTGGTCGTAAAACTCGAGGACTTCTCGTCATCGACCGATTTCGTGCTCTTTGATGATATGGCGGCGCAATACGGCCACATTGCCCGTGTAGGCAATCCTATTCTGGTCAAAGGACGCTATCAGGCCAATCGCAGCGGAGAGATTAAATTCAATGTGGTATCGATACAATCGCTCGAGCAATGGAAGGGCAAGCTCATCGACCATATCACAGTCAATATCTCGGCCAAAGACAATCTCGCGACAGCCGCCGAGCTGCTCAACAGCCAGATTGCCGAGGGCGACGGCACACGTGTGGGACTCCGCGTCGAGGTCTACGATCCGGGCATCAACCGCAAGGTCACACTCGCGTCAGGTCATCATATAAAGATAAACAAGAAATTTCTTGGACGGCTCGACGAGCTCGGATGCGAATATCGCGTCATTCCGCAGAAATTCTGATACACAAACATCATAAATAACATCATAAAATTAACACTGTAATGGCATTTCAATTCACTGACGAAAACGTCAACGAAATCATCGAGTCGGGCAAACCCGTCGTTGTAGACTTCTGGGCTACATGGTGTGGTCCCTGCATGGGCATGGCCCCTGTGATCGACAAGCTCGCAGCCGAGTTTGACGGCCGAGTCGTTGTCGGCAAATACAACGTAGACGAGGAAGGTGATCTCAGCGCACAATATCGCGTCATGGCACTTCCCACCATTCTATTCTTCAAGGATGGCAAAAAGACCGACATACGCCTCGTAGGCTCACAAGACGAAAACACACTGCGCGCCAAGATCGAGGAGCTGATCGCACTCTGATAAACCGTATCGCACCTAAACGACAGCCCCCGGCACCTCAAAAGGTGCCGGGGGCTGTCGTTTTATCACTTCGCCTGATTACTCAACCGGAGTATTCTTGCTGCCGGCAATAGCCTTCCAGCAAAGGACAGCGATAACGGCGCCGACGATCGGGCCGACGAGCATGATCCAGAAGTCGCCCCATGCGGTCGGGTCAAATACGGCAGGACCAAAGCTGCGGGCAGGGTGGAGAGACCGGAGCATGCTGGGACAGCATAAGGGTTGAAAAAGAGAGCTGGA
>JAUNGA010000057.1 GCA_030524765.1 Bacteroidales bacterium | reverse complement strand
CAAAGCGCAAAACATTTGCTCCGAACATTCAGAATATTATGAATGAGTCTGGCGTGACGATTTGTGCCTGTGCTACCCCTGGGTTTGAAAAATCAAGTTGTATCAACGGGTCTTTCCTTTCCACTCTTCATGATCAAAAGCTACAGGCTTCAGAGAAGAGTGGAGGCAAGAGACCTTTATGTGGTTGCACGGAATCAACCGACATTGGGGGGTGGCCACCAAAAAAATGTTACTCAGGATGTCAATACTGTTATTCCAGACCTGCATACGACTGACGGTCTGGATTATCTTTCGAGATTTAGTGTGATATAGAGATCGCGTTACATGGGCGTAGGAAACTCCTGCGCCGACAATTCAAATGCCCCAAATGGCTGTCCCAATAAAGTTTTGGGACAGTTACCGGGACAAGAAACATAAATAACTTATAATATGAAGAAAACTGAATTAACGGTGGATGTAATCTACCACCTAGTTAACAAGTTGGAAGGACTAAAGGTCTGTGTGATTGAGTCCAACCGCAACAACTCAACAAAGAACAAAAAGATGTTGGAGGGCTGCTTATCAGAAGGTATGCAGCAACCTGGAATCTTTGCTGATGCTAAGTTGGCTATGGATGCAGGTTATACCCTAAAGGACGTGGAAGATGACAATGTTATCACTGCTGATGAAGTGGATGACTACCTTGTTATCGTGGATGGCAATACTCGTTTTCACGCTTATATGCTTTCCCAAAAGGATGGTGCAAAGGCGACTTTCGAGTACAAGTTTCATCTGATGCAGTATGTTAATGCCACCGCGTTCCGTACAGCTTACCAGAAGATGAATATTTACAACAATCCAACCAAAGCCGAGGATTTCGCAAGAGACCTAATGGCGACATCAAATCTCCCGGTCCTCGTTTCCTACCGAGCAAAGATTAAGGATGGGTTGGTTCCAAAGGCATCAGGCTTTGCGACAATCGGGCGTGAAATTGTAAAAAAGGATCTCACAGATCTTCAAAAGGGTAAGACACCGGTTGGATTCGACGACACAAAGAGTATCGACCGTTTCAATATGGTCTATGACTCTGTGAAGCCTCTGATGATGGATAACCTTAAGAACTTCAGAGGGTCGGAGGTTTGGAAGTTTATTGCTTCAAAAATCAATGAAGCCGATGACAAGGACACCATGGCCTCAAGAATCATGAAGATGTTCTCAATAATGCCGGCACCACTTTTCTCTTCATTCCAGAAAGCGGTTGCAAAGGGAACTATCTCAAAAGAGAATGTAGTACATGGCATTTTAGAGGAAGCCTTAAAACTTGTATAGTTCTCCATGGGGGAGGGTTCTCTCCGCCTTCCCCTTTCTTTTGTACATCGGGTCTTATTAGGTCAGATTTAATGCAACGCAGGGGTGCTGTTAACAATGAGCCTGCTAACCTCTCACCACACTCAGCTCCTGTGGTGATTCAAATCAAAACTTGAAAATGAAACATCAAATATTGCGAAATGGGAAGCACCCTACTATCGAGGAAGTCTTGAAATTTGGGATTGACTCAATAGATACTACCGTTGATGAGGAATACTCATGGAGTGAACTTGATTATTTCTTTGTATTCGTTTTTGAAGGATTCGAAATTTATCCGATTTGGTTGGACGTAGTAGAATCTCAAACGTTTGGGATTAATCACTTGTTGATTTCAATCCTAGAAGTTGTCGTAGATGAAAATAAAGACAATATCCCCAATATTTCAGGATATAAAGTGATGTCAATAATTGCTGATTTTGATATAGATATTATAACGGTTTGCATTGAGAAGCCATGTGTATAAGACTATACCAATTGAGGAAGATTGCAACATATCTCCCCCTTTTCACCGCTTTAAAATGCCCAAAACGGAGATTTGAAGCTATTCATTTCCTTACCCATGAATATGCTTATTTCGAATAATACAATTTTCCAAGCTGACTACGAGAGTGTTCAAGCTTGGCGTGGCTCTAATAATGGTGCCAACGTTGAAGAAAACCATCCAGTGATAAAGACCATCATCCCTAAAGAGTTCGAGGGCGAAGTGAAGGCCCTTTGTGATTATGCCGGGATGTCAGAACTGAACAGAGGAATGGCTATAAGAATGACCCTCCAGGAGATTCTTACCATAATCCCCAGGACAAGACGTAGAATCGAGAGTTATAAACTGCTCATCAAGTTTCTGAATGATGAGATGGGCGTGACACTCGAATTAACTTCAAGAAAATCGAAAAAAACATGAGCGATCCGGATCTTAGAGACTTCTTTAAAGGTTCGAATAAAGCCAAGAAGTATAATGACGACCTGAAAAAGAAAAAGAAGCAACAAACGCAGATACATCAGAGTCCCATAACACCATTCTCACCTACTACCATGCCACCACCGGTACTTTGGGAAGAACCTCAGCCTCCCATTGATGTAGTGAAGAATGGGAACTGGCCTGAATGGGAATGGATGGGAGAAACATTCAGACCCTACTATGCTGGTAATCTATGGCTCAACCGTACTGCAAGTCATGTGTATAAGGCGTTTCTCAATCGTGATACTTACGAAATCACTAGTGTTAAGCGTCTTGATGTGAAGATTGATGCGGATGGTAAGCAGTACGTTGAGAACTGGGTAAATAAAGTCCTTACCAAAGTTTATATGGATGATGCCCTTCGAGCAGTCTATCGTACTGGGCTTGCTCCTGTCAAAATGACTCCTATTGCAACACAGCCAACACAGATTAACCAAGCAATGAAAAATCCTCAGATCTTCAACTATCAGGGCATCGACTACTCCTTCTATCATGAAGGTAAGTTCTGTGTAAGTCGAAATGGAGGCTTGGCTTGTTGGATGCATATTGATTGGAGTGTGAGTCCTGCCACATACGACAAACCAATTCCATACAACGTTAAGGTTGGAAGCGATGGGAGAAAGTTTGTCAGTGTGAAACAATCTGATGGAACATGGAAAGACTTCGATATGGCTGTTGCGGTAGCGAAGACTTATCTCAAAGAACCAACCTCACCCAATATGGAGGTGAAGTTCAAAGACGGCAACGTCGGAAACTGTGATGCTGATAACCTCTATTGGGGATAAACCCTTGAAGAGAAAGATAACAGACTGACCTGAAACATGGTCAGCCTCTATCAGCTTCGCTTCTAATGGGAGTGTGAGTGTATGTAGTTGGTAGTCAAACGAAGTGGAATAAAAAATTGCTCAAATCTGTTGTTTCTGCTATAAAAGAAAGAGGATTTGATGAAAAAAATATTCCATTTTGTCCTACGGCTACCAAACAATACACCTCGTACCCCCATCATTCAGCGTAGCTCTGGTTCTTCGTAGAAGAGCCGGTGTGTAATCAATCAAAATCAAAGCAACATGAAAGAAATCAAAATCAATGTCCCTCATGGACTGCAATACCTATCTGATTGGGATGAACTGGATAACCTTCTCCCATCAGAACAACACTACATTCTCAACAAGCAATTGACCGGATGTGGTGCTACTGAAAAATTTATCAGGGATGAAGCTCCTGTGATAATCGCCATGCCAAGAAAACATTTGCTCTACAACAAGCTCTCACAACACCTGAATGATAATGTCTTTCTCTATCGTTTTCTGGATAAAAAGCAATATTTCAGTGATAAGACTCCATCAGAGGAGCAGTTGAAGGAGTTTGACCGCTTGCTTGTGGATTATCTTCAGAGTGGTGGAAAAAAGATTCTAACCACATACGACTCACTCCCAAAAATCATTACCTTAATGTCCGCACTAGGACGTAATCTCAATGACTTCAAGGTTGTGGTTGATGAGATGCAGCAGATACTTGGCGATGCTCCAATCAAGGCTAATATCGAGCATCAGTTCTATATGGCTCTTAGAAAGTTTAAGACAGTCATATATCTCTCTGCCACACCTTTCTTGAATGAATACCTCGATATGTCTGAGCAATTCAATTCGATTCCTGTGGTCAAGCTAATTTGGGATAGCGCGACGGTAAAGAAAACTCATATCGACGTAAAGAAACTTACAGGATCCATCACCAAAACTTGTTGTGGCATCATCGAAAAGTATAAATCAGGGAATGCTCCAACCATCAAGCATGAGAGTGGAATCATACAATCTAAGGAGGCTGTCTTTTATCTTAATGATGTCGGTGCCATTATCGACATTATCAGAAAAGCAGGATTGATAGCAGATGAAGTCAACATCCTCTGTGCTCCAAGACGTGAGAATATCAGACGTATTGAAAAATTGAACAGTGCCACACAGGAGAAATTTGAGATTGGAACTATACCCGGTAGAGGGCAAGCCAACAAAATGTTTACTTTCTGTACGTCCACTGTCTATATCGGTTCTGACTTCTATTCTGATAATGCCTATACCTACATCTTCGCCAATCCCAACGTCCAGTCCCTTTGCCTCGATGTCTCTACTGACCTCCAACAGATACTGGGGAGACAGCGGTCAGAAGCAAATCCATTCAGGAACATGGCTGATCTCTATTATCATCTTAAAAAGCCACTTATTACTCAGGAGCAGAATGAGGAAATGATAAAACAGAAGAAACAGGAAACTCAAAAGCAGATTGAAAATTACCTGACTGCAAAACATCCTGATTCGATGCTGCGTACCATGGAAGCGTTTATCGAAAAAAGTTCCCATAAAGACCAGTATTGCTGTATATCAGAGGATGAGCATGGAAATAAGACCATTGTTGAGAACAGTCTGATATGGATTGCGGAACGTAGGGCGTGGGATATTGCAAACAAGGTATATTCAGGAGATTTCTCCCTCTTTGAAGCCTTGCGATTGAACTCTGATATTAAACAGGAAATTGATACTGACGATGTTGAAGTAAGAAAAGTATTTGAACGATGGAGTAAAGACAGCAAATTCAAGCGAAGAGCCATGTTGTATTGCGATATTATGGAAAATACGCCTGACCTGATGGAGAAATGCACTTTTATCCCGAAGTGTTTCCATGAATATTACGAAGCACTAGGACGTAAAGGAATGGAAGAACTGCAATGGCGAGCTGACTATATTAAACAGGCACTTGCTCCCACTCCAATCGATGAAATGCCCCATGAGGAAATCTATGAAATGCTAGTGAAGTCTCTGGCGGTGGGTAATGAATACACCAAAGAGAAAGTAAAAGACGTGATGGTTAAGATCTACAAATCTCTTTCCATCAAAGGTAAACCGAGTGCTACCGATTGCTCCAGATATATCACCATTGAAGAATATTCTAAGCGTATCAACAAGAGAAAGGTTGCAATGATTCGGGTTAGATCACATTACAGGACTGGAATCACCTTATTTTCTCGAATAACAGACGTAAAGAATCCCCAATTCTTCGACATTGATCATATTTTGAATGTGATAAAGACCGGCAAGGATTTCAATATCGCGGACAGAGTTAATGTTGTAAGGACAGCTGTTACAAAAGTAGAAAGAGACCGGGCAAAGTTCAAACTTCCTGCAATAGCTTGGAATGGAAGATTCAAGTACCGTGATAAAAGCGGATGTGAGTTATACTCATCTTTCACAGCACTTGACTTTGACCACATTGGACTGGATAATATGAAGGATTTCAAGTCGTTTATTCATTCTTTCCCATGTGTCTATTCCTATTTCAAATCTCCCGGCGGCGACGGCATGAAAGTAATAATAGTGCATGATAGCCAACGTAAAGAGAATCATGCTGACTTATATGCTCAACTCCTTACGCTCTTCAAATGTGATGCCTCTGATACATCTACTTCCGATTTAGGACGAGGTAATTATCTCTCATACGATCCTGACCTATGGATCAACCCAAGTCCTGAGCCATTCCATTACATACCCTCGAGGACACCTGCTAAGGATTTACCTGCAGCCACTCAAACCATCGTAGAGGATGAAGCAGGGCACGCAATCTTTGAGACTGATGATGACTACACTAGTTCGTTTTTGAATTACCTGAGCAAGAACATCCTCACGGATGACTCCATAATCAATATGCTCAACAAGAAATGGAATCAGGCCACGATAGACAGGGGCAGAAATAACACCGCGCTGTCGTATGCAGGGGTACTATGCAAAGCAGGGGTGGAAAAGAACAAAGCTCAACAATTCATTCAATCCCTTTTGACTGACCTTCCAACTCCTGAGATAACAAGAGCCATCAAATACGCCTATGAGCATAATATCTTTGGCTCTCACAGACGACTTTATCTCAAAAAAAGACGGTCATAAAGCCCCAAACTAGCATCATAAGACACCCTTTAACTATAAAAAATGTTAAAAACAATCATATTTGAGGGGGACTACTTTGGGGGACTAACCCAATTTTACAACGCCTTAAAATGAAAGAAACTCACTGAAATTCAGTGAGTTTCAAGGTTAGTGTTGGCGGAAAGACAGGGATTCGAACCCTGGGTACCCGTAAGGGTACAACGGTTTTCGAGACCGTCCCGATCGACCGCTCCGGCATCTTTCCGGGTTTGCGTCTGCAAAGTTACAATCTTTTTTGAGTTCTGCAAACTTTTCAGTCGCTTTTTTTATTTGACCGGATCTATCGGGGTTTATATCAATAGATTATTTTTTTAACGTCTTTGCCTTTGCGACATATATAGACTTGCCCGGCGGTCGGATTGGATATCTCGATGCCTTGAAGATTATAATAGATCGGTGTGACATCTGCGACATCGTCAGTCACAACATCATCAATACCGGCGGCTTCGAAGTAGATCTGCGCGATCTGCGGCTCGTTGGCTACCTTGGCACTGCCGGCGGGTTCGAGGCAGAATACCGGCGCTACGATGTTGAGCACACCATCGCTGTAATATGAATTATAGTACTGCCCGATTACTTGCTCGCGAGTGTAGCCGTTTGCAAGCATGTAGCTGCCGCCGTCGGTGATGTAATAGGGCTGCATGCCGTCGTCGGTACGTGATATGTAGCCCGAGAATTGTGTAGGCATCGTCACAAAATCGCGGTCTGACATATCGAAGGTTATGCGCACGTCACGGGTGTTGAGATTGTATTTGCTCAGATGATAGGTCGACGAGGTAAACGGACTGACTATGCAATAGATGTCGGGATTGACCGTGCTGACCATAACCTCGCAGGTGATGGGATGCTCGGCCGCCGAGTAGTAGTGCCCGCTCTCGTCGTCGCGGAACAATGGCGTGAGCCATCCGTCTATTACGGTAGCGTTGCCCAACGTGCGCCATTGATCTGAATCATCGTCAACCTCGGGTAGCACGATCATACCGGCGAATGACGGGTCGGATGCCTGGATCACATTGTCGGGAGTGGTGCCTACGGTGGGCTGCGGTATGGTGATGACACGACCGTTGATAGTCGATGCGCATCCAAAGAGTCTGATCAGCTCGGGTGCCTGACCTTGTCTGCGCATATATGTGCCCATATCGCTGATATAATATTTGTAGTAACCTGACGGCTCGCTCGGGTCGACATCGGTAAATCCGCAATATTGTGGCTCGATGGTGACCATACGGCTGTCACGTGTGTCAATCACTATGTCACAGGGCGTACCGTCGACGTTGAAATCGGACAGATGGAAATCTTTCCCGCCGAAGGGATTGATGAGACGGTAAACGCCGGGAGTCTCGACACACTCCTCGACCGGCACATCAAAGGGACAGGTAGCGGGGTCGATCTGCTGATGGTTGTCGTCGACATAAAACGGTGTTATCCAGCCATCGACTATGGTTGCATCGCCCAAAGGGCGCCATGTCTCGGCCGGGGCTGATGCCGATACAGCAAGAGCAAGCAAAGTGAAAAAGAAATCTTTCATAATCCGGAAATAGATTTTTGTGTGGCAAAGTTACTTTTTTTTGTGATTTTTAGCAAGCTAAATGGCGAATATCCCGAAATAGTATGTAATTTTGTATAATATTTCAGAATGATGGATAATATCACTCATAAACAGGAGGCTCTCGACAAGCGGTATCTGCGCATGGCGGCTATATGGGCCGAGAATTCCTATTGCCAGCGTCGCAAGGTAGGCGCTATCATTGTCAAGAACCAGATGATAATCTCTGACGGTTACAACGGCACGCCGGCCGGATTCGAAAACGTGTGCGAGGACGAATCGGGCTCAACCAAGCCCTATGTGCTGCACGCCGAGGCCAATGCCATCACCAAAGTGGCACGCAGCAATAATTCGAGCGACGGCGCCACGCTGTATGTCACGGCGTCGCCCTGCGTCGAATGTGCCAAACTGATTATCCAGGCAGGCATCAGGCGTGTGGTCTTCAATGAACTTTACCGTATCACCGACGGCATCGACCTGCTCGAACGCGCCGGCATCGAGTGCATCCATATATCAGACATCGAGTCCTGACACACAAATCATGAATCACGATTCACGCATCAAGCTCTGGCTGCCGGTCATAGGCGCCGTCATCTTTGTGGGCGGCATGTGGCTGGGATACCTGTTGGCCGACGGCGACACTCTCACGCCCGGGCAGCAGAAGCTCAACGATATTTTCAGAATGATCGACGAGGAATATGTCGACGAGATCGACCAGGACAGCCTCATCGAGATGACCATCCCGGGGTTGTTGCATAATCTTGACCCCCACTCTCTCTATGTGCCCAAAGACGAGCTTGAGCGCGTCAACCGCGACCTCGAGAGTTCGTTCTTCGGCATCGGCATCCAATTCCAGATCATGTCTGACTCGATCTGTGTGGTCGAGGTGATCAGCGGCGGCCCCGCCGAGAGGGCCGGCGTGATGGCCGGCGACCGTATCGTCGCTGTCGACGGCAAGCCGATGACAGGGCCAAAGATCACCAACGATGATGTGTTCGGCGCTCTGCGCGGCGCCCGCGACACCCAGGTAAAGATTACGGTCAACCGCCAGACATCGGCTAAGCCGATCGACTTTGAGATCACCCGCGGCGAGATTCCATCGGTGTCGGTCGACGCCTCTTATATGCTCGAGGACAACATCGGCTACATACGGCTGAGCAAGTTTGCGGCCAACACCTATTCAGAATTCCTGCAAGCGCTCAACTCACTGAGCAACAAGGGTGCCGAAAACTATGTGCTCGACCTGCGCGGCAACACCGGCGGTCTGCTCGACCAGGCCATCCTCATCGCCAACGAATTTCTCGATCCCTACCGCGGCATTGTATCGACCAAGGGACGCAACCAGCTCGACGACGCCAACTGGCTGGCCGACGGCACAGGTGCGTTTGCCGATCTGCCTCTGGTAGTGCTTATGGACGAGTTCTCGGCCAGTTCGTCAGAAATTGTCGCCGGTGCGATCCAGGACAACGACCGTGGCCTGATCATCGGCCGTCGCTCGTTTGGCAAGGGACTGGTACAGCGTCAGATCACCCTGCCCGACTCATCGCAGCTGCGCCTGACCGTACAGCGCTACTACACCCCCTCGGGCCGATGCATACAGAAAGACTTTACTCGCGGCAGCAACGACAGCTACGAGACCGAGATATATGACCGCTACTCGACAGGCGAGATATTCAATGTCGACTCAGTCAAGATCAACACAGAAGACATATTCTTCACCATGGGCGGACGCAAAGTGTATGGCGGCGGCGGCATCATGCCCGACATATTCGTGCCATCTGACACCACAGGACTGACCTCCTACTACTTCTCGGTGGCCAACGCCGGACTACTGCAGAAATTCGCCTACGAATATGCCGATCTCAACCGCGCCGAACTCACCAAAGCCAAGACAGTCGATCAGCTGCTCGGCCGCCTACCCTCGCAAGAGGTGCTGCTCAGCGCTTTCATCCAATATGCCAAGAGCAACGGCATCGCTCCGCGCTGGTATTATATCAACAATTCATCCAAATTGATTGTTAACCAACTGAGAGCTCTTATCGCACGCGACATCCTGGGCATGAACGCCTACTACCAGATAACCAATTCGGTTGATCCGACGGTCAAGGAGGCGATAAGCCAGATACGCAAGGGAGTCGACGCCACCATTCAGAGCTCGGTTAATAAAAAAGACGATGAATAAAGATACTATACGCCTTCGCGTCAAGACCCGCAAGAGCCTGCTCAGTGACGTCGAGCGCAGCTCGGCGGCCGACCGCGTCTTTGCCCTGCTCGAGAGCACTGCCGCATTCATGATGGCCGACAACATTCTGCTCTACCACTCGCTGCCCGACGAGTTGTCGACCCGCGAGTTCATTGACCGCTGGCACACCCGCAAGCACTTCTACCTGCCGCGTGTCAACGGTGTCAATCTCGACATATTGCCCTATGACCGTTCGCGTCTGCACCTGGGTGCATTCAATATCGAGGAGCCTGACGGCGACGAGACCGCCGATATGGCCGACATCGAGCTCATAGTGGTGCCCGGTGTGGCCTACGACCGCCGCGGCAACCGTATCGGCCGTGGCAAAGGGTATTATGACCGTCTGTTGCGCGACACGCGGGCCGTGACCATAGGCGTGGCATATGCATGCCAGCTCTGCGATGACATCGAGCCCGACGATTTCGATGTGCCCGTACACTATGTCATCACCGAGCAGGGAATCATCAAGACACGCTAACCGCCCTACACCCGACCGATGACCGTCATAACAGCCGAACAGCTCAAGACCGAGGAACTGCGCCTGCGCTATCTCGAACTTATCGAAAAGCCCGATGTGTTCCCTACCCGTGCCAACTGGCAGTTTATCATCTCGCACGGCATGCTCGGTCTCGGGCCTGCTCTTTACCGTAAGTACCTCGCATCACGCACCATACCGGAAATGGACCGCGAAGAGCTGCACGACATAGCCGTCGAGCAGTTCCCGGCATATCTGTGTGCCGTACCACGCCGCTATGCCGTCGAGACGGTATATTCCGATTTTACGACCGACCCTGCGTCGACTGCGTCGCTCATCAGAGAGTGCCGGTTGTTTGACGCACGTGGCATAATGGCCATGATACAGGCCGGACGGCTGTCGACAGCCCTTGATGTGATTGACACCTACAGCGCCGAATACACTGCCGACGACCTTGCTCAGATGCAGTCGCTCGTGCGCTGCCTTGACTCGCTGCCCGAGCTTGGTTCGGTAGAGCAGCGACGCGGCCTATTGGGTTCGTCCGTCAAGTATATCTGTCCGCGCGGACACGTCAACGATGGAGACCGCACGTATTGCGGCCACAGCGGTTGCGGGCTTGACATTCACGGCCTGACCTCAGAGCAGGCCGACCGCATCGAGATACTGCGTCACCGCGTGCGTGCTCTCGCCACACTTATCTCAGGTATCGGAGATTGACCCGCATCCGGGTTCCCGAAAGATCCGGATATGTCTGACACGCCGGCGCCGTATTCTATTTCATGTGTGCCTTTATATAGTCTGCCATAACATCGGGACGGTCACAGCCAAGCACATATTTGTCACCGTTTTTCATACGTACGAGGAAACACTCCGACGACTTGCCATAGAAAGCGTAATAGCGTCCGATATCACCTTCCCTGAAGATGCCCCAATAGCCCATAAAGCCACCTGAGCCGACAATCCTTATCGCGCCCATTGTAGGCTGGAACAGCTCGACGCTCTCAACATTTCCGACAGGGATCTTTTTGCTTCTCAATATACTGCACATCCAGATATAACCGGAATCGACTTTGATGTATGCCACGCCACACATCAAGCCGAATAGTATCAGAACCACGTATATTGAAAGCAAGATGAAAAAAGCCACCTCTTCGTGTACTGTCACAATACACCCGACAAACAACAGGCCGTACAACAAGGCTGTCAGGATCAGAGAATATCGGCTGAGGCTGACTTTTGATTTCATCTATCGACTATCAGATACGCTCGACATCTGTGGCGCGAAGCCAGGCACCTGTCGAATTATTGATCTTGACATTGTACCAGCGGGGTGACACGGGATCGTCGGGAGTAGACACCGAATCGATGATCTCGACTTTGGTGCCTTCGTGCAACGGCACAACCTTTTCGGTCTGTCGCGGCTGACGCGGAACCGAGTTGAGCAGCGTCGTCGGCACAATCACCACAGCCTCTGAGTCATCGCTCAGGCGGGCATATGCGTCGGCAGCCACGACTATAAAGTAAACGGTGAGTACCGCCAGCACTATAGCCCCGAAGAAGCCAGTCTTGCGCAACATCACATTTCCCGAGAAAATATACAGCGCCACCGCACCGCACATCAGCACAAACACGGCCAGCGCAGTCCACGCCCAGCCGTTGGCCGACTGAGCCGTCACGACATCATGGTGCACGTTGGTCAGGAATGAATTATCGTCTTCGGGCAGGTCCTCGAGACGCGAACGCACAAAATCAAGATTGGCACGGGTGTCGGCATTGCCCGGATCTATACGCAGCGAGCGCTCATAGGCAATCACCGCACGGCCGGGACGGCCGTCACGATAGTATGCGTTGCCGAGGTTATAATAGATGCCGGCCGATACATAACCCTCGTCAATAGCCTGGTTGTAGAGGGCGATGGCCGACGGATAGTCTTCTTTGTTATAAGCCGAGTCGGCGCGCTCGACAATAGCGAGAGCCGCGGCCTGCACAGCCACGCCGACACACAGGGCGAGTATGATGATCAGTCTTTTCATTTCTGTGTCTTTACATCTTCGATTGCTTTGATTGCAGCCACCGCACGGTCATAAACCTCACTCATGGCAGCGTCTGAGCTCGAGGGAGTGAAGCGAGCCATCTCGCACTCGTTGAGCACCTCGACCACGTTGTCGGCAGTCTCGGGTGCTGCGCCATATGCGGTGAGTTTCCCGACAATCGTATCTGAGATAAGCTGAGAGGGAGCAATGCCGAGCTTGTCGCCTATGTAGCCCTTGAGTGCGCGGGCGAGTTCCTCATAGAACTGTTCGTCTTTGTGAGCCTTCATAAACGATGCCGCGGTCTTAAACCGTTTCGAAGCGACGCGGTTGGCCCGGGCCAGACGGCGACCGGTCACATCAGCGTCAAGCTTGAGTTTGCGGCGATATACAATCACCACGATCACCAGAATCAGCAGCACGGCGGCATAACACAACCAGTACCACATGCGGCCGAATACGGGCGCGGGCGCAGCCTCGGTCACTGACGGCAATGCATGTATGTGGCGTATATCATCCATATCGGCACTTACCGATTTCTGTGCTCCGGCGGTTGCGGCAACCGCCGCACCGCGGGCGACATTGACATTGTAGGCACGGGTGTCGAGCGTGACATACTGCCTTGTGGTGGGATCAAAGTATATAAACCGGGTCGCCGGTATCTCGAATTTGCCCACCTCCTGCGGCACGATCGGATAGTCGATACGATAGGTTCCCGACGTGTTAGAGCCGGTAAACCGGGCGTTGATGTCGGTCTTGGGTGTATAGGCGTCAAAGCTGCCCGGGAATGATATCTCAGGCTCTTTAAGATATTTGATGTTGCCCGTGCCCGTGATAATATACGAGTAGGTCGACGCCTCGTTGGTCTTCATTATCTCGGGGTTGAGCTCGGTCGAGACACTGAATTTGCCGACAGCGCCGCTGAAGCCTGCCGGACGCGGCTCGGGCAAGGGAGTGACCTGCAGCGAGGCGGCGTTTGAGGTGGTGGTGATATTTTCCTCGACAGGACGCATCGTCACCCAGAAGCCCTGTGTGACCGGTTCCTCGTGCACGACCGTCACATCATACTTGCCTGTGTTGAGTGTCAGTTTACCCGACTTCTGAGGGTAAAGCAGACATTTCTTGAGCTCGGCGGCATAATAGTTCTGGCCGTTGTAGTGCTCGAGGTCAACCCGTTGCGACACGGGCAGCTCTTCTGAAAGGAAGCCTTCGAACTCGGGCTGCTGCACCACGCGGAAAGATTTGATCTCAAGCTTGGTATAAACCTTGATAGAAGCGATCACGGCCTCCTGCTCATAGACATTGCTCTTTGAGAACGATACCCTCACCAACAGATCGTCAGACGATGTGCGCCGGCCTTTCTGCCGGCCATTGGTGCTTTGAGCTGGCTGCTGCTGACCGGAGCCACCGACCGGGCGACCAGGAGCACCGGCCTCGGCCGGAAGCACGCGGAATGTCGCCGAGCGCGATGTGAGCCTCTTGCCTCCGGCATTGACGGTAAGCGCAGGCACAGTGACAGTGCCTTCCTCATCGGCTATGTACACATATGTGAAATCATACATCACCGTATGCTCGACGCGGCCGTTGTAGTTGCTCGAGTACTCGATAGTCGAAATCTCAGGTCCTGAGTAGTAGCGGCAACCCTTGAGTTCGGGTGCCTGTGGCGGATTGCCCTGTGCGTTGCTCAGGCGGAAAGTCACTGCAAACTTGCGGCCCTGCACCACATTCTGCACTCCGGTGAGCTCAAATTTCTGTGCAAAGCCGACAGCCATGGCGCATACGAGCGCCACAGCGGTCAATATGTATCTTATGTTGAAACGTTTGGTCATCATCACCAGGGTTTATCGGTCTGCGGACGTCCGCCGGGGCGTGTCTCGCGTTGATTTACCTTACGGCGGGTGGCATTCTCTTTGTTCTGCATCGTCTGCAGGATCTGCTCGGCATTCTGAGTCATCGGCTGCTCCTGCTGTTGCTGCTCTT
>JAUNGA010000056.1 GCA_030524765.1 Bacteroidales bacterium | reverse complement strand
CAACGACCCCGAGATTACAAATCACGTGCTCTGGCCAACTGAGCTAAAGAGGCATCTTCAATTTTCTCCTGCAATCGAGACTCGGTTTGTTCTCATTTGCGGTTGCAAAGTTAAGCACTAATTTTGAATCCACAAAATATTTCAACAAATATTTTTATCATTTTCTGCAATTTTACCATTTCATACCTGACTGTCAGATAATTTTATGATTAAAAAAATGCGGTCCGGCCATGGGAACAACGGGGCCGGGCCACATTATACAATACAAATCTATCAACGAACGGCAATGCGGACCACCATAGAACCGCACTTGGCAATATAAATACCCGATGTGAGATGTGCCACAGAAATAGGCGAAGACCCGTCGGCTACGGCAGAGAGGACGTGAACGCCGGCCGGAGTAAAGACGTCGACAGCACCCGGACAACCGACCATAAGCTCTGTGCCGACGAGACCGATCATACAATCCTCGCTCTCGACGTCAGCAACACCGGACGCGCCCTGGCTAACAGCGATGGCAAGCTCGGCCGCAGGCGCCGACACGACAACATCAGCAGAGCGGGGCTGACCCTCGCCGCGATCGGCAACGATACTGATGACCCTCGAGCCATCATTTTTCTCGACCAGGGTGCAGTGGAGCCATGCCGGAGCATCTATCGTCCAGTCGGCAACCGGCGCATATGAGTCGATCTCAATCTCATATGTACCGCCATCGCCAGACACCCCAAGATCAGTCGCATCAGAGTGCAACCAGGGATAAGTCGCATCGGTCTGCACAAAGAAGCTGCAGTAAAGTGGACCGGCCTCAGGATCGACAGTCTGACGCATCGATTCCATCTCGGGGAAATCAATATACTCGCCGTCACCGAGATCGAAGAGACCCGCATACTCGTAGTATCCATATGCAAAGCCGGTCTCGCTGGGCACTTTTTGGGCAAGCATCTCAAAATTGGATACGCGAGGATCGGCAAGATCAAGGAAAGCATACATGCTGCCGTCGATAACGACCTTGACCGGGCGGCCGGAGTCGTCAACAAATTTGAATGGAAGACGGAAAATCGTGCGGCCATCCTTTTCGAACATCTCTATATCACGGCCGTAGGCTGTGCCTATGGCATAAGTATCGGCCGTAGGCGCGCCATCGACCACCTTTGAGAGACTAAGGGTGTACACTGCGTCAGGATCGCAGACGACATTCTCGGCAAACCAATCCATGCGTGTGATATAATAAGGATGGGCAGGCTGCTGGAAGAACTGGCCCACACCCAGGGCAGCAAGCGCATCATATCCCTTGAGATATGCAGTCATCGAAGCCCGTTCGTTAAACTCGGTACCACCGCCGAACACGCCCCAGTTGGTGATTCCATAAGCATCTATATCATAGACAGCCGCTCCGACAGGCGATGCCGGCCGATGATTGGTCAGATACTCGATGAGATCGTCGCAATTGCCGCCGAAAGCCGTCACATAACCATCGGCACCGCCAAACGCATAGGCCGAATCATCGGCACCGAGAGCCGACGCCGTCAATACCGGCTGATGTCCGATCACATAGCCGTGAGGTGTAAACACAAGATTACGCTCGTCAGATGACGCAAGCTGACCGCCGCCATAGCCCGAAAGCGACCAATCGAACTGGTTCGAGTCTTTTGACGAAAGATTCTCCCAACTGTTCTCGCCGCATGTGGGAGCGATGGCATGACCGGCAAGCACCTGATTGAAAGAATCATCATAGCCGGCGAAGAATGTACCGAGGGGAGCCTCGTAGAGAGCACGCACATCGGGGCGCCCAACCTTAAAGTCATCGATCATGGCCGACTCGCCGTTCTGACCAAAATAACGGAACGCCACCTTGACGGGTTTACCGGCATACTCGGCCATAGACATCGACACGTTTATATATGTGGCGATTACCGTGGCACAGTCGGCCCACAGCTCATCAACCGAGAGAGTGCGCGCATACTCGAGGCAGTCCCACACCTTCTCATAAGTCTCGCCGCCATCCGAACTGATATACATCTCGGTGACATTATTTACCGCATCAAACTTGTTGGTATCGGCATTGTACAGCGTGCGACCGGGACGATAGCCGAAATAAAACGACATCACATCGGTGGCACCGGGCGTAAAGACCGGCGTATATAACCACTCGTCCTGGTAATGAGACTTGCCAAAAACGAGGTCGCCATTATCATCGAGCATAAAATCGATCTGGACGCGGGCCGAGTACTTGCCATCATGAGGCATATATGAGCTCACAGTCCAGGTAGCCTTGAAACCCTCGTCGTTGACCGAGTGTGATTTCTCATCGCGGCACTCGCGGGTCCAGCCATCGGGCATCCAGATATAGTTTGCGGTCGCTCCTTCGAAGTCCTCATACAGCACACAGCCATCAGCTTTGCTCACCCGCACAGGGGCAGATGCGGCCGCCGACACTTTACGGCGAGACCCGTCGAAGGCATTGCCGACAATTGCAGTCGACAGCTCTCCCGATTTATTGCTCACCAGTCGTTCGATCATATGGCCGGAGCCTACAGTCGAAACCTCACCGACATCGCCGCCGAGCATAGCCCGCGACACCGGCACGACCCTGACATCTGCCGCATAAGCGCCCAGTGCGACAGCGACACCCAGAAATGAAGTAATCAGCTTTTTCATAAGCATAAAAATCTTTAATAGGAATTTTCTAACGTCGCGACGAAATTAGTAACAAATTTTTACATGTACAAAAAAAATCAAGCAAAATGCAAACTCAGTTGCTTTTATTTGAGACAAGCAAGAAATATACACAAAGTATATACACATTATATAAATAATAAGCAAGAACCGAAATCGGCCTCGAATTCCGAAAAAATTTCGTAACTTTGCACGGCCGTCAGACAGAAATTGACGGAGCCGGCTAACGATTAACAACAAACCAATCGCATGCGAGAAACAAAACGCGCCACCCTCGTACTGGAGGACGGCACTCGATTCGAAGGCAAATCATTCGGCTACGAAGCCGCAGCGGCAGGCGAGGTGGTGTTCAACACCGCCATGACGGGCTATCCCGAGAGCCTTACCGACCCCTCTTATGAGGGCCAGATCCTTGTCACCACATTCCCCCTTCTGGGCAACTATGGAGTGCCGCCACGCAGCGGCAGTCCCGATCTGAGCGACCACTATGAGAGCTCGCGCATACACTGCAAGGCCATCATCGCTCAGGACTATGCCTGGGAGCACAGCCATTGGCTGGCCGACCGCAATCTGGCCGACTGGCTCAAGGAGGAAAAGATTCCCGGAATCTACGGCATCGACACCCGCGCGCTGACCAAACATCTGCGCGAAAGCGGCTCAATGCTGGGAAAGATCGTGTTTGAGGACGGCGAAGACATCGAATTCTATGATCCCAACGCCGAGAATCTAATAGCCAAGACATCGTGCACCGAAGTCAAAGAGTACGGACCTGAAGACGGCAAGCGGGTGGTGCTGGTCGACTGTGGCATCAAGCACAACATCATACGTTGTCTCGCAGCCCGCGGCGTGCGCGTGATACGCGTGCCCTGGGACTATGATTTCAACACCATCGACTACGACGGACTCTTTATCAGCAACGGCCCCGGCAACCCCGATTTTGCCGAAGCTACCGTGGCCAATATACGCAAGGCTCTCGACAAAGGCAAACCGATCTGCGGCATCTGCATGGGCAACCAGCTACTGGCAAAAGCCGCCGGCGCAAGCACCTACAAACTCAAATACGGCCATCGCAGCCACAATCAGCCGGTGCGCCGCGCAGGCACCAACTCGTGCTACATCACATCGCAGAACCACGGCTTTGCCGTCGATGACAAGACTCTGCCTGCAGACTGGGAACCGCTTTTCATCAACATGAACGACGGCACCAACGAGGGCATACGCCACCGCAGCAAGCCTTACTTCTCGGCACAGTTCCACCCCGAGGCCTCGAGCGGTCCGCGCGACACTGAATTTTTCTTTGACGAATTTATCAACTTACTCTAAGGCATCGCGACATGAATAAAGACGCATCTATCAAGAAAGTGCTGCTGCTGGGCAGCGGAGCCCTGAAAATCGGCGAGGCCGGCGAGTTTGACTATTCGGGCGCACAGGCGCTCAAGGCGATGAAAGAGGAAGGCATCACCACGGTGCTCATCAACCCGAACATCGCCACAGTGCAGACCTCCGAAGGGTTTGCCGACAAAATATACTTCCTGCCGGTCACCCCGGCATTTGTCGAGCGTGTGATCGCCCGCGAGAACCCAGACGGCATATTGCTGGCGTTCGGCGGACAGACCGCGCTCAACTGTGGTGTCGAGCTTTACCGTTCAGGAGTGCTCGAACGCTACGGCGTAAAGGTGCTCGGCACACCGGTGAGAGCCATCATCGACACAGAAGACCGCGAGCTCTTTGTCGAAAAGCTCGATCAGATCGACGTCAAGACCATCAAGAGCCGTGCCGCATCCGACAAAGAGACAGCCCTCGAGATAGCCGACGAGCTGGGCTACCCGGTGATCGTGCGTGCCGCCTATGCTCTGGGCGGTCTCGGCAGCGGATTCTGCGATAACGCCGACGAACTGTCGGCTCTGGTCGAGAAAGCGCTCGCATTCTCACCACAGGTACTTATCGAGAAATCGCTCAAAGGCTGGAAAGAAGTGGAGTATGAGGTAGTGCGCGACCGTTTTGACAACTGCATCACGGTCTGCAACATGGAGAACTTCGACCCTCTGGGCATCCACACCGGCGAGAGCATCGTGGTGGCTCCGTCACAGACTCTGAGCAACGACGACTACCACTATCTGCGCTCGCTCGCAATCAAGATCATCCGCCACATCGGCATCGTAGGCGAATGCAACGTTCAATATGCCTATGACCCGGCATCGATGGATTACCGCGTCATCGAGGTCAACGCCCGTCTGAGCCGCTCGTCGGCACTGGCGTCAAAGGCCACGGGGTATCCGCTTGCATTCGTGGCCGCCAAGCTCGGTCTGGGCTACGGACTGTTTGACCTCAAGAACTCTGTGACCCGCTCGACATCGGCATTCTTTGAGCCCGCGCTTGACTATGTGGTGGTCAAATTGCCCCGCTGGGACCTTGGCAAATTCCACGGAGTCAACCGCGAGATCGGCTCGTCGATGAAATCGGTGGGCGAGGTCATGGCCATCGGCCGCACGTTTGAGGAGGCATTTCAGAAAGGCCTGCGCATGATCGGTCAGGGCATGCACGGTTTTGTCGAGAACAAAGACTATGTTGTCGACAACCTCGAGCACGCGCTGGCGGCCCCGACCGACAAACGAGTCTTTGCCATCGCCACCGCCATGAAGCAGGGCATGGACGTAGACCGCATTCACGAGCTCACCAAAATAGACCGCTGGTTCTTATACAAACTGCAGAATATAATCAACACGTCCCGCGAGCTCGAGCAGTACGACTCGCCCGAGGCTCTGCCCGCCGACCTGTTGCGCGCAGCCAAGCAGCAGGGATTCAGCGACTTCCAAATAGCACGTTCGCTGTTCAAAAGCAACATGTCTGATTCAGAGGCAGCCGTACTGGCCGTCCGTGCACGACGCAAGTCACTGGGTATCACACCGGTGGTAAAGCAGATCGACACATTGGCAGCCGAGTATCCCGCGATGACCAACTATCTCTATCTGACCTACAACGGCAGCGAGAATGACGTAGCATACCAGGGCGACCACCGCTCGGTGATAGTGCTTGGCTCGGGCGCTTACCGCATCGGTTCATCGGTCGAGTTTGACTGGTGCTCGGTCAATGCCCTCATGACTGTCAAGGAACAGGGCTGGCGATCGGTCATGATCAACTACAATCCCGAGACCGTATCTACCGACTATGATGCCTGCGACCGGCTCTACTTCGACGAGCTGACATTCGAGCGCGTGATGGACATCATCGATCTCGAACAGCCCCATGGCACCATTCTCTCGGTGGGCGGACAGATTCCCAACAATCTTGCCACCCGACTCGACAGCCAGGGCGTAAACATCCTGGGCACATCGGCCAATAGCATCGACAACGCCGAAGACCGCCATAAATTCTCGGCCATGCTCGACCGTCTGGGTATTGACCAGCCACGCTGGCGCGAGCTCACAAGCCTTGACGACATCCATGAATTTGTAGCAGAGGTAGGCTATCCGGTACTCGTTCGCCCCAGCTATGTGCTGTCGGGCGCGGCCATGAACGTTTGCTCTAATGCCGACGAGCTCGTGCGCTTCCTGCAGCTGGCGGCCAACGTGTCGAAACAGCATCCGGTCGTTGTCACCGAATTTATTCAGGACGCCAAGGAAATCGAGATGGATGCTGTGGCACAGAACGGCGAGATCAAGGCCTATGCCATCTCAGAACACATCGAGTATGCCGGCGTGCACTCGGGCGACGCCACAATTCAGTTCCCGCCGCAGAAGCTCTATGTCGAGACCATGCGCCGAATCAAAAAGGTCAGCGCCAAGATCGCCAAGGCTCTCAACATCTCGGGCCCGTTCAACATCCAGTATCTGGCAAAAGACAACGACATTAAGGTGATCGAGTGCAACCTGCGTGCCTCCCGATCATTCCCCTTCGTATCAAAAGTGCTCAAGATCAACTTTATCGATCTTGCCACCCGCATCATGCTCGGGCTTGATGTCGAGAAACCCGCCAAGAGCGCGTTTGACCTCGACTACGTTGGCATCAAGGCCTCGCAGTTCTCGTTCTCGCGTCTGCAGGGCGCCGACCCCGTGCTCGGTGTCGACATGGCATCGACAGGCGAGGTAGGCTGTCTGGGCGAGATGACCTCAGAGACCGTCCTCAAATCGATGCTGTCTGTAGGCCAGCGCATCCCCTCAAAGGGCGTGTTGCTCAGCACAGGCACCGCCAAGCACAAACTGGCCATGCTCGAGGCCGCCCGCATGCTCGACAGCCGTGGCTACCATATCTATGCCACCGAAGGCACCCACCGCTTCCTGCAGGAGAACGGTGTGCGCGCCACCCGCGTCTACAAGCCGTCTGAGACCGACTGCCATCCGCAGGCGCTCGAGGTGCTGCATAACCACGATGTCGACCTTGTAGTAAACATTCCCCGCGACCTGAGCTCGGCCGAGCTGACAAGCGGCTACAAGATACGTCGTGCGGCGATTGACCTCAACATACCGCTGCTCACCAATGCCAGACTCGCATCCGCCTTTATCGGCGCGTTCACGAGCCTGTCGCCCGACTCAATCGAGATCAAGGCCTGGGACGAGTATTAATATCAGCAAAAAAAACAGACGGCCGTCCGTTAATCAGATTAACGGACGGCCGTCTGTTTTTTTTGGCAGGTATAAAAATCTGTGACCGATGTTTTTCGCATGAGTGATCGGCCCGAGGCCACTTCACGCAATTTTACGTCCAAAAATTTTCGTATAAGCCGATTTTTAAGTAACTTGCGCCCCGAAAGCACCAATCATTTCCATTAAACAACCAATAAGATGAAAAAAGTGATTATCGGTATCGTGCTCGCGCTGCTGGCCATTGTGCCCGCCTCGGCCGCACGCTATCAGTATGACACAGTGCCGGGCGATCCCCTGGCTACGAAAATGTACACGTTGCCCAACGGTCTAAAGGTGTTTATGAGCGTCAACAAAGACCGTCCGCGCATACAGACCTACATCGCCGTGCGCGTAGGCGGCAAGAACGACCCCGCCGAGACCACCGGCCTGGCCCACTATTTCGAGCACCTGATGTTCAAAGGCACTGAGCAGTTT
This sequence comes from Bacteroidales bacterium, assembly GCA_030524765.1. Lineage (GTDB taxonomy): Bacteria > Bacteroidota > Bacteroidia > Bacteroidales > Muribaculaceae > CAG-873. The sequence goes on along the minus strand of JAUNGA010000056.1, from coordinate 7,542 downwards.
GGCACTCAGGATTATGCGGCAGAGAAACCTTTGCTCGACCGTATCGAGCAGCTCTTCGAGACATATCGTCACACCACCGACTCGACCGAGCGACGCAATATCTACCGTCAGATCGACTCGATCAGCTATCAGGCATCCCTGATCGCTATCCCCAACGAGTACGACAAGCTGATGGCCGCCATAGGCGCCGAGGGCACCAACGCATATACATCGTATGACGTCACCTGCTATGTCGAGGATATCCCCTCGAACCAGATCGAAAACTGGGCACGCATACAGGCCGACCGTTTCGAGCATCCCGTGCTGCGCGGTTTCCATACCGAGCTCGAGACCATATACGAGGAAAAGAACATGTCGCTCACACAGGACACCCGCAAGATGGCAGAAGCCATGCTGTCGACTCTCTTCCCCCACCACCCCTACGGCACGCAGACCGTGCTCGGCACTCAGGAAAATCTCAAGAATCCCTCGATCACAAATGTCAAAAACTACCACAAACAGTGGTATGTGCCCAACAATATGGCCATTTGCCTGTCGGGCGACTTCGATCCCGACGGGATGATCGACATTATCACCAAATACTTCGGCCATCTCAAGCCCAATCCCGAACTGCCGGTATTGCAGTTTGAAGCCGAGACACCGCTCACCGAGCCCGTCAAGGTCGAGGTCCTCGGTCCAGACGCCGAGCGTCTCTACATCGCATGGCGTATTCCCGAGGCCAAGCACGACGATCTGCTCACATTCCAGGTACTCAGCGAAGTGCTCAACAACGGCGACTGCGGTCTGATCGACGTCGATCTCAACAACAGCCAGCGAGTACTGGGCGCCGGCGCCGGTGTCTACAGTCTTGCCGATCAGGGTGCATTCCTGCTCATCGGCATGCCGAACGCCGGCCAGACCCTCGACGAGGTTCGCGACCTGCTGCTCGCCGAGACGGCCAAACTGCGTGCCGGCGACTTTGACGACACGCTCATCGAAGCCATCGTCAACAATCTCAAGCTCGACCTGCAGCAGCAGCTCGAGAGCAACTCATCGCGTGCAAGCATGTATGTTGACGCATTTGTCAACGGCGAGCCCTGGGCCGACATGGTAGCCCAGCTCGACAAGATCGACAAAATCACAAAAGCCGATATCGTGGCAGCCGCCAACAAATATCTCGGCGACGACAACTATGCCGCCATTTACAAGCTGCAGGGCGAAGACACGACCATCGTCAAAATGCCCAAACCCGAACTGACACCCATCGCCACCAACCGCGACAAGGCTTCGGCATTCCTGCTCGAGATTCAGAACACTCAGGTCGAGCCCATCGAGCCGGTATTCCTCGACTTCAGCAAAGACCTCACGACACTCCGTGCCAAAAACGACATTCCCGTCTACTATACCCGCAACACCACCAACGATCTGTCTACACTTATATATATTGTAGAGATGGGTTCGGGCGACAACAAGCTGCTCTCGCTGGCAGCCGACTACCTCGACCTGCTCGGTACCGATGACATGACAGCCGATCAGCTCAAACGCGAATTCTACAACCTCGCCTGCTCATGGCGGGTGTCGATCGGCAGCGAGCGATCATATGTCGTAATCTCGGGACTGAGCGAGAATCTGCCCAAGGCAGCCGCTCTGTTCGAGAAGTTCCTCGCCAATGCAAAAATCGACAAAGAGGCCTATGCACGACTCGTTGACCAGATCAACCAGTCACGCACAAATGCCAAAGCCAACCAGATGCAGAATTTCCGCCGTCTGGTATCATATGTGACCTATGGCGAACACAACCCCACCCGCGACATCTACACAGCCGACGAACTCGCCGCCCTTGATCCGCAGCAGATTGTCGACGCCGTACGCGACCTGCTCACCCATCAGCAGGAGATCATCTACTATGGCAGCCTGTCTGAGAACGACATCATCGCAATGATCAACAAAGAGCATGCCACACCCGCCACGCTCAAGGCCGTTCCCGCCGACGATCCCTACACCATGGTCAAGCCTGCCGAGACCGTCATTTTTGTCGCTCCTTACGACGCCAAGCAGCTCTACATGACATCGTTTGCCAACCTCGGCGGCGAATATGACGTAAACAAAGCTCCCGTATCATCGCTCTATAACGAGTACTTCGGCGGTTCGATGAATGCCATCGTATTCCAGGAGATGCGCGAGAGCCGCTCGCTCGCCTACTCGGCCTGGGCCGGATACAACGAGCCCTCACAGCTCGGTCGCCCCTACACCTACCGCACCCAGATCGCCACACAGAACGACAAACTCGATGACGCCGTACAGGCCTTCCTGCTGATCATCAACGACATGCCCGAGTCGCCCGCCGCATTTGATCTTGCCAAGCAGGGTCTTGAGGCACGTCTGCGCTCGCAGCGCACAATCAAAGACGATATCGCATGGGCATACCTGGCCGCACGCCGTCTGGGCCTCGACCGCGACGAGAACCAGATCATCTTTGAGGCTCTGCCCCGACTGACCCTCGACGACATCGTGAAATTCCAGCAACAGAACGTCAAAGGCAACACCTACTACTACGGTATCCTCGGTGATCCCGACGATCTTGATCTCGACGCCCTGCGCCGCCAAGGACGCGTGGTTATGCTCACCACCGAAGACATCTTTGGCTTCTGATCCCCGCCACGACATCTGACAACAGTCAAATCATTCTATCTCAACCGCCCCGCGTCAAGACCGCCGTCTGACGCGGGGCGGACTGTCTATGACAAAATGTCATATTTTTGGCAGTGAGACAGTCAAAACCTTTTTGGCACACGATTTGTTTAATCAATGTCGAATCAAGATTAATCAAACATAACAATATAACATAAAAAACTCAACTATTATGGGAAAAATCATAGGCATCGACTTGGGAACAACCAATTCCTGCGTCGCAGTACTTGAGGGCAACGATCCCGTCGTTATCCCTAACAGCGAAGGCCGCAACACTACCCCCTCGGTCGTAGCATTTGTCGAGGGTGGAGAGCGCAAAGTGGGTGATCCCGCAAAACGTCAGGCCATCACCAACCCCCAACGCACCATCTACTCGATCAAACGTTTCATGGGCGAGACCTACGATCAGGTCGCCAAAGAAATCGAACGAGTACCTTATAAAGTCGTGCGCGGCGACAACAACACGCCCCGTATCGACATCGACGGCCGCGAATACACCCCGCAGGAGATCTCGGCCATGATCCTGCAGAAGATGAAGAAAACCGCCGAAGACTACCTGGGCCAGACCGTGACCGAGGCCGTCATCACCGTTCCGGCCTACTTCAACGACTCTCAGCGTCAGGCCACCAAAGAGGCCGGCGAAATCGCAGGTCTCACCGTGCGCCGTATCGTCAACGAGCCCACCGCGGCAGCGCTTGCATACGGTCTCGACAAGACTGACAAAGACATGAAGATCGCTGTATTTGACCTCGGCGGCGGCACATTCGATATCTCGATCCTTGAGCTCGGCGGCGGCGTATTTGAGGTTAAATCGACCAATGGCGACACCCACTTGGGCGGCGACGACTTTGACCACGTAATCATCGACTGGCTCGCCGACGAGTTCCAGAAAGAAGAGGGCGTAGACCTGCGTCAGGATCCTATGGCCCTGCAGCGACTCAAAGAGGCAGCCGAGAAGGCCAAGATCGAGCTTTCGTCGACAACCACTACCGAAATCAACCTGCCCTACATCATGCCCGTTAACGGCATACCCAAGCACCTCGTCAAGACCCTGACCCGTGCTAAATTCGAGCAGCTTGCCGACTCACTCATCCACCGTTGTCTCAAACCGTGCGAAGACGCCCTGCGCGATGCCGGCCTCAAGACATCCGAGATCGACGAAGTGATCCTCGTGGGTGGTTCGACACGTATCCCCGCCATTCAGGAGATCGTAGCCAAATTCTTCGGCAAAGCACCCTCAAAGGGCGTCAACCCCGACGAGGTCGTAGCAATCGGCGCGGCCATTCAGGGCGGCATCCTCTCGGGTGATGTCAAAGGCGACGTAGTGCTGCTCGACGTAGTGCCTCTGTCAGTAGGTATCGAGACTCTCGGTGGCGTGATGACCAAGCTCATCGAAGCCAACACCACCATCCCTACCCGCAAGAGCGAGACGTTCTCGACCGCGGCCGACAACCAGCCCTCTGTAGAGATCAACGTGCTGCAGGGCGAGCGTCCGATGGCCAAAGACGACAAACTGCTCGGCAAGTTCCACCTCGACGGCATCGCACCCGCACCCCGCGGCATACCTCAGATCGAGGTAACCTTCGAGATTGATGCCAACGGCATCCTCAACGTGTCGGCCAAAGACAAGGCCACAGGCAAGGAGCAGTCGATCCGCATCGAGGCTTCATCGGGCCTTACCGACGCCGAAATCAAACGTATGAAGGAAGAGGCCGAAGCGAATGCAGCCGCCGACGCCAAAGAGAAAGAGCGTGTCGACACCCTCAACAAGGCCGACGCCATCATCTTCCAGACCGAGAAACAGCTCGCCGAGCTCGGCGACAAACTACCCGCCGACCGCAAGGCCGCAATCGAGGCAGCCGTCAACAAGCTCAAAGACGCTCATAAAGCTCAGGATCTGGCAGGCATCGAGGCAGCGATCAAAGAGATCGAGACCACATTCGGTCAGGCTCAGCAGGACATCCTCAACGCTCAGGCACAGGCACAGCAGCAGGCCGGAGCACAGCAGGGTCCCCAGGGCCCGCAGGGTGGCTCAGCCGGTCCCGACGATCACGTCACCGACGTAGACTTCGAGGAAGTGAAGTAATCCATCAATTTAGAAATATCTAAATCTATATCAACGGAGTGTAACTCAAAAGGTTACGCTCCGCTTTGTTTGTTAATAAATGTAAATAAATTGATTGAGATTGATTAAATTTCGCTATATTTGCACCATATTTGGAACGTGTCTTAATTTACGGCAAGGTGTGTCTTATGTTGTCTTGTATTGACTAATATAACTTTACCTGCCTCCAAAAACAGATATTAGAATATGCCAAGTGCTAAATATGAGATAAAGCGAAGATGCAAAGAGTGCGGTGCAACGTTTTTAGCCAAAACGCTGGACTCACATTATTGCAGCAAGAAATGCTCAGACACTGCTTACAATAAAAGACGAGCTGATGAATCCAAGCGGCAACAAATGGATAAAATCATTTCATTAGTTCCAGATGGTCGTGATTATATAAGTGTCGCAGAGGCGGAGGCTCTCTTTGGCGTCTGCAAAGAGACCATACGAAGGCTTATCCGTAGCGGAAAAGTACAAAGTATTAACATTGGGAAGAGACTTACACGAGTGAGTAAGTCAGAGTTGATGCAACGTCTTCCTTTACGTGAGGAGCCGATTGATCGCAGCCGTGCATTACCTAAGCCATATCATTTGGAGCCGGAGGACTGTTATACCATCGGTGAAATTGCAGAAAAGTTTTCTATTGCCGAGAGCACCGTGTACGGGCATATCCGAAAGTATTCTATCCCAATCAGGCAGATAGGTCGTTTCGTATATGCACCCAAATCTGAGATTGACCACCTTTATAAAGATGTCGTAACGCTATGAAGAAGAAACTCTCAAATACCAAGTGCACCGTTAAGCTACGCAAGTCGGAATACCGCGATGAATGGTATCTGATTATCGACATCTACCCCGTATATAAAACGCCCGGAGGAAAACCGACCCGCATCAAGGAGGGCGTCAACCGAAGTGTCACCACACCGATTTGGGATAAAACGCACGTTGCTAAGACCAATGCCGATGGTAGTGTCACATATAAGCCAAAGCGCGATGTCAACGGCGTAATTCAATGTCGCTCCAAAGTAGATAATGAAGCTTGTATTTATGCCGACAAAGTAAGGGCGCTTCGTCAGCGTGAATATGACAATCAAGAACTATATACTGAAACCGAGGCTGAGATGGCGGCTCAGAACGAGCGGTCAATGTGCAATTTCATCGAGTATTTCAAGCAGGAAACCGAAAGACGGCACTCAGTCAGTTCCGACTCAATCCGCACCAACTGGAACAGAGTGCATGAACTACTGAAAATCTTTGCCAAATGCGATGTAATTCCATTCGGAAGCATTGACTTGAAACTCATTGAAGACTTCAAGCAGTTTATGTACACGGCACCGCAAGGGGGTAGCAAGAAAGGTCGAGTATCAAGGAACACAGCGGCGACGTACTTTTCAATATTCAAGGCCGCTCTTAAACAGGCTTTCGTTGACGGCTATCTTACCATAGACTTGGCCGCAAAGGCGAAGGGAATCCCCGAACAAGAGAGCCGACGCGAGTATCTGACAATGGAAGAACTGAATATACTCGCAGCCACCGAATGTGATAAACCCATAATCAAACGCGCAGCTCTATTCTCCGCTTTAACCGGTATGCGGCACATCGACATACAGAAACTAAAATGGAAGGAGATTGTCCGCGATGGAGACCATTGGCGCGTGAACTTCACTCAGCAGAAGACCAAAGGCGTTGAATATACTCCTATTTCTGAACAGGCATATCAACTATGTGGAGAGCGAAGAGAAGACAATCAGCTTGTTTTTGAAGATTTGCCCTCGCCGTCATGGATTTCAAAGCCGTTAGAGCGATGGATAAAAGCCTCCGGCATAACAAAGCATATCACATTTCACTGCTTCCGCCACACCTTCGCAACTCTCCAATTAGCCAACGGCACCGACATCTATACCGTCAGCAAAATGCTCGGTCATACAAACGTTAGAACGACTCAGATATATACAAAGGTGGTGGATGCCAAGAAAGAAACGGCAGCCGATGCAATCAAGATTGATTTAGACCTCCAAGAATAATATACATTCGACGCAAAAATTGGCGCACCCGACATGGATGCGCCTTTATCTTCATATATGTGCGGTCAAGTTTGCTAACTCTCCGCGAACTTCCGTGAATAGCTTATACTCGATAGTACCTTCGGTTTTAATGTTTATATTGTATGAATTTCGTTGGTTATACATAGTCTTCTGATTATAACCAAGTAGAGCATCAATATTCTGTTTGGTGAATCTTCTATCACCCCGTTCATGACCAATTTCAATAAGAGCAACTTCTATCATATAGAAAGCTACGCTCCTGTCAATTTTGGTCGGTTTCTTAGGTTTCCGCTTCGTTTCCAATTTTTTTCTGTTAACTGCGGCTACATCATTTATAAGTATTTCTTCTTTTTCTTTTATTGAATTTATTATGTCATCGGGCAATTCAAGTTTTGGAGCCGCTGTCCTCTTACGACGTGCAGGCATAAAACCCAATTGATCCAATAACGGGTTAATAATTTTCTTTACGTCTACATTGTTGCCCGCTTTCTGACAAACATCGTTGATTTGACTTAATAAACGTTCTACAACGGGCGCAAACTCTACTCCAAGCGAGTTGGACACGAATTAACGTATGCCAAGTATCGTTGATAGTGCTACTCTTAGTCTTGCTTTCAGTTTACAGTCAATCGAATCGTCGTGTTAGCGGATTCAACAATATAGATATGTATAGTACTCCCGTTTTTCAGACCGGCGGAGTGCGGTTTTAAGTCAAGGATA
>JAUNGA010000055.1 GCA_030524765.1 Bacteroidales bacterium | reverse complement strand
CCCCTGAGGAGGAGTGAGGTGAATTGCCGTTGCACTTCTTATTGGAAACTTTGCATGACAAATGTTGATAATTTTTTTTCAAAATACTTGCTGTTTCAAACCATCTATATTACCTTTGCGTTATAATAACAAAGACAAGAGAGTCGAATTGACCCACATCATACCACATCAAAGTTGATTGGGAAACTCGTCAAATTTACGTGAAATACCGAGACAATCTTAGTCGCCCGATGGCGGGCCCCATTCCTCTTGAGGATAGCTTTATGCCGGGGGATTACAAAGGACGGCGAGAACTCAAATCCTGTCTTATCGGAGTTTCATCGCATCCTTTGATGTGGCCCATACGAGTCGCCGGCGGATATATCCGCCGGCGACTTTCGTTATATCTGGTCGGCTTGTCAAAGAAAAAGCGTCGGCCCACAATTGGGTCGACGCTTTTATATGTGATTGTCGCAGGCTGATTATTCAGCTTTGCCGGCACTGCCGAGTACGTTGACGATTTTGTGCTTGTAAAGTTTCTCCATGTTGTCGCGAGCCGGACCGAGGTATTTACGGGGGTCAAACTCTGCGGGTTTCTCTGCGAAGACACGACGAACAGCGGCGGTCATGGCCAGACGGCTGTCTGAGTCGATGTTGATCTTGCAGACTGCGCTCTTGGCGGCCTTGCGGAGCTGCTCCTCGGGGATACCGATTGCATCGGGGAGTTTGCCACCGAACATGTTGATGGTGTCAACCTCTTCCTGGGGAACTGACGATGAGCCGTGCAGTACGATGGGGAAGCCGGGGAGTTTCTCCATAACGGCGTCGAGAACATCGAATGCCAGGGGCGGGGGAACGAGTTTGCCCTCGGCGTTGCGGGTGCACTGTGCGGGGGTAAACTTGTATGCGCCGTGCGATGTACCGATCGAGATAGCCAGTGAGTCGCAGCCGGTGCGGGTAGCGAAGTCGATAACCTCTTCGGGATCGGTGTAGGTATGGTGGTCAGACGAAACCTCGTCTTCAACGCCTGCGAGCACGCCGAGCTCACCCTCGACGGTTACGTCGAACTGGTGTGCGTAGTCGACAACCTTTTTTGTGAGGGCTACATTCTCTTCGTAGGGGAGATGCGAACCATCGATCATTACCGATGAGAAACCGCTGTCGATGCAGCTCTTGCAGAGCTCAAAGCTATCGCCGTGGTCGAGGTGCAGTGTGATCTGGGGATGTTCCCAGCCGAGCTCCTTGGCATAAGCGACAGCACCCTGGGCCATGTAGCGCAGCAGAGTGGCGTTGGCATAGTTGCGGGCACCTTTAGACACCTGCAGGATGACGGGTGATTTCTCCTCGGCTGCGGCTTTGATGATAGCCTGCAGCTGCTCCATGTTGTTGAAGTTGAACGCCGGAATGGCATAACCGCCTTTGATGGCTTTAGCAAACATCTCGCGAGTGTTTACGAGACCTAATTCTTTGTAGCTTACCATTTTATTGGAAATATAGTATTTGTTATAAGTATCCTGTCGGATTTCATTGGTGCAAAGATAGCAACTTTCTGCGAATCTTTAGCTGCGATTGAGGAATTTTTTCCTTATTATACACATTATTTATTAAAGAGTTCATTGACTTTTATTGGCGAGGCGCCGAGATCGATAGCTTTCCGGGCATCCTCGCGGGCGTCATCGAGTCGGTATCTGTCGCGGTTGAGCCATGCACGATAATAGTATAACTCAGGATCATCGGGAAAGCTCTTCATGCCGCGGGTGATCACAGCTGAGGCCTCGGTCAGATCGCCTAATGCCAGATGACACCCGGCGAGAGAGGCAAAGAACTCGGCCGACGGGTCTGCTTCGATCAATTTCTCGAGATAGGGGATCGCTTGTCGGTCACGCCCTGTGAGTGAGTAAAGTGTGGCCAGGGCGAGGGCTGTGTCGTAGGCTTGCGGGGCTACGCGGTGCATAACATCAAAATCATGCTCTGCCATTTCGCGGTTGCCGGCATATAGGGCTATCATGCCATGGTAGTAGCAGGCGTCGGTAGACAGTGAGTCGATGTCAAGCACGCTGTCGAACTCGTGAAACGCGTCAATGTCACGCCCCATGCGCAGCAACAATTTGCCTCGTCCCAGACGGGTGGTGACCATCGAAGGTGCCGCCTCGAGAGCTCGGTCATATGTGGCCAGTGCCAGCGAGTCGAGCCCCATATATGTATATACGGTGGCAAGGTTGTTGATGAGCAGCGGATTGGTGGCGGCATCAGGCCTTACGGCTATCGCATCGGCCAGCCGGGCGGCTGCTTCGGGCCAGTTTTGTTCGGCTATGGCGGCATCGGCCTCGCCGGTCAGTATGAAGTATGGATCAGCATCATAGTCGGTTGAATCAACTGGCTCGGCAGCATGCGTGGCATATGGGGCGATGGCCAATATAATGGCCGCGAATATGTGTCGTATTGTCATTGTCGTGTTATGCGTTTGACGCTCGCAAAGTTACATTAAAATATGTAATGTGTGCCGATAATTATTTTAAAAATGTGTTTTGCAATCTGAAAAATTAATAGTAAATTTGCAACGAATAACGACTTGAATAATTGAAAACAATAGCGCAACATATCGATTATCTGCTGATTTGCAATGACAGCGTTACCGTGCCGGGTCTCGGCGCTGTCGTGGCATACGGCTCACCTGCACGTTACGATGAGCAGGGGTCGATGTGGTTCCCGCCTGTGCGGGCGCTGTCGTTTGATCCGTCGCGCAAGGCCGACGACGGCATGATCGCCCGTTCGATTGCCCGTCGGGAATCTCTCTCTGATGCCGAGGCCAATGAAATAGTCGCACGTGGCACGTCGCAATTGCGTCAGGCCCTCGCGAGTGACGGTATGGTAGCTCTCGGTCACGCCGGTACCCTGAGGGTGGACGATAACGGTAACATGTCTTTCACTCCGGCCGATGCACGCTGGCTGTCGCCCGCTACTATGTGGTTGCCTCAGATAGAGATGCGCCCTGTCGCCACTGCCACAGGCGTGGCGCATGAGGCCGAGCGTCTTGAGCGACGCGTGAGACTGTGGCCAACACTTCTGCGTCGTGCAGGCAGTGCCGCAGCCTGTGTGGCTGTGATATTTGCAATCGCATGGGCTCTCACATCTAATCTGCGCACAGCTCCCGCTGAGCAGTTTGCATCGGTAGGGCCTGCGCCTGATCGTGTTGAATCGCTTATCCCTCAGCCCGGCAAAGCTGAGGCTCCACTGATACTGGTGATAAACAAACACCCCGATGCTGTGGTAGATGTCGAGTCTACAGGTACGGCAGTCGTCAAGGATGCTCCCGGATATTATCTGATCGTTGCATCACTTCCGGATCTCGACGAAGCACGCAAGTTTGCCTCGATGTATCCGTCGATGCATCTCGGCATCCTCGAGATGGATGGCAGATATAGGGTATTTGCCGCCCGCGCAGACAGTCAGGCTCATGCCTATGCCGCCGCGGCCGACCCGGCTATCAAATCGGTATTCCCTGCCTCGTGGGTGTGCCGTCGTTAAATCTTCAATACGCCATAATGTTCCCAAGCGCCGACATCCACCAAACAATGCCGGTGTCTGATTTGTATATATGACATAAAACACTTGTTTAGATATGGAAACACTGCACGATCTGCTCATACGGCGTCACAGTATTCGCCGATATACCGACCGGCCGGTCGATCCCGATGAAGTAAAGACTATTCTTGAGGCAGCCCTGCTCGCCCCTACGTCAAAAAGCGCCCGCCCCTGGGAGTTTGTCGTGGTGGAGAACCGTGATGACCTTGAGCGTCTGGCCGGATGCAAGGCCAACGGTACACGGCCCATATCAGGTTGTGCGCTCGCTATTGTGGTATGTGCCGATCACGACCGCAGCGACATGTTTGTCGAAGATATGTCGATTGCGTCGGCCTATATGCAGCTCCAGGCAACAGCCCTCGGTCTGGGCGCATGCTGGATACAGGTGCGCAATCGTTTTACGGCCGATGGCGAGTCAGCCGAGGATATTGTGCGAGATACCCTCGGTATCCCCGACAATTTTGTGGTCGAGTGTATAGTCACCGTCGGCCATCCCGACGAAGAGCGACGTCCGGTCGATCCTTCAAAACTGCTTTGGGAGAAAATTCACATAGATAAATGGTAAACCCTCTGGCGATGCATATAGCTTTTGCCGGATCAGGGAATGTCGCTACCCATCTTGCCGTCGGTCTGCACAAGGCCGGTTGTGATATAGTGGCTGTGGCATCACGCTCTATTGACAATGCCCGGGCTTTGGCCGATAAGGTCGGGGCGGCCGCTACTGACGATGTGTCCGCTTTACCTGATGATGTCGATTTTATAATCATATCTGCGTCAGATGCATCTGTTGCCGGGATAAGCGACAGATTGCCAGTGATTGACGGTGTGGTCGTACACACGTCGGGCAGTGTGCCTGTCGTCGAGTTGTCTCGCCGCCATGCCCGTGCCGGAGTGCTCTATCCGTTGCAGACATTCTCAAAAGACGTGCCTGTCGATATTGCCGCTGTACCTTTCTTCACAGAGGGTACCGACGACGATACACTCGCTGCGATAGACATCCTTGCCCGTCGGCTGTCGCAAAACGTCTATCATGCCGACTCGTCTCATCGCCGCTACCTGCATGTCGCCGGCGTCCTTTCAAGCAATTTTACGGTCTATCTGCTCGAACAGTGCCGACGTGTGCTTGCCCGTGGCGGTTATCCGCTCGAGGTAGTGCGTCCGCTGGTAGGCGCTACACTCGAGAAAGCCTTTGCCGTCGGGCCGCATGATGCTATGACAGGCCCTGCACGTCGCGGCGACCTCGCTGTCATAGAGGCGCAATACAATCTTGCTCCTGACGATCTCAAGCCGGTCTACCGACTTGTTTCTGAGCAGATCTATAAGACATATAATCAAGATAAATAATTACAGATGAGCGCAATCGATTATCCTCTGAGTAAGATCAAAGCCATAGCGTTTGATGTCGACGGCGTACTTTCTCCGGCTGTTGTATCGCTTGATGACAACGGCATACCACGTCGTATGGCCAATCTCCGCGACGGTTATGCGATGGTCGTCGCCATCAAAGCCGGGCTGAGACTTGCCATAATTTCGGGCGGTAAGTCTGATGCACTGTACAATCGTTTTAAAATCATCGGTATAGATGATATTTTTCTCGGTATTGGCGACAAGTTGCCTGTGCTGCGTCAGTGGATGTTAGACAATGGTCTTACCCCGGAAGAAGTGGCATTTGTCGGCGATGATGTGCCTGATGTAGCTCCTATGCTGGCCGTAGGGTTGCCCGTAACTCCTGCCGACGCGTCGGTCGACACCAAGGCAGTAGCCCGGTATATTACATCGGCCGAAGGCGGCAGAGGTGTTGCACGCGAGTTGATCGAAGAAATATTACGCGACCGCGGCAGCTGGCCGGGACAGTCGGTATCGCTTGGCCAATAAAAAGACAATCGGATGAAAGTAATACTTGCCTCAGCGTCGCCACGCCGACGCGAACTGCTCAAAACCATAATACCCGAATTTGAAATAGCACCCTCGCGCGACATTGACGAGACTTATCCCGACACTCTGTCGCCTGACGACGTGCCGGTATATCTTTCGGCTCTGAAATCAGCGGCATATGCCGATATACTCACTGATGGCGACGTGCTCGTAACCGCAGATACGGTCGTTGTCCTCGGCGATCGTATCCTCGGCAAACCTGCCGGCCGCGACGATGCCATCGCCATGCTCAACGCCCTTTCGGGGCAGACTCATCGTGTCATCACCGGCGTGTCGCTTGCAGCGAAAGGCCGCGATACGGTCAGCTTCTCGGCCATTACCGAGGTATCATTCGCCCGGCTTTCGCAAGCCGACATCGAGTATTACGTCGACAACTACCGACCGTTTGACAAAGCCGGTGCTTACGGCATACAGGAATGGATCGGCGCTGCTGCTGTCGAAAAAATCAGCGGAAGCTACTACAATGTCGTAGGGCTCCCGCTGCATGCCTTGTTTACGAGACTCAGAGAGTTTGTCTCACTCAGTCAGAATTAATCACACGACGCATAATCATCATTTCATCGTGGCCTGTCACGTCTTTGACTTCAAAAGTCATTGTCGTGCCGTCATGGCTTACTTTTACATCGTCAAGTTCGCCAAATCGGTTTAGAGTCGATGTCATTGCACTGCGTATCTGACGTTTCCATACCTCGGCAGTGCGGGCCGTCAGCGAATCGACGGCCGGTTGCTGAGCGCCGGTGAGCATATTCTCTGAGAATACGACACCTCGCGGATCGACCTCGATTTTGAGTGTGCTCATATCAAATGCCAATATCAGTTCGTCATCATCGCCGTCTTTATAAGTCCAGGTGCCTCCGACCGATGCTGTCGCTGATACGCTGACCTCATAGGCCGCGTCGACGGGCATGCCGGCTGTATCGGTCTTGACCGGCTGAGTGGCCTCAATCAGTGACGACATATAGATGCCACCACCCTTATTGGTATCCGGACCGGCCAGAAAGTCGATTGACATGAGTGATGTGGCGGTCGATGCGGCGGGCAGTTCTGGCGCTATCGATGTAGGTGTGGTTGCCGTCCATGATCCGATAAACTTGGTGTCATGTCCGCAGGACGCTACCGTCATTATTCCGGCAAGGGCTATTGCCGAGCCTGTTAATATAGTCGCTATTTTTTTCATTGTAATGCAGTCAAGAAGTTAGTAATCATTATATTCTTGATATTGTAACAACTTGCCTGCGACATTGGTTCAGCGTTGCCATTCGGGCAGAGCCGATGCTATTGCCTCGCTGCTCTCGGCAATCAGTCGGGCCGAGTCGTGACCGTCGGCGCCGGGCAATATCGGCTTGTGTATCGTCAGGGTAATATGCCCCCAGTGTGGCAGGATGCCCGACCGTGGCAGCACATCATAGGCCCCGTCGATTGTAACGGGTACTACGGGCAGATGGAATTCCTCGGCAAGGATGTAGGCTCCGCGTTTGAATCGTTTGAGCTTGCCGTCAGGTGTACGCGACCCCTCTGGGAATACTACCACTGACATCCCTCCGGCCAGACGGCTCTCGGCGGTCTGCATGGTCTCGCGTATCGCACGTGGCGAACTGTTGTCTACATAGATATGACCCGACACGCGGCATGAATAACCCACCAGCGGTATGCGTTCGAGACTCTTTTTCATCATCCATCTGAAGTTGTGCCCTATATAGCCGTATATGGCAAAAATATCGTAGGCGCCCTGATGGTTGGCTACAAATACATATGATTGTCCCTGGCGTATGTTTTCGCGGCCCTTGACTGTGACCTTTACCAATGTGAGTATGCAGAAGAGCCTGGCCCAGTACATCGGCAGCACATATCCCCAATAGCGGCCGCCGCCGAGAGCAGTGGCCGTGATCGTTAGCAGAGCCGTTAAGATAGTGGCCGCGAGCAGCAGCGGCATCATTATGCAGAACTGATAGATGCGATAGAGTATTAGCATAGTCTTTGCCGGTCTTTTTGGTAGTGGCAAAATTAATAAAAAAAACGTAAACCGCCACGCTTTGTGTTAAAAGCGTGGCGGCAGACGTGTGTTTTGTACTGGTGTGTATCAGAAGAGCCATGCGGCGGTCACCGTCCAATAGCGGTTTTTACCGTCTATGCCGGCCGACTGATGGTCGCTGACAAACTCAACGGCCTTGGTCAGACCGATGCCATATGAGGCGCCGATCTGCAGATGGCTGATGAGCTGTACGCCGATACCGAAGTTCCATGCTATATCGCTCTTCTTGGCGTGATAGAATTCTTTGATTGCCTCTTTTGAGGTACGGAATGCAAAGCTCGGACCTGTGAAGATATACGGTGTGAACACCTTGCCGATCACAGGCAGGCCTATTTTGTATTTGATGTTGAGGGGAATCTCGATATAGTCGCTGGCCAGATCGGCAACGGCTGTGGTGCCGTTCTCGGTCACCTGAGTCTGGCTGACGCGGTGCACATACATGGCCGACAGGTCAAAACCGAAACCTACCATAGGTATCATGAACTCCATTTCGAGACCGCCGTTGAATCCTGCACGGTTGTCAGAGTTGAAGATGTCTTTGTTGAAGTGAAGTGCGTTGACATTCATACCGATACGCGGACCGATAGAAAACTGTGCCATGGCAGGTATCATTACAGCCAGAGCGAGCAACAGAGCATACAGACGTTTGGTCATAGTCATTTCTATTGTAATGTTTTTAGTAGTGTAATAATTTGTCTTTGGGCAAAGGTAGTAATTAATTAAATAATACAACGTTTTTTAATCATTTTTGTTAATTTATTTTTAATTTTCCAATACTTTTTATGCTTTCGGTGAACTCAACGGCATGGGGCAAGGTTTAAAATATAGTTTCAACTCTCAATTCATCATGTCTGCTTCTAATCAGTCATATTGGAACCCCGACCGTATCATGCGCCTCATTATCGGCATAGGCATCACCACAGGCCTGATACTGCTGATACGCTATCTGAGTCATGTGTTGCTGCCGTTTTTCGCGGCCTGTTTCATCGCCTACCTGCTCGAGCCGCTGGTAATGCTCAACCGCCGGATAATGCATCTCAAGGGTAGGGTGCTTCCTGTAATCGCCACTCTCGTCGAGGTCGCCGGTATCATCACAGGCATCGTGTTCCTGTTCATGCCGTCGGTCGTGTCTGAGATGGATATGCTGGGCGGCATACTGCATGATGTATCTCAGGGCAAGCGCCAGTTGCCTCAGTTCTATCACACTGTCATAGCATTCATCGACAGGTATTTCGACCCCGATTATCTGCAGACGCAGTTTACGCCTCAGCATGTCGAGGCCCTGCTTGCCAAGGGATCATCGATCATACAGCAGTCGATCGACCTGATCATGCACACCCTCGAATGGCTGCTTGCTCTCATTTATATTGTTTTTATAATGATGGATTATCCTCAGATCACACGCGGATTCAAGATGATCATTCCCGGCAAGTACCGCACCCGTGGCATGGCCGTCGTGCGCGATGTGCAGACGAGCATGAACCATTACTTCCGCGGACAGGGGCTCGTGGCGCTCTGCGCCATGGTGCTCTACTGCGTTGGATTCAAGATCGTGGGAATGCCGCTTGCCATACCGATGGGTATCCTCGTAGGTGTTCTCTATATGATTCCTTACTTTCAATATGTCACACTGTTGCCGGTCGCAGCCATATGTTTTATCTACTCGATGGGCGGTGAAGTTGACTTTGGTGTCGAGCTGGGCAAATGCCTGCTGGTATATGTTGTCAGCCAGTGTACCTGCGATTATATTATCACACCGCGCGTGATGGGCAAAGAGATGGGGCTCAACGCCGCGATCATACTGCTCTCGCTTTCGGTATGGGGCAGTCTCATAGGCATTATCGGCATGATCATTGCCCTGCCGGTCACGGCTCTGATTATGTCATATTACGAGAGATATATCAGTAATCCCGCATCGAAAAGTACACAGTTGCCGAAAAATTGATTATCTTTGCACCATGACAGCTGAAGAAAAACTAAGAATTGAAGAAAAAATCGTCGAATATCTGCGTACGGTCGTTGATCCCGAAATTGCAATCGACATATATTCACTCGGTCTGGTCTATAAGATCGACCTCGCCGACGACGGTGCCCTCAACATCGACATGACACTCACCGCGCCTAACTGTCCGATGGCCGATTTCATAGTCGAGGATGTCAATCAGAAGATGATGAGCATCCCCGGGGTCACGTCTGTCAACGTCAACATCGTCTTTGAGCCCGAGTGGAACCGTGACATGATGTCTGAGGAGGCCAAACTCGAGCTCGGTCTACTGTGACATATCTGATGGCGCGGCGCACCGGGACATATTTTATCAGCGACCTGCATCTCGGTGCCGGTTATATGGGCGACCGACGCGACCACGAGGCGCGTGTCGTGGCTTTTCTGCGCTCTATCGAATGTGATGCACGTCGTCTGTATATGCTTGGCGACGTGCTCGACTATTGGTTTGAGTATCGCGACGTGGTGCCACGCGGTTTTGTGCGCTTTTTCGGTCAGCTTGCCCGGTTGGCTGATCTCGGCGTCGAGATTGTGTGGATGACAGGCAATCATGACATTTGGCTGTTCGACTATCTGCGCGACGAAATCGGTATAGAGGTCATAGACGCTCCTTACATCGAACGCACCATCGACGGGCGCCTCTTTTTTCTCGCCCATGGCGACCGGATCGGGCCGCAGACTGCCGGATTCCGTTTTATATGCTCATTGTTTCGCAATCGTCTTTGCCAGCGGTTATATGCCGGGCTGCATCCGCGCCTTACGGTGCCGTTTGCGCGCTCGTGCAGTCGGCGCAGTCGCGAGTCGTCACCGGGCGCTACGCCTGCCGACGAGATCACCCACGCCGATGCAGTCATTTCGGTCGCGGCAGACATTGCCGCCGGTCAGCCCGACCTTGATTTTATCGTTCTTGGCCATCATCATATTGCGGTCGATACGGTGCTTCCAGGCTCAAGGACGTGTCTGATTGTGCTGGGCGACTGGATATCAAACGACACATATGCTGTCTTTGACGGCAGTGACATGAGGCTATGCCGGTTTGAGCAATAATGTCACGGCAATTGTTTATAAAGAAAAGATTCGATCATGATAATAGCTTCTCGGAAACGCAAGGAAAACATCGCCGAATATCTGCTTTATATGTGGCAGATCGAGGATATAATTCGTGCAAACGGTCTCGATATTGACAAAATAACGGCCAATGTAATCGATAAATACGAGCTTGATCCGGCCCGGCGCAAGCAGATGGTCGAGTGGTATGAGTCGCTTATCGACATGATGCGTCGCGAGGATGTCGTAGACAAAGGACACCTTCAGCTCAACAAAAACATCATTATACAGCTCGTGCAGCTGCACACCGCGCTGTTGCGCGATCCGCGTTTCGGCGAGTACACCAAGCGGTTTTATGCCGCCTTGCCGTTTATCGTCGAGTTGCGTTCAAAAGCCGGCGAAGATCCCAAAGGCGAGATCGAAACCTGTTTCAACGCTCTGTACGGTATGCTTATCTTACGTTTGCGGTCGAAAGAAGTGTCACCTCAGACACAGGAAGCCATCAAGCAGATTTCATCGTTCATCGCACTTCTGAGCCATTATTTCCATCTCGACGAGCAAGACAGGCTCTTCAAGGACGACGACGAGGAGTAGGCTGTTCTTATGCCTGATGTGGGTAGATGAATTACCTCTTCAGCAGCAGAATCATCTTTACCGCAAGATCGAATGCGATAATCTTGGCGTTGCCGTTCAAGGTGATGTCATTGCGTGCGGCGTCAAGCACCATGGCGATATCCTCGACATTCTTTTCATTGACAAACGGCGAGAATCTTGAGCTGAACTGGCGTTCGGCCGGTGTAAGCGCCACCAGACGGTCGTCCCCTATGTTGTAGATAAAATTCTCACGTATCATACGTGAGCAATAATCATAAAACCTGATCGCACTCTCGCGGCCGAGTGCCGCTACGTCAAGACTCCATGCACGCAGGTCGAGCACTTTGCGTTGCCATGCCAGACGCATCAGCTGCATGAAAAGATCGAGATAGCGCTGGCGCTCTTTGTTGAGCCCGGCCAGATGGTAGGCCGTCACCATACTGCCCTCGGCCAGCGCGGCGGCGTCTGCGGCAGCCTGTCGGTCTATGCCGGTTTCTCTCACAAGAGTATCTGTGATTTCCGCTTCGCTGTAACGTGGCACGGCGATGCGCTGCGTGCGCGAGTAGATGGTAGGCAATATGCCGCGTGGATTATCTGACGCCATCAGGAATATGGTGTCGTCATATGGTTCCTCGACGAGTTTGAGCAGCTTGTTGGCCGTATCTGGATTGAGACGTTCGGGCAGCCACATCAGCACGATCTTGTAGCGCGACTGTCTCGCTTTGAGATTCAGGCGTCGCAGCAGCTCGTTGGCCTCGTCGACATAGATTGCCGGCTGGCCGTTGACGTTGCCCAGACGGGGCAGCCACTGCTCGAAATCCATCATCGGGCTTTCTTGCATGAAATCTCTGAACTCTTCGGCATAGTCGTTGCTGATCGTCGGCTTGCTGTTTTTCTTCAGCACCGGGAAACTGTACATCACATCGATATGGTTGAACGACTGGTGCTGCACACAAGCCGGGCAACGGCCGCAGCTGTCGCCGTCGGGCGTTCGGTCAGTGCAGTGTATGTATTGCGCCGTCGCGCGTATCAGAGCGAATTTGCCTACGCCCTGTGGCCCTTCGAGCAACAATGCGTGGGGCACATGGCCGTGGTCGACCATTTCACGCAGGCGTCGTTTGGTCTCCTCTTGTCCGGGTATGTCGGCAAATCTCATGATGACGGGGTCGGGGATTAGGGCCGTGGACGTTCGTTTCGGGCCACATATTCGCGCACCTGCTGGAAGAGTCTGGTGGCAAACACAAAGTCGTTGAGAGCTTCGTTGCTCGTTGTATATATCTGGCTCATGTCGCCCACCCACTCGCGGTGGCCCTTATTGATGAATATGATGTTCTCGCCGATGCCGAGCACCGAATTCATGTCGTGGGTATTGATCACCGTGGTGATGTTATACTCATGGGTGATATCACTCAGCAGCTCGTCGATCACTATGGATGTCTTGGGGTCGAGACCCGAGTTGGGCTCGTCGCAGAAGAGATATTTGGGGTTGAGCGCTATTGCGCGGGCTATTGCCACACGCTTCTGCATGCCGCCCGAGATTTCCGACGGATATTTGTTCTCGGCGCCTTTCAGATTGACTCGTTCGAGACAGAACATCGCACGCTCGCGCATTTCGTCATAACTCTTGCGGGTGAACATCGTCAGCGGGAACATCACATTGCCCAGCACGGTTTCAGAGTCAAAGAGGGCTGATCCCTGAAAGAGCATGCCGATCTCTGTGCGGAGTTCCTTGACCTGGTCGGTCGACATACCTATTATGTCGCGGCCGTCAAACAGTATCTGACCTTTCTCGGGTGTCATCAGGCCTACGAGCGATTTCATCAGCACGGTTTTGCCCGAGCCGCTCTGACCGATTATCAGATTGGTCTTGCCGGTGTAGAATGTCGCGCTGACATCATGCAGCACCGTGCGGTCGTCAAATGACTTCGTCACATTTTTTACTTCGATCATTGCAGCAGCAGTTTGGTGAGTAATACGTC
Source organism: Bacteroidales bacterium (assembly GCA_030524765.1). Lineage (GTDB taxonomy): Bacteria > Bacteroidota > Bacteroidia > Bacteroidales > Muribaculaceae > CAG-873. The sequence goes on along the minus strand of JAUNGA010000055.1, from coordinate 2,155 downwards.
GAAGAGCAGTATCAGGATGCTGCTTGCCACAACACCGTTGGTGCTTGCCTTGCCTACGTCAAGAGCTCCACCCTTGACGTAATAGCCATAAAATGATGCTACCGACGCGATGATGTAGGCAAATACCACCGATTTGATCAGGCCATACCATACATACCATTCCTGAAAGAGTGCCTGTAGGCCATAGACATATCGCGACACTGTGATGATATCGGTCACCAGAGCAACCAGATATCCGCCTATCAGCGATGTGGCCATACATATCACTACCAGAGCGGGCATGAAAAACACAAATGCCGTAATCTTGGGCAGTACGAGGTAGTTTGCCGAGTTGACACCCATGATCTCAAGTGCGTCGATCTGTTCGGTCACACGCATTGTGCCGATCTCCGACGCGATATTCGAACCGACTTTACCGGCCAATATCAGACACAGGATTGAGTTTGAGAATTCGAGCAACACGATATCGCGGGTCGCGAGACCGACAGAGTAGGCCGGTATCAGTGGCGACGATATATTGAGCTGCATCTGTATGGCGATTACTGCGCCGATAAACAATGATATGATGATGACCAGTGGTATCGAGTCAATACCGAGTTTGTTGACCTCCTGCACCGTGCGGCGAAAGTAGATGCCCCAGCGGTCAGGTATGGCAAACACTCGGCGTATAAACAGACAGTAGCGTCCGAAAGTAGCGAGCGAGCTTGAAATAACCATATCAATACATATATAATATGTGACAAAGGTACGAAAACATTTCAAAACTTAATCGTACTTTGACACATTTAGCCAATTATCGCGAACTTTCGACAAATAACTCAACTTTTGGTTGGTAATGCCAAAAGTTGAGTTATGCGGTCTTTTTACAGTTAACTTTGCGTCATAAATCAGAGCACATTGACATTTGGGAAATCAATGAGAATCGCGTGGAGTAAAAATCTCATAACTGTTGTCGCTATAAAACACCATTATCGACTGTATCTTTTTGGCCGGGTCGGCGGGGATGACGGGGGCCGCCGTCTGACTTTGTGCCTGCTTTGTATCTGTTATGTCGATTGTGGTGTGGTTGCCGAATGCCGTTGCCGAGTCTGAGGTCGTGAAAACGTCTGCTTCGGTCGGTTTTATCTCGTTTGGTTCTGAATCTGTCAGACTTGACATTGGGCGGGAAACTGTGTCATCATTTGATAAATCAGGACCTTGCGATATGATCGCTTCCGAAAAAAGTGCATTTTTGCCCTCTGAGAATTCAATATTTTTATCGTTCACCATATCTCCCTCGCCAAAAAGCAGCCACATCACGTTTAGCTGGGGGTAGGCGACGTGTAGCTTTGCTGCGAGGTCATCGCTCAGACGTTTGTTGCGTCCGTTCAAAAACTGCGACAGCGTTGGGCGGGGGATGCCGGCCTTATCGGCAAACTGCGAGTTTGTCAAACCGGTGTAATCTTTAAAAGCTATGAGTCTTTCGGCGATGTCCATGGGTGATAATTGGCATAAATAATGACTTTGCAAATGTAAAAACAATAATTCAAATATGCAAATTGATTAATTGCTATTTTTAAAATGTAAATGTAAATGCCGATTTGCAAATTTAAATCCATGACGGGGTGGGGCGATTCATAATTGCAAATATGTTTAAAGTTAAACCATAACAATCTTTGCATATTTTGCTATGTCGCAATTTGTTTATTGTTGTAGAGTGTCGGATATTTCAAGTGAATCACGGCGCGCTCTCATTACATAAGTATCACTTTAATAAAAGTTCATAACATGTATGAAAATCAGCACGATATTAAATGTGTTAATATTTGTTTACCTTGATTATTCGGCGATGTAAACAGGAAGAATCGTTATTCTCGACTGCAATTTGGATGCTTGAATTGTTTACTCTTGAGAATCGCGGGCTTTATTTCATTATTTGCGATTTACTTTCGATTAGCTTGCTAATTTAGAATTATAAACTATACGTCTGATATAAATTTAAAATTACATCGCTACCGTGATTTATGAATGTAAATCAGCAGTTGGAGTATCCAAAATTTCAAAATTCTCCTATCGTTTACCGTTAGTTTACATTTATAACAATATGAAAGGCCAAAAATATTGGTTTTTATATGTTAATGTTTACATATTTAACACGTTTTTAGTGATTTATTGA
>JAUNGA010000127.1 GCA_030524765.1 Bacteroidales bacterium | reverse complement strand
ATTGGTTTTTTCTTGCGTTCCGAGCCGGTTCGATTATGCGGGAGTATTATAATATCCATTGCCAGAACGCACTCTCGCTCGAGAATCTCGCGATCACCGTCAGTGACGATGCCGAGTTCAAAGCTCCGGCTCTCAATGTCAACGATCTTGCCATAAACGCGAAAGACAATGGCGAAGTCAAGATCAGCCAAGGCATCATGGCCGGCAATGTTGTGGCAACCGTAACCGACCATGCCGAATTCAAGAGCGCGTCGATCAGCGCCAACGAAGTAGCACTCACAGCTACCGGCGACAGCGAGATCAAGCTCAAAGACTGCGGTCTTGAGCGTCTTACCGGCGTATCAGGCGACAATGCCGAGATCAAACTCTCGGGTAAATGCTCTATTGTCAGCTATACAGCAAAAGGTAATTCGCAGATCGTTGCCGACGAGCTCGTGGCAAACGGTGGTGTTGCCACTGCAAACGACATGTCAACCATCCGCACCAATGTTGCCTCTCTGCAAACCAATGTCGACAGCGAAATGGCCACAATCAAAAACTTCCGCTAAAACACACGACACATAGATGATAAAAACAGCGCGCCGTTTCCTTCACGGGAAACGGCGCGCCGCCTTTATATCTCTCGATTTTTTACTTGATGATATTGGCCTTGATACAGTCGACGATATATCTGACATGCTCATCGGTCACCCACGGACCTGAAGGCAGACACAGACCACGCGTGAAGAGTGATTCGCTTACGCCGTTGACATATGACGGCACCTTGGCATAAACCGGCTGACGGTGCATGGGTTTCCACAACGGACGGCTCTCGATGCCGGCGACATCAAGCGCAACGCGCATAGCCTCGACATTCGTGTTAGGTTCGCAGTCAGTGTGAGGTGTTGTAGCCGCGTGAGTTACACCGGCAGCGCCACCGACAGCACCTTTGACCACCTCGTTATAAGCATTCTCCTGACCTTTGACTTTCAGATCGGGATCGAGGGTCACGGTGCAGAGCCAGAAGTTTGAGTCATAACGGGGCGAAGGATTCTCATGCAATGTAACACCTTCGACATCTTTCAACAGCTCACGATAAAGCGCCTGCACATGGCGATGATGAGCTATATGCTCGTCAAGCACGGTCATCTGACCGCGACCTATACCGGCACAGATATTAGACATGCGGTAGTTATAACCGATCTCCTCGTGCTGATAGTAAGGATATGACTCACGGGCCTGGGTAGCATAGAACATGATCTTGCGCTTCCACTCGTCATCAGGTACGATCAACGCACCGCCACCTGATGTGGTAATCATCTTGTTGCCGTTGAACGACAGCACGCCGAAGCGTCCGAAAGTACCACATACCTGACCGTCAAAACGGCTGCCGAGCCCCTCGGCAGCGTCCTCTACAACGGGTATGTCGTAACGGGCGGCAATTTCAAGAATCTCGTCTATACGGGCAGGCATACCATACAGATATACCGGCACGATAGCCTTAGGTTTACGGCCTGTAACAGCAATACGATCCTTGATAGCCTTCTCAAGCAGCTCGGGATCCATGTTCCATGAATCAGGCTCCGAGTCAATGAGCACGGGAGTAGCGCCGAGATATGTCACCGGGTGTGTCGAAGCGCAGAATGTAAATGACTGTACCAACACCTCATCACCGGGGCCAACGCCGCAGGCGAGCAGGGCAAGATGCACGGCAGCCGTGCCTGAACTCAACGCAACAATCTGTTTGTTTAGCGGAGATGCGCCCTCGCGTTTGTCGGCAAAAGCCTTGAGATCGTCTTCAAAACCATTTACATTAGGTCCCAGAGGCACTACCCAATTGTCGGCAAAGGCCTCCTCGATAAACTTCATTTCGTTGCCGCTCATGTGGGCAAGGCACAAAAGTATGCGTTCAGACATATCCTATATTTATATTTATTTTTAAATCTCTAATATTGCGCAAAATTACGAAAAAACGTCGGTCGATGCAAAAAATTATTCAATAGGCACATTCCGAATAGTTACAAAGAAAAAGGCCCGGGCGACAAGATTGTCACTCGGGCCTGATAGGGGGCGGTTACCTA
>JAUNGA010000054.1 GCA_030524765.1 Bacteroidales bacterium | reverse complement strand
GTGAACCGGGTAAGGGATCTACGGCGTTACTTTTGCCTTAAATGAAAGAGCCGTGACTTGCTGTCGTCGCGGAGCCCCTGCGGTGGTGACCAGAAAGACTCCTGAGAAGATAAACAGCATTGCCAGACCCTTGAACGGAGTCATAACGTCAAGTCCGAGCCATAGCCCCACACAGGTGGCCACAACCGGCTGAAAGTAGTTGTATATTCCCACTACGGTCGGCGGCAGGGCCTTTTGGCCTGCCATCATCAGTATGTATGCCACAAAGGTGCCCATTACCACTACGTAGGCCACGCCTGCCCACTCGGTCGCGCTCAGCGAGGCCCATGCCGTGGTGGCGGCTGTCTGTATAGAGAAGGGTATTATGGCCGCGGCGGCGAAGGTAAACATCCATTTCATCAGGGTCACCATCGAGTATTTGCGTAGAAAGTCCTTATAGAGAGTCAGATATAGCGCATATGAGAACTGTGCCGTAAGCACCAGCAGGTCGCCCAGCACAGGATTGTTGCCGCTCACGGTCACTTTTACCGACGAATAGATCAGCGTCACTGCGCCTGTGGCACCCAGCAATATGCCGGCGATCTTTCGGCCGGTGACAGGCGTGCCGAGCAACACCCTCGACAGTACCATCACCCACATGGGCATCGTGGTGGTGATGATCGATGCCTCGCCCGGTGAGGTGAATCCGACGCCAAATATATAGCAGCCCTGATTGAATAGTATGCCGAGCATGCCGGCTCCTGCCAGCAGGGCGAGGTCGCGTGCCGGCACATGCTCGCGGCGGCTGAAAAATGACATTACCCAGAACAGCAACGCGGCGCCGACAATGCGGCAGTCGGTCAGCATCAGTGGTGATATGACGGCACCGGCCATCACCAGTTTGGCCACCGGCGCCATCAGTCCCCAGCACGTGTTGGCGCCGAGCATCGCCGCATGGCCTTTTATAATAGTGCGATCAGACATCTTTTGTGATTTTGGTTGCAAAGATAGTGAAAAAGCTTTTAACCGCTCCTTATGCAACTGCATGTTTTGAATTTTGAGCGATAATGCGTAACTTTGCTGCGATATGGCAAACGTAAGACCGAAAAAAGCTCTCGGACAGCATTTCCTGACCGATCTGGATGTGGCCGCACGCATCGCGGCCACTATTGACGATTGTCCTGATCTTCCTGTGATAGAGGTTGGTCCGGGCACGGGTGTGCTGACTCGTTTTCTGCTTGATGCAGGCCGTGATCTGACGGTGGTCGAGCTCGACAGCGAGAGTGTGCAGTATCTGCGCGAGGGGCATGTGGCGCGACTGATGCCCGAGCGTATCGTCGAGGCCGACTTTCTGCGGCTTGATCTCGGGCAGCTCACAGCCGGCCGCCATTGCTGTATCATCGGAAACTACCCCTACAATATCTCGTCGCAGATATTTTTCAAGGTGCTTGACAACCACGATCTGGTCGACGAGTGTGCCGGCATGTTGCAGCGCGAGGTGGCCGAGCGCATATGCGCCCGCGAGGGCACCAAGGCGCGTGGCATATTGAGCGTGCTGCTGCAGGTATGGTATGATGCCGAGTATCTCTTCACGGTATCCGAGCATGTGTTCAATCCGCCTCCCAAAGTCAAGTCGGGAGTGATACGTCTGCGCCGCAACGGCGTGACTGATCCCGGGTGTGACTTTGACCTGATGCGTCTGGTCGTGAAGACGACATTCGGCCAGCGCCGTAAGACAATACGTAATTCGATCCGCGGACTGTTGCCCGCCGGCGTGACCTTCCCGGCCGACTGCGAGCTGGGCGCCCTGCGTCCCGAGCAGCTGTCGGTAGAGCAATTTGTCATACTCACCAATCTCACAGCCGAGCTGCGTCAATGACCGTCATGAAGGAGTTTACCCACGAATATCTCGAGCTGATCCGCGACATAGTGCGGCGCGACGACCGCGAGGCGGCCCGCGCCGAGCTGGCCAAACTGCACCCGGCCGACATCGCCGATCTGTATCAGGAGCTCGATCTCGATCAGGCCGAGTATCTGTATCGCCTGCTCGACGAGGAAAAGGCCGCCGACGTGCTCATGGAGCTCGACGAGGACGACCGTCTCAAGCTGCTCGAGGGTATGCCCACCGAGGAGATCGCCAAGCAGATCGAGCATCTCGACACCGACGATGCCGTCGACGTGATACAGCAGCTCGACGAGGACGACCGCGACGAGATCCTCTCGCACATTGACGACGTCGAGCAGGCAGGCGACATCATTGACCTGCTGAAGTATGACGAAGACACCGCCGGCGGTCTGATGGGCACCGAGATGGTGGTGGTCAACGAGAACATGTCGATGCCCGAGTGTATCAAGGAGATGCGCTCGCAGGCCGAGGAGATGGACGAGATCTACTATGTCTATGTCGTCGACAATGATTATAAGCTTAAGGGCATCTTCCCGCTTAAGAAGATGATCACCCACCCGTCGGTGTCAAAGATCAAACATGTGATGGAGGTCGATCCCGTCAGCGTCAAGGCCGACACCCCCATCGACGACGTGGCGCTTGATTTTGAGAAATATGACCTTGTGGCGATGCCTGTGGTCGACTCTATCGGGCGTCTGCTGGGACGCATCACCGTCGACGACGTGATGGACCAGGTGCGCGAGTCGTCTGAGCGCGACTATCAGCTGGCATCGGGTATCTCGTCTGACGTCGATGCCGACGACTCGATATTCGCCCAGACCAAGGCGCGCATTCCCTGGCTGCTTATCGGCATAGCCTCGGGAATACTGGCGTCGCTGATTCTCGGAGGCTTCGAGGACCAGCTGCATGCGGTCACCGCGCTGGCGCTGTTTATACCGATCATAGGCGGCACCGGCGGCAACGTCGGTGTGCAAGCGTCGGCTATCGTCGTGCAGGGTCTGGCCAATGGCTCGCTCGACATCAAGCGTTTTGCCGCCCAGCTCGGCAAGGAGGTGCTGATAGGCCTGCTCAACGCGTCGGTGCTGTCGGCTGTCATCCTGATCTACAATCTGATAATGCTGCCGTCGCAGCTGGCCGTGACACTGTCTGTGGCCGTGTCGCTGTTTGCCGTGGTGATGTTTGCGTCGATACTGGGCACTGTGGTGCCGCTGACGCTTGAGAAGATACACATCAACCCTGCTCTCGCCACAGGCCCCTTCATACAGATATCCAACGATATTGTCGGCCTGATCATCTATGTGGGCATATCGGGATTCTTCCTCAATCTGTTCTGACCGCATCCCCTATGCTCTGCGCGTGGTATAATACTGTCGAGTTTTATGTAATCGCCGGCGCCGCCGCTGCCGCGGTGGTGGCTCTGTCGGCTCTGCCGTCGCGCCGCGGAGCGGCCGTGCTGCATCTCGAGGCCGGCCGGCTGCTGTGCGGCGATGAGGCCGTGCCCGGGAGGCCGTGGCTCGAAGTCGAGGTCGACCGTAACGGCCACGTCGTGATCACGCGTCATGGTCTGCGGGGCGTCGCTATGGACGGTGCCGTGAGTCTCGCGGTCAATGTGATAGGTTTTGATATCAGCATAGAAGAGCGTCTCACACCCGGCCGCGGCGATGATATGGCGGCCACGGCACAGTTTGAGCTCGACTGGCTGGGCCCCGAGCGCTACCATATCAAGTACAACAGCGAGGATGCAGGCCTCTTTGCCGCCTTCTCACTGCCTGTACGCCCGGGCATACGCGTCGTCCGCGAGTTTATGTAAAATAGCCGGCTCTCAGTCGCCTATATGCTTTATGAGGTCGTAGACCAGCGGAATGAGCATGATGGGCGAGGTAATGGCCACGATAAGCAGCATGTGGTCGAGAGGCAGCGGCACGACGTTGAACATTTCGCCGCCGAGATATACAATCGCGAACTGACCCGCAAAGATTATGGCCACGACTGCAAAGAATACTTTGCTGTCGCGCATGTCGTGGAAAGCCGAGTGCCCCGATTCGAAGGCCCGGGCATTGAACAGGTTCCATACCTGGATGAATACAAACAGGCAGAAGAATACCGTCAGATCGTAGGCCGACAGTGGCGGAGCGTCCTTGGTGATGAACGAAGCCATGAAATCGCCGAAATCGAATGCCTCGATCGAGTCGCCGACATGCACGCGCAGATATTGCAGCACAACCCAGAGGATGGCGGTGAACAACAGTCCGAGGCCTATGATACGCCATCCCATCGACGGGGTGATGATGAAGGCGCCTGAGCGGCGCGGAGGCCGGTTCATGACTTCGTCTGACGGTGGCAGCGAGGCCAGCGAGAGGGCCGCGAATGTGTCCATGATGAGGTTGACCCACAGCATCTGTGTGACAGTCAGTGGCGACTGTGTGCCCGAGAAGGCGCCGATGACTACGATCAGGCACGCTACTATATTGACTGTTAGCTGGAAGAGTACAAACCGCTGGATGTTGAGATATAGCGATCGTCCCCACATGACGGCCTTGGCTATCGAGGCGAAACTGTTGTCCATGATAATGATGTCGCCAGCCTCCTTGGCCACCGATGTGCCGTCGCCCATGGCGAGTCCGACCTGGGCGGCATTGAGGGCGGGGGCATCATTGGTGCCGTCGCCGGTGACGGCCACTACCTCGCCCTGTTTTTGCAGCAGGCTGACCAGACGGGATTTGTCGGTGGGCCGTGCGCGCGACATTATTTTAATTTCGCGTGCGCGCGCGAGGGCTTCTTCGTCAGAGAGGGCGGCCCAGTCCGGACCCGAAATATGTGCGCGGTCGGTGTCGGTGTCGGTCCAGAGACCCACCTGACGCCCGATTTCTTTGGCGGTGCCCGGTGTGTCGCCGGTGACGATCTTGACGTCGATGCCGGCATGCAGGCTGTCGCGGATGGCCCGGGGTACCTCGGCACGCACAGGGTCGGCGATGGCGCAAATGCCGGTGAACTCGAGCGGCAGACCATCGCGCAGCTTGTCGTCGACAATCACAGGGGCGTCGCTGTCGATGCGGCAGCATGCAAAGCCGAGCGTGCGGCGGGCGTGGCTCTGCCAGTCGAGCAGAGTGGCGTTGACGGCGTCGGGCGTGGCTCCGCCGGTCATGTCGGCGCACATGCCCATTACGATCTCGGGTGCGCCCTTGACGTACAGCATGCGGCAACCGAGCAAGGGCGAGTCGACGACCGTGGCCATGTATTTGCGACGGGTAGAGAATGGCAGCTGCGCGACGACTGCGGCGTCTTCGCGCAACTTGAGATAATCGACGCCTTGGCTGTAGAGCCATAGCAGCAAGGCTCCCTCGGTCGGATTGCCCACGACTGTCGGATGCGGTGAGGCCGGATCGTCGCCGTAGTCGAGAAAGGCTGTCGAGTTGACCGCTATACCCTCGGTAATGGCATGCGAGGCGCGGTCGTCGGTGAGGCTGTGGCCGTCGGCGAGGCCGTAAAACCGTGTGTCGGCCACGCTCATGCGGTTTTGGGTGAGTGTGCCGGTCTTGTCGGTGCATATGACGGTGGTCGCACCCATTGTCTCGCAGGCGTGCATTTTGCGCACGAGGTTGTTGGTGGCCAGCATGCGGCGCATGCTCAGGGCGAGGCTCAGTGTCACGCTCATCGGCAAGCCCTCGGGCACAGATACCACGATCAGTGTGACGGCCAGCATTATTGTGGTCAGAGCATACTCGATGGCGTCGATGGTGTCGACTGCTGCCCAGTCAAACATCATGCAGCGGCCGATGACGATCAGTGCTCCGATGGCATAGCTGGCATATGAGATAAGACGGCCGAGACGTTCGAACTGCAGCGTAAGCGGTGTTTTGATGCCGGTGTCGATGGTCGAGGCCTTGAATACGTGGCCTTGCTCGGTATGGTCGCCAACGGCTGTGACCTGCATCAGTCCGCGGCCCTCGACGACGGTTGTGCCGCGCATGACCATGTCGGCCGGATAGGTGGCGTCGTGATCTGTCACGTCGTCGGGCCGGTGCGATTTGTGGGCGAGGGGCTCGCCGGTCAGCGAGCTCTCGTTGACGCCCATTGCGAGCGAATCGACCAGATGTCCGTCGGCGGGAACCTCGTCGCCGGTCTCGAGTATGACGATGTCGCCCACCACCACGTCGCGTCGGGGGATTTCGGTCACACGTCCCTCTCGCATTACCTTGACAAGCAGATCGTCGTTGACCTTGTTGAGAATCTCGAATTTGCGGTCGGCGCTCACTTCGAGCCAGAATCCGATCAGCGTGGCCAGCAAGATGGCTATAAGGATGCCGAGCGGCTCGAGAAAGACGTTGGCCGTGGCCCGTGTGGCCGAGAATTCGTAGATGGCGATGGCGATTGACAGCACCAGAGCCACGAGCAGAATCTTTATGAGCGGATTATCGAAATATCCCATAAATTTGCGCCACAGCGAGGGACGCGGCGGCGGCGTGATGATATTGGCGCCGTGTGCGGCGCGGCTCTGCTCGACCTGCCGGGGGGACAGGCCGGTGATATGTGAGGTGTTGTCAGTGTCCATGTCTGTTGAAACGTTGTCTGCAAAATTAGTTAAAAATCCGTTGGTACGCAACCATTACGTATTCCGGTACATAATATCAACCGCCGCCGATGCTGAAATGTTGGCATCTGCGGCGGTTGATGTTATATGCTGTCAGGTCGCGGCAATAATCCGGGAGGTCGGCAGACTGACGTATGATGTCGGTTATTCCTCGGTGTCGCTGTCGTCTTCGCGCATGTTGTGGAAGACGTTCTGCACGTCTTCGTCTTCCTCGAGCTTGTCAAGCAGCTTGTTGATGGTCTCGCGCTGCTCGGGTGTGACGTCCTTGAGGTCGTTGGGGATACGCTCGAACTCAGACGATATGATCTCGAATCCGTTGTCCTCGAGATATTTCTGGATGTTTGAGTTCTCCTCAAATGCGCCGTAGAGCACGATTTCATCGTCGTCGTGCTCAAGCTCGTCGACACCGTAGTCGATGAGTTCGAGTTCAAGGTCCTCGAGCGATACGCCCTCTTTGGGTTTGATCTTGAAGACCGATTTGTGGTCGAAGAGGAACGACAGCGAACCCTGGGTGCCGAGCGATCCGCCGTGCTTTGTGAAGTAAGAGCGCACGTTGGCTACGGTACGGGTGTTGTTGTCGGTAGCGGCCTCGACGAAGATGGCGATGCCGAAGGGGCCGTATCCTTCGTAGGTGATCTCCTTGTAGTCGCCGGCGTCCTTGTCGGTGGCTTTCTTGATGGCGCGTTCAACGGTGTCTTTGGGCATGTTGGCGGCCTTGGCGTTCTGCATCAGGGCGCGCAGACGCGGGTTGGTGTCGGGATCAGGACCGCCGGCCTTTGCGGCGATAGTGATTTCCTTGCCGATGCGGGTAAATGTGCGCGACATGTTGCCCCAGCGTTTGAGCTTGCGCGCTTTACGGTATTCGAATGCTCTTCCCATTGTGTGGTATTTTTGATTTGTTTATTGTATTGTCGGTTAACGCAGTTCGGCGCCGAGCTGTTTCTGCAGGTTGGTTATGATCTTGGCCATTACGGCGTCGATGGCTTTGTCCTGCAGGGTTTTCTCGTCGTCGCGCAGTATCATTGAGATGGCGTACGATTTTTTGCCTGCGGGCAGGCCTTTACCCTCGTAGACGTCAAACAGGGCGACGTCGCGCAGCAGCCGGCGCTCGCTCTGGCGCACGACGCGCTCGATGTCGGCCATGGTGACAGCCTTGTCGATGAGCAGCGAGAGGTCGCGTTTTACGGCCTGGGTCTTGGGCAGCGGCGCGAATGTGGTCTTGTGCTTGGCGGCGAGAGCCGTGAGGGTGCTCCAGTCGAGCTCGGCATAGTAGACGGGCACTTTGATGTCGGCCTTGGCCAGCAGTGCGGGGGCTACGATGCCCATGGTGCCGAGCAGTTTGCCGTTGCGGGTCTCGACGGCGAGGGCTGCCGAGTACATGTCGGGGCGCTCAAGAGTCTTGACCACGGTCTCGGCGGGGCTCAGGCCGATGCGTGCGAGGATGTTGGCGACTGTGGCCTTGAGGTCGAAGAATGTCGCCTCGGCCTCGGGGCGCACCCATGAGGGGCGTATCACGTCGCCGGTGAGCCACAGGGCCAGCCGGGCACTCTCGCTGTAGGGCCGCAGTGGTGCGTCGTCGGAGGGTTCGAGCTGTGGATTGCGGCTGTAGACGTTGCCGAACTCATACATGGCCAGATCGGCCGAGCGGCGGTTGATATTGTGCGCGAGCGACTCGAGACCTCCGAAGACGAGGGTCTGGCGCATCACGTTGAGATCCTGGCTGAGTGGGTTGAGCAGCTCAACGCAACGGTCGGCGGGATAGGTGGCGAGGCCGTCGTAGTAGCCCTTGGCGGTGAGCGAGTTGTTGAGGATTTCGGTCCAGCCGGCGCCCGAGAGGTTGTCGGCTACTATGCGTCGCAGATCGTCGGCGGCATCGACCGGGGTCTTGAACGATACCGATGCATGCAGCGACGACGGGATGGCGATGTTGTTGTAGCCGTATATGCGCAGTATGTCTTCGATCACGTCACAGGGACGGCGTACGTCTACGCGATAGGTAGGCACGGCCAGTTGCATTGTGCCGCCGTCGGCCTCGCCGCGTGCTGTGATGTCGATCTCGAGCGAGCGCAGTATGCCGTCGACTGTCGCGGCGGGAATTTCCTGGCCCAGCAGTCGTGTGATGGCTCCGTAGCTGAGTGTGACGGGGTAGGGAGCGACGGGTTCGGGATAGATGTCGGTCTCCCGGCCTACGATGTGTCCGCCGGCAAGCTCGATGACGAGCTTGGCTGCCAGACGCAGGGCATACACGCATCCGTTGGGATCGACGCCGCGCTCGAAACGGAACGACGAGTCGGTCGACAGGCCATGGCGGCGTGCGGTCTTGCGCACCGATGTGGGATTGAAACATGCGCTCTCGAGGAATATGTCGGTGGTAGCCTCGGTGACACCCGAGTCAAGACCTCCGAATACACCTGCGATGCACATCGGCACATCGGCATTGCATATCATCAGATCGGCTGCATCGAGTTTGCGCTCGACACCGTCGAGGGTGACAAACTTAGTGCCGGCCGGGGTACGGCGCACCACAATGCGGTCGCCTGCGATCTTGGCCCGGTCAAAGCAGTGCAGTGGCTGGCCGAATCCGTGCAGTATATAATTTGTGATATCGACGACGTTGTTGATCGGACGCAGGCCGATGGCAGTGATGCGGTCTTTGAGCCACTCGGGGCTCTCGGCCACCTTGACGCCGGCGATGGTCAGGCCGCAGTAGCGTGTGCAGGCGTCGGCGGCCTCGACAGTCACGTCTACGCCGCGGCCCTCGCCGGTTGCCGGCACAGGAGCGTCGGGACGCACGAGCGATGGCTCGCCGCCCTCGCGGTGACATGCGAGATATGCAGCCAGATCGCGGGCCACGCCGTAGTGCGAGGCTGCGTCGATGCGGTTTGGGGTCAGGTCGACCTCGAGCACATAGTCGTCAGACAGGCTATAGTAGTCGGCCGCCGGCGTGCCGGGAGCGGCCGCACCGTCGGCGAGCACTATGATGCCGTCGTGCGAGTTGCCGATGCCTATCTCGTCTTCGGCGCATATCATGCCGAACGACTCGACGCCGCGGATTTTTGATTTCTTGATTTTGAATTCTTTGTCGCCGTCATAGAGGGTCGTGCCCACGGTGGCTACCACAACAGTCTGGCCGGCGGCTACATTGGGCGCGCCGCATACGATCTGAGTGGGTGCTCCGTCGCCGAGGTCAACGGTGGTTATGTGCAGGTGGTCGCTGTCGGGGTGAGCCTCGCAAGTGAGGACCTTGCCGATTACGATACCGCGCAGGCCTCCTTTGATCGACTCTACGCGCTCGATTGTGCCCGTCTCGAGGCCGATAGACGTCAGGTCGGCCGCAACTTCTTCGGGCGTAAGCTCAAAGGGCAGATAATCCCTGAGCCACTTATATGAAATGTTCATAACTGCAAAGAAATATATTTCGACCGACAAAGTTACGAAATTTAAGTCGAAAAGCCGAAAGTTTGACGGGTGAAAGTTGCGTATATGCATAATAGAATGTCATAACGGCATGCATGTGTATGTGAGTTTACGGCAGCATCGGCATGGCATGTGATGCTTTTTAGGCGACAATAAATATTAAGGTGGTCATAAATTTTGCCCGACGGCCAAAAAGTCGTACCTTTGCGGTCGATTTCGGGAGCGACGGGCGCACCCGGTAAAAAGATTGTTAAAAAATTTTGTAATGGATTGGATTACAACCCTCCTGTTTCCGGGTAATACGTCGATCGCGTCGACACTGGTGTTGTACTCGTTTGTGATAGCTGCGGGTATCTTCATCGGCAAGGTCAAGGTCGCGGGCGTGTCGCTCGGCGTGACTTTCGTGCTCTTTGTGGGCATCCTGATGGGTCACTTCGGCTATGTGGTCGATGCCAACGTGCTCAAATTCATGCGCGAGTTCGGCCTTATACTGTTTATCTTCGCCATCGGTCTGCAGGTCGGCCCGGGCTTCTTCTCTTCGTTCAAGAAAGGCGGTGTACGGCTCAATATGCTGGCCGTGCTCGGCATCGCGCTCAACGTGGTGATCGTGCTGCTGGTCTACTATTTCGGCAATGTGCACGACATCAACGCTCTGGTGGGCGTGATGAGTGGCGCCGTGACCAATACTCCCGGTCTGGCGGCTGCGCAGCAGACTGTGTCGCAGATGACGAATTCGGTCGAACAGGCCAACCTCATGGCCCAGGGATATGCGGCCGCTTACCCGCTGGGTGTGCTCGGCATCATCGCCGCTATGTTTATTATCAAGGGCATCTTCCGCATCAACACCGACGAGGAGATACGCAAGATCGAGGAAGACAACGAAGAGTCGCAGCTCAAGCCGCACTTCCTCTCGGTCAAGGTCACCAATCAGCTTGTCGACGGCCGCACGATGGTGTCGCTGCATGATGTGATACAGTGCAACTTCGTGGTTTCGCGCCTGATGACGGCAGACGGCAACATCATCATCCCTAAATCTTCGACGGATATACATGTGGGCGATGTGCTCAAGATCGTGTGCTCGGCCCATGACGCAGAGCGTTTCAACGCCGTTCTCGGTCCGGAAATCGAGATGGACTGGGACACCACTCCCGTGCCTGTCTACTCGCGCCGCATCCTCGTCACCAAGAGCGAGTATAACGGTGTGGCCCTCGGCTCACTGCGCCTGCACAACGGTTATAAGCTCAACGCAACCCGTGTCAACCGTGCCGGTGTCGATCTGCTCGCCACGCCCAACCTGCGCCTGCAGATGGGCGACCGTATTACCGTAGTGGGCAATCTTGAGGATATCGACCGTCTGGCCGACCGTCTCGGCAACTCGATGAAGCGCCTCAACCAGCCCAATCTCATCACGATCTTTGTTGGTATCATCTTCGGTATCATACTCGGTTCGATCAATCTCGGCTTCGGCATGAAACTCGGTCTGGCCGGCGGCCCGCTCGTCGTGGCCATCCTGCTGAGCCGCTTCGGTTATAAATTCAAGCTTGTCACCTACACCTCGTCGTCGGCATCATTGCTGCTGCGCGAGCTGGGCATCTGTCTTTTCCTCGCGTCGGTCGGTATCGCCGCCGGTAAAGACTTCGCATCGGCCGTGTTCAACGAGACCGGCATGTGGTGGGTCATCTGGGGCTTTGTCATCACCGTGGTGCCTCTGCTGGTTGTCGGACTCATCGCCCGTGGTCACGACCGCATCAACTACCTCACGATCATGGGTCTCTTCTCGGGCGGCTATACAGATCCCCCGGCCCTGGCCTATGCCAACAACTCGACGGGCAACGATGCTCCGGCCGTAGCCTACTCGACGGTCTATCCGCTCACCATGTTTATGCGTGTGGTTGCAGCCCAGGCCCTGATTCTTGCCCTGGCATAGCCCGGCAGTTAAAAAATATCATATTCCCGCCATTTCACTCCGGTACGTCCGCAGGTGATGGCGGGATTTTTTTAGTCCGTTCCCAATTTTTGTTAACGCCGAGATATGCGATACAAAGCTATTTTTTCTCACTAAAGACAACAGCCATGACAGTAATGTCGCCACTCCGTTTGTAAACGAATTACACACGGCATTATTTCAATGTTCAAAGCATGGCGGCAATCTGTTTTTCTACCGCAGTGCGTATGAAAGAGTTGATTGAAATTCCGGCTTGTTTGGCGAGATAAGCCACCCGTGTATGGATGTCGGGGGTAAGGCGCACGTTCAAAGAGCCTGAATAACTCTTGTGCGGCTCAATACCTTCTTCGGCGCAGTATGCGAGATAGTCATCAACCGCTTCATGAAAAGCGTTGGTGAGTTCTGCAACGCTCTCGCCCTCGAAGTTCACAAGACCGTCTATACCTTCAATCTTTCCAAAAAACACATTATCAGCCTCGCTGAAAGCGACTGAGCCGATAAAATCCTTATATTTCAACGTATTCATATCAGTCCTTCATTTTTAAGATAATCATAAACCTGTTTCATCACATACCCCTTGATGATATTTCCGGGATGTGGCTTGTGGAGCATTATCGGCTTCAAACCTTCACCCTTGAATATCACGCGGGAGCCGGATGTCTTGCCCTTGTTGGCCTGAATATATCCCAATGCAACAAGCAAGCGCCTCATTTCCTCCCATGTGAAATCGTTAGGAAGCGTTGAGAAACGGGCTATCAATTTTTCTTTTGTTCCCACTCATTTTTATTTTGGCACAAAAGTAACTATTTTATAGTTGCAAAACAAATCTATGTAATGGAAAGTTCAGATATTCCACTCATAAATGGAATGTTTAAATGTAAACTTAAGTTTCGGTCACAATGGGGCCCCATTGCTCCAGAAACCGCGCGAACAAATCTGTACAGCGATCGACCGCTCCGGCGTTAACAGAAATCGGGGAACGGGCTCTTATTTTCCACGGCCTGCGCTGCAGCATTCACGAATGGGGTAAAAAGTATCATACTCAATTTAAATTTTATTAAAAAAGGTGTGGCCGGGGCTGATGTGTGCGCAATTATTTTTAACTTTGTCGAGAACCCGTCAATCTCTCCGTTCGTTTCAATTACATGACTCTCACATTACCTATAATGACTCTGTCGGCCGCCACTCTCCTGTCGGGAGCAGGTCTGGTGCTGGCGTTCTTTCCCCGTATTCCGGCTGTTATAGTTAGCTATGCGGCCATGCTCGTCGCCGCCTTGAGCGGGCTGGTGGTCTTCTCGTCGGCTCAGCTGTGGTTCTGGGGCGTGGCCACGCTTATCGCCGCGGCAATCGGCTGGATGACCCACTCGCCGTCGCGTGGCGCAACGGCCTATTATATCGTGGGCGGAGCATTGGTCGGCGCCCTCGTGGGGCTTGTGCTGTCGACCGTGGCTGCGGTGATTCTGGCGTCGGCCGCCGGCGCTTTTCTGGGTCTGATGGCCTGGTCGCGCACTCCGGCCGGCCGTGTCGCCGGCACAGGCGGCTCGCTCAACCTGCTGGCGTCGGCCGGACTGCCGGCGGTGGTCAACTTCTCGATGGTCATGTTGATTTTTGCCCAATTACTGCAATTATGACACTGAAAAATCTCTTCATAGCCCTTATAACGGCCGCAGCGGCACTGATGCCGGCTGCCACGGCCGCGCGCTCGGCTGCCCGCACCACGCTGGGCAAGCCCGATCTTGAGGCCATACGTGTAGCCTCGACAGACGAAAACTCAAAGTATTATTATCCCAAATTGCTCAAGGAATTCATGGCCAACGACACGACCATGACCGACGACGAGTTCCAGTACTTTTATTACGGCACTCTGTTTCAGGAAGATTATGACCCCTATCGCGATCATATCAAGCCTGAGCAGCTCGAAAAGCTGGCTCCGCTGTTCAACAAAAAGCAATGGACCCGCGCCGAGCGCAAGCAGATACTCGATTTCGCTCTCGAGTGTCTGGCCGACAATCCAGTCAACCTGCGTCAGCTGACCAACCGCATATTTGTCTACGAGCAAAACCACAAATATGATCTGGCCAAGATCTGGCAATACAAACTCAACCATCTGCTGCTGGTGATAGCCTCGTCGGGCACGGGTGTTGACCCGGAGAACGCATGGACGGTGGTTTATCCGCATGACGAGTACGATTTTCTCAATCTGTCGGGCCTCACTGCCCGCGAGCAGAAGTTCGAGCCGCCATATTATGACTATATAATGGTCAATCCCAAGACAGAGTCGTCGCCCAAAGGCTATTACTTCAATATCTCGGAGTTGCTCAAACAATATTATCTCAAGCACCCGTCTGAAATGACCGAACAATGAGGCGATTCGTCATCATATCCCTTGCTGTGCTGATGGCCGTTGTCGCGGCCGTGGCACGCTCGTACACTCCGGCCGAGGTGCCTGATGTGCACAGAGCCGACCGACGCGTGTATGTGGCTGACCCCGACGGATATCTCGATGCCGCGTCAAAAGCCCGTCTCAACGCGATGCTCGACTCGGTGCGCCGGTCGACTTCGGTCGAGCCGATGGTGGTGGTGATCGGCGACATGACCGACAATGACATTGACTACTTCACGACCGAGCTCTTCGGTCTGTGGGGTATCGGCAAAAGCGATAAGGACAATGGCCTGCTCATCGTGGCGGCGATGGAGCCACGCAAGGTGGCTATCCGCACCGGCTACGGTCTTGAGGGGGTGCTGCCTGACATTACCTGCGGCCGTATAATACGCGAGACCATACGACCGGCATTCCGGGCCGGGAATTATGGGGCCGGACTTGTGTCGGCGGTCTCGCAGATCGACCGTGTGATTACCGACCCGGCTTATGCCGACGAGCTCAGATCGTCGGAACGTGACACAGATCTCGACGGCGGCCGGGGCGAACAGGATGATCCGTTCAAAATCTATCTGGCCTGTTCGGCCGGTCTGACATTCATCATGCTGATTGTGCTGCTTGCTGTCCTGGCCGGGCTTCGGGGCAAGACCGATTATGAGCGCTATTGCAGCCTGTCGAAGTGGCGTGCGCCTATGCTGATTCTGTCGTTTGTCGGTCTGGGCATACCTTTCCTGGTGACAATCCCCTATATCCTCCTGCTGGGACATTGGCGCAACCATCGCCGCAATTGCCCCCACTGCGGCACGCGCATGGTCAAGGTCGACGAGGTAAATGACAACCGGTATCTCACGCCGTCGCAAGATCTCGAGGAGCAGGTCGGTTCGGTTGATTATGACGTGTGGCTCTGTCCGCAGTGCAATGAGACCGATGTGCTTGGCTATATCAATCATTCTTCGCCTATGGTTGAGTGTGACAATTGCCATGCCCGCACCGCGGCGCTCAAGGTCAACCGTATCTTGCAGCGTCCCACATCGACACGCAAGGGTGTGGGCATAAAGGAGTATGAGTGCCTCAACTGCCATCATCGCCAGCAGCGGCGCTATGAAATCGAGCCTGATGATTCGGGCGCAGCCGCCGCATTGGGCGCAGCCGCGATTCTCGGGTCGGGAGGCCGCCGGGGCGGAGGTTTCGGTGGCGGCGGTTCATTCGGAGGCGGATTTGGCGGCGGTATGACCGGCGGCGGCGGAGCGTCAGGGGGCTGGTGATGTTGTTGTCGGACCTCTCGTTCGATGCGGTGATAATTGGTTGCCATATTTGACGGCGAGTGGTGGGAGGCGTGTGGTATTGTCGGACCTCTCGCGAGGCCCGTGTTCCACGCCATCGATAAACCACACACCTTCGCTCGTTCCTCGCTCGATGCGGGGCTACAATTGGTTGCCGTCTTCGACGGCGTCGCCAGTGTTCGATACGACTGGCCCGATGCGTAACAGTAGTCGTGCATTTTATGCCGTCGGAGACGGCGCATGGTGGGTTATGCCATTGTGCCATTGTTGATGTGGGGGGTGGGGATGCGATTGTTTTATGCCGTCGAAGACGGCGGACAATTGTGGCCCCACATCAAGCGACGTAGGAGCGTAGGTGTGGGGTATGTGATTGCGCCTACGATCGGGCCTCGCGAGAGGTCCGCCAGTTCGACAGTGGCGATAATGAAAATCCCCGCAATGATTTGGTGGTGACAGGAGGTGGGTGGATATTGGCGGACCTCTCGCGAGGCCCTTGGTAGCGCTCGATCCTATCCCCACACCTTCGCTCCTGCGTCGCTTGATGTGGGGCTACAACTGGTTGCCGTCTTCGACGGCGGTTTTTTCACACGCCATTGTTCGTGCGTCGTTTGATGTGTGAGGATTGTTTGCCGTCTTCGACGGCGTCGCCAGTGTTCGATACGACCGGCCCGATGCGTAACAATAGTCGTGTATATAATGCCGTCGAAGACGGCGGTGTTAATCAACGATGTCAATGTGCGATTTGACTGCTCTCAGTCTGGGATGGTTGTGTCAGGGTGGTTGTGGAGGGGGACGGACGGCGACTGGTGGGGGTGTATAACGTGAGTTTAGTTTTTGGTATGATGCGACACGCTTGGTGATGCGTCGGCGATGTGTTTTGTGGTGAATCGGAGTGGCCGAGTGATCGGTCTCGGTGGTGTCGGCGTCGGTCTCGACAGCGGGGGCTATCGCCGAGCCGTAGACGCTCAGGTCGCAGGTGGCCGCACGGTAGGCGATGGCTCTGACAAGGTGGCCCTCGCCACGCATGATCTGACGGAGCATGGTCTGCTCGTGTACGTCGGCATAGTTGGCCGGGT
>JAUNGA010000053.1 GCA_030524765.1 Bacteroidales bacterium | reverse complement strand
CATGATGGTGAAGTCGGTCAGAGCGGGCGAGTAGACGGCACCGCCGGCGCAGGGGCCGAGGATGGCTGAGATCTGGGGTATGACGCCCGACGCGAGGATATTGCGCTGGAAGATCTCGGCATAGCCGGCCAGTGCGTTGATACCCTCCTGGATGCGTGCGCCGCCCGAGTCGTTGAGACCGATGACGGGAGCGCCCATCTTCATGGCCATATCCATGATCTTGCAGATCTTCAGGGCCATGGTCTCAGACAGAGAGCCGCCGAATACGGTGAAGTCCTGGGCGAATACATATACGAGACGGCCGTCGATTGTGCCGTAGCCGGTCACGACGCCGTCACCGAGAAATGATTTTTTCTCCTGACCGAAGTTGTGGCAACGATGGCGCACAAACATGTCGAGCTCTTCAAACGAGCCTTCGTCGAGGAGTTGGGCGATGCGTTCGCGTGCGGTGTACTTACCGCGTTCGTGCTGCTTCTCGATGGCTTTTTCGCCACCGCCGAGACGAGCCTCGTTGCGGAGCTCGATGAGCTCTTTTACCTTTTCGAGTTGATTGCTCATGTTCTATTTAGTATGGGATAATGATTTATTTCTTGGGATCCTCGCAGAGCTCGATCAGAGTGCCTACGGTCGATTTGGGATGCAGGAAGGCGATGTTCAGGCCCTCGGCGCCTTTGCGGGGGGCCTTGTCGATCAGGCGGCAGCCTTTGGCCTCGACCTCGTCGAGCGCGTTCTGCACACCGTCGGCGATGGCAAACGCCATGTGCTGAATGCCGCCGCGGCCGCCGTTGTTGGCGATGAATTTCGAGATGGCGCTGTCCTCGGCGGTGCCTTCGAGCAGCTCGATTTTGGTCTGGCCGACCTTGAAGAATGCGGTACGCACTTTCTGATCAGCTACTTCCTCGATTGCAAAGCACTTCAGGCCAAGCATGTTCTCGTAAAAGGGGATTGCCTCGTCAAGGCTCGGCACAGCGATGCCGATGTGTTCGATATGGGTAATATCCATTGTTTTGATGTATAAATGGTTGAATAATCGTTTTATGGGTTCTCATGGCCGGCGGGACATGCCCGCACATTTGGCTACAAAATTACAAAATTATTTACAACATCCACCAACTTTCACATTATATTTTGCGGACTGTGAGCCCCACGGCCCGCAAAATTCACAACTTTTGGACGATTTCACCAATAGTTGGGCACGGCAGGCATTATTCGCCTAACTTTGTCGCATCAAACTATGATTCAATCGATCAGCACAATGAAACTCGAAAAATTCAATCTGCCGGCCGAGGTCGTTTCGCTCCTCGCCACTCTCGAGCCGCTGCACCGCGGCATAATCTACGGCCATCTCTTTGCCCTCATCTACGACGGCACGCCCGTGCCCGACGACGTCGAGCCGCGCTGCCGGCTGATCATCAGCCTGATACTGCGCATGCTCAAGACCGACATAGTCAGGGCACGCGGTGCCCGGGCAAGGCGCAGCTACCGCCCGGCGGCCGATACCGCCGCCGACCGCAATCACAAATTCTGGCATGACGAGCCGCCTCGCGGCAACGCCAACACGGGATTACCGGCCGAGACACACCAGCGTATAGCGCGCATATCCGAGCGCTATGCCACGGCACGCAAGCCACGCGTCCGCCCGCATATCCGCATCTGCAACCGGCCAGGGCTGCTGCCATGCGAGCGGCAGGCCGCGGCTGATCACGCGCCGACGGTCAGACCGCATGCCGCCGACAGCCACAGGCAGCTCATTTCTGAAAAATCCCGGGGTATTTGTGTATGAAATAGACCGGCGTGCAGCTCCAGGCATGGCACGAGCTGTTCAGCGGGCTGAATCCGTAGGCCGATATAAAGTCGTCGTCAGGATCATACGATTCCCAGAACGTATCGGCGCCCTTGGCCACCATGCCGCCCCAATATGCGAGCATGTAGTCGCGGGCACGGTCGGGCATGCCGGCCATGATCATCGCATCTATCAGATAGTGCGTGGCATAGGGTGTGCCGGGCATGCACACGTCGGGCATGGCGAGCGCCGTCTCGATCGCCCGGCGGGCATCACGGCCGGCGACTACACCCGATTTGACCATCCATGTCTGTCCCAGCGCCGACACCTGCCGCCCGGGACCGCTGACAAACACACCGCGGCCACGGTCGTACATCTCACGGCGGGCAGCCTTACGCATCTTGTCGGCCAGCGCCGGCCAGTCTCCGACCTCGCTTTCGAGCCCGAGACGGCGCGCCAGCTCGCAGGTCTGGTCGAGAGCGTATATCACGGCGCCCTGCATAGGCACGGTCATGTCGAGGCCTTCGCGCCAGTCAAAGAATATCCATGTGCCGCGTTCGTAGCTGTGGCGGTAGATGCCGTCGTCGCCCACATAGCCGAGCGCGGCCTCGACCTGTCGCCTGGCCACGGGCCACAGCTCGCGTGCGGTAGCCACGTCGTCGGTGTCGAGCAGATACTCGAGCAGCGTCGAGTTCCACAGCAGCGAGTAGGTCATGCAGTGCGAACCGTGCTGGGCGTGGGGCTCGGGCGTCTCGAATATGTTTGACATCACATTGCCGTCATCGTCGGCCAGAGCGGCGAACAGATACAGGCAGCGTCGGGTAAGGTCGTAGTTGCCAAACGAGTAGCGGTTGGCCAGCGTCTGCAGATACATGTCGCCGGCCCACAGGCGGCGGTCGCGTTTGGGACCGTCCTCATAGACCGTCTGCATGCATTCGCGCAGCGTCTCGATGCTCACCCGGCGTATGTCGGCCACATCCTGCCGGCATCCGGGCTCCAATGCAGTCGTCACCTCGCCGGCCGACGACTGGGCCGTGCAGTACATATCGTCGAGCGCAAAGTCAAAATCGGGCGAGGCCCCCAGCAGCTCGACACGCACATATCTGAACGCCAGGCGGCGCGGCAGCGTTATCTCGCGGTCGACCTCGGTGACCGTCACCACCTCGTCCTGCATCCATGCCCGGCTGAGACTGCCCTGCCACGGGTCGAGAGGCGTATTGAGCTCGGCCGGCATCTCGCCAAAGAAAAACCGCAGACGCACGGGTGCGTCCTGACACCGCGACAGGGTCTTGGTATGGAATGTGAAATAGCCGGTCATATGGCGTCCGAAATCGAGAGTTACCGATCCCACATCCTTCATATTCCGGGAAAACAGCATCTCGGACGGATCGCCTGCGGGCGCATAGCGCCAGTGCTGGTAGGCCGCGCTGTCGTTGACAGCCTGCACGATCGACTGCGGGCGCACGACCTGCCTGACAAGCATGGGTTTGGCGGCTTCGGCCTCGGCGAGCCACGCCGCACGGCGCTCGCCCCACATCACCCCGGCATCGGCCGAGGGCATGGCGGCTAATGCCATCAGCACAGCCACCGGTAGAGATTTAAGGTTCATCACTTGAATTTTACTGGTTTAGGATAACACTTTGCAAAGATAACATTTATGAGACATAATGTCAAGACCATGCGCGCCCAAACGTCACACACTTCATAAAATTGTGCGACAATAGTTAAAAAATGCGATTTAACAGACATTTTGTTGTACGGGCAGACAATAATTAGTAATTTTGCATTTCAAATCAATCATCTGACAATATAAACCTACTAAAAACATTTCCTGCCTATAGCCTATCTCTACTCTAATATTAAAATTTGAGAATAGATTTAAAAATGCAAAAATTAGCTCAACTCTCCGACGACAAGTTGGTGAAAGCGTACGCTAACGGCAACAATGATGCTTTTGACACTCTGCTGCAGCGCCACCAGGGGCGACTGCTGAACTATATCACACAGCTCACCGGCAACCGTCAGGTGGCCGAGGATATCTTTCAGGAAACTTTTGTCAAGGCCATCATGACGATACGTCAGGGCAACTACACCGAGACCGGAAAGTTCGGCGGCTGGCTCGCACGCATCGCGCGCAATCTGGTCATTGACATGTTCAGGCAAGAGAAATCAGAGCCCGTCATGTCTACCGACGACGGCAACATCGACATACTCAACCGCAAGGAGCTCAGCGAGCTCACCGTTGAAGACGATATGGTCGACCTGCAGATCCGCGACGACGTGCGCCGGCTCATCCGCGAGCTCCCCGACAATCAGCGCCAGGTGCTGGTCATGCGCTACTACCGCAACCTCTCGTTCAAAGAGATCGCCGAGCAGACCAATGTCAGCATCAACACAGCTCTCGGACGCATGCGTTACGCCATACTCAATCTGCGCCGGCTGGCGCGCGAGCGCAGCATCGAGCTGACTCGCTGATCTCTTAACCGATAACACTCTGCAACAAAGTGCTCGACCAATTAGGTAAATACATCGTGACGGTAGCCGACTTTCTGTGCGGCTACCCGCTTTTTTTCTTACTGATCGGCGGCGGTCTGTATCTCTTCCTGTCTTCGGGAATGGTGTCGCTGCGCCGTCTGCCGGCAGCCATGCGCGAGCTGCGCGTCAAGAGCGACGCACGCAACGGACAGATCTCGTC
This sequence comes from Bacteroidales bacterium, assembly GCA_030524765.1. Classification (GTDB taxonomy): domain Bacteria; phylum Bacteroidota; class Bacteroidia; order Bacteroidales; family Muribaculaceae; genus CAG-873. The sequence continues at coordinate 12,139 of JAUNGA010000053.1, read as the reverse complement.
GGTGCAGGCTCTCGCATCGGTAATCGCGGCCACTGTAGGCCTGGGCAACATCGCCGGCGTGGCGATCGCTCTGGTGATGGGAGGCCCCGGAGCCATATTCTGGATGTGGGTCAGCGCTCTGGTGGGCATGGCCACCAAATATCACGAGGGCGTGCTCTCGATCATGTACAAAGGCACCGACGACGCCGGCCGGCCCCAGGGCGGACCGATGCATATCATCGAACGCGGGCTGGGAGCCAAATGGACTCCGCTGGCCAGATTCTTTGCCGTCGCAGGTCTCTTCGGCACACTGTGCATCATGAACGCCAACCAGCTCACCGAGGCGTTCGTGACCACATTCTCGACGCCCGAGTCAGTCGAGTCAAACGGCCTTTTCTCAAGCATAAGCTCGGTCACCGGGCTCGATAATCTCCACAGTTTCAAGCTGCTGTGCGGCATCGCCATCGCGGCCATCGTGTCGGTGGTGATTCTGGGCGGCATACGCCGCATCGCCAATGTGGCGTCGGTGATGGTACCCTTCATGGTGGGCGTCTACTTTGTGATGGTGCTTTACATCATCCTCACCCGCCTGGGTGATGTGCCGGCGGTATTCGCCCGCATATTCAGCGAGGCGTTCAACCTGCGCGCCGGCATCGGAGCGCTCGCCGGCATAGCGATCATCGGCGCTCGCCGCGCGGCTCTCGTCAACGACGCCGGCATCGGCACCGCCTCGATCATGCACGGAGCCTCGCGCAACAACCGGCCTGTGCGCGAGGGGCTTATCGCCATGCTCGGTCCGGCGATCGATTCGGGTCTTGTCTGCACCCTCACCGCCGTGGCCATTCTGCTGTGCGTACCCGAGGTGCACTCCATCGAGGGCGTCAAGGGCCTCGAGGTGGCCATGACGGCATTCAGCCGCGGCATCCCGGGCGGCGCCTATATGCTGATGTTCATAGTGATATGCTTTGCCATGTCATCTATGTTCTCGTACTCGTTCTACGGCTCGACATGCGCCTCATACCTGTTCGGCTCGCGTCGTTCGCGCTGGTATGTCTACCTGTTTATCCTGTCGCTGATCGTATGCGCCGTGGTGCCTCTCGAGGCCGCCGTGGGCATGTGCGACCTGTTCTATGCGCTGATGGCGATACCGACGATGATCACCATCGTGCTGCTCAGCGGACGCGTCCGGAAGGCCACACGCCAATACTTCGGCAAGGGCGACGGCAGCTGCCCCTCCTCCGACGATAAAGACTAAATCGCAATCTTGTTTAAAATATTATGCTTGACTACATTGTCTGGAACGCTGACCCGACTCTGATCGAATGGCCCCTCACCATACGCTGGTACGGGCTCATGTTTGCCATCGGTTTCTGGATCGGATTCAACATCGTGGCTCAGATGTTCAAACGCGAGGGCGCTCCCGAGCGCTGGCTCGGCATACTGCTCATCTGGGTTGCCGCCGGCACCGTCATCGGTGCGCGTCTCGGCCACGTGTTCTTCTACGAATGGGACTATTATTCACAGCACCCGCTCAAGATCCTGTACACCTGGGAGGGCGGCCTCGCCAGCCACGGCGGCGCGATTGGCGTGATACTGGCTGTGATACTGTTCTCGATTTTCACCAGCAAGCGCAGCCCGCTGTGGACGTTCGACCGTCTGGTGGTGGCTATCGCACTGGTGGGCGGCCTGATTCGCATCGGCAATCTGATGAATTCCGAGATATTCGGCCATGCCACCACCCTGCCCTGGGGCTTCATGTTCGTGCGATCGGCCGAGTGGCACTACCTCTATGAGGGGCAGGCATGCCACCCGACGCAGATCTACGAGGCTCTGTGCTACTTCGCCCTGTTCGGGCTGCTCATGTGGATGTACTGGCGCCGCAACGCCGGCGAGCGTCCGGGCCTGATATTCGGCACATTCTTCATCGGCATCTTCCTGCCGCGCTTCCTTATCGAGTTTATCAAGAACGACCAGGTGGCTTTCGAGCAAGACATGACCCTCAACATGGGGCAGTGGCTCAGCATACCGTTCGTGCTGCTGGGCATATTCCTGGTGATACGGGCTCTCAGACGTCCCCGCGTGCATATCGACTATCCCGGCCGGTTTGCCGACGACAAAGCCGTCAGATAACAGCCTCAGACCGACAAAACAATGGACATCAGCCGTCTCCGTCAGAACCTCAAGCCGTGGATGTTGCCGATAGCGATGCTATGCGGCATATTGTTCCACTCGGTCATCGACAGTGTGCAGTTTCTTGCGCCCTGGCTCATATTCACGATGCTGCTAATCACCTTTTGCCGGCTCAGGCCGTCGGAATTCCGCATCACACCCCTCACATGGCTTATCGTGGCCGTGCAGATCTTCGGCGGCATCGCGCTCTACTTCGCCCTGTCGCCACTGAGCACCGACATAGCCGAGGGCGCCATGATATGCGTGCTGTGCCCCACTGCCACGGCGGCGCCTGTCATCACAGGCATGCTGGGCGGCAGCATAGCGGTGCTTGTGGCCATATCGCTGCTCAGCAATCTCGGCGTGGCCCTGGTGGCCCCGCCGTTCTTTGCCATGATTGGCGGCCAGACGGGCATGCACATATCATATGCCGAGGCCTTTCTGACTATCGCCGCAAAGGTCGGCCCGCTGATCCTCGGTCCCATAGCCGTGGCTCTGCTGCTGTTGCGCTTCGCGCCCAGAGTGCACGACGCCATCTCGTCGCGTCAGTCGCTGTCGTTCTATATCTGGGCCGTGTCGCTCATCATCGTGGTGGGCCGGGCAGTGACCTTCGCCATGGCCGAGCCTGCCGAGCGTGTCCCCGAGATGGTGCTTCTGGCCCTGATCGCCGGCGCGGTGTGCATAGCCCAGTTTATCATCGGCCGCCGCATCGGCCGGCGATACGGCGACCGCATAGCGGGCGCACAGGGCCTCGGACAGAAAAACACCGTCCTGGCCGTATGGATGGCCGTCACCTATCTCAACCCTATCGCCTCGATTGCCCCGGCTGCATACATCGCCTGGCAAAACACCATCAACTCAGTCCAGATCTACTATAAAGAGCGTCGCTCGGCGCAAAGCAAGAACCAAGCGTGCCGCTGAAGTGTTAGAATAGAAAAATAAAACATGGACAGCATGTTCGAAATATTAATGGGACTGCCTCTGTTCAAGGGCGTCAGCCGTGCACGCATGGCCGAGACCGCGGGCAAGAGCAAATTCCATTTTCTGAAATATCTGCCCGGCGAGACCATCTTTCGCGCGGGCGATTCTTGTGTTGACATCGCATTTGTCATCTCGGGCAGCGTGCGTGTGAAAATCGTCAATCCCGACGGCCGCTTCGCCGTAGGCCAGACCATCAAGGCACCCGATGTCATCGCCCCCGAATTTCTTTACGGCAAAATCACACAGTATCCGGGTACCGTCACTGCAGTCGACACCACAGGCCTGCTGCGCATATCCAAGGCCGATTACATGCAGATACTCAACAGCGACAACATATTCCTGCTCAACTATCTCAATCTGCTATCGATGAACGCCCAGAAGGCCGTCGAGGGCATTCTCGCCGTCTCGACGGGCAATCTGCCCGAGCGCATCGCATTCTGGATCAGCGCGCTCACTCAGGCCCGCAGCCGCGACATATGCCTCGAGTGCCGCAGCCGCGATCTGGCATCGCTGTTCGGCGTGCCCAAGGCTTCGCTCAAAGCCGCCCTCGACAGCATGACCGACGAAGGCCTCATCAGCTACACCCCCTACTGCATCAACGTGCACGACCGCCGCGCTCTGCTCGCCCTGCTGCACAACCACTCCGAGAATCCCGACGACTGACAGCAAGCTCCACACGACACAACAGCAAAAAGGACCGCTTGTCTCAAGCAGTCCTTCTTTTTTTTGCATATACATACACAAACCTAACCTAAATCTTATATATCTTAGTTCTCCTTTTTAACCAGAATTGCACTTATCCGAACGATTCGGTAATGCAAAATTACAGTGTGTCGTCCCCGCATCAAAGCCGATATGTCAAAACTATGACGGAATATAAACTGCATAAATAGCTATACATTTGATTTACAGAGATAATTACTATAGCAAATAAAAGCAAAAATATAACTCCATATTATGTAATATCAAACAAAAACATTATCTTTGCACATCCTAAAACCGTCCTGTCCGTGAAAAATAGCACAACATCTGCCCGCATAGTCGTATTGCTTGCCGTCATAATCTGCTCGATCCTGTCATCATCAGCCGCCGGCCCCCGCTCTCTCAGGGAAGCGCTCGACACACTCGACCGCGCCATAATCACCCGGCGCGACGCCCACACCCGGCGCCATCATCTGATCGACTCGCTCAAACAGCGCTACAATGAGCACAGGCACCCCCTGCGCTCGCGCGCCGTGGCCGACGCCTACCGCCAGCTCAACATCGACTCGGCGATCATCTATTATCAGACAACCATCGAGCTTGCCGACGCCGCAGGCGACACCACAGCTGTAAAAGAGGCGCTTATCGAGTATGCCGGACAGCTGGGCAAGTCGGGCAACTTCTCCGACGCCCTATCAACGCTCGACACCATCAGCCCCGCGACACTGACGGGCCCCGACCGACTGCGCTACTACGACCTGCTGTCGCAGATCTATATTGACAGGCTCAACTCGACACAGTTCAAAGGACACCGCAAACAGCTGACGGCCAAACTGCTGACCAGTCTCGACAGCCTCAAGACAATGCTGCCGCCACGGTCAATCGGCCGGCGGATGACCAATGCCATATGTCACAATATCTCAGGAGACTCGGTGCTCGCCGAGGGCGAGATCAAAGAATTCTTTGACAGCATACCGCTCAACCACCCCCTCTACGGCATAGCATCGGGCCTGATGGCCGAATTCTATCGCAACCGCCCCGACAAGGCCGACGAATACCTGTATTATCTCGCGCTCGCCTCAGCGTCAGACGCCCGTGTAGCATGCAACGAGGCCTACACACTCGAGTTGCTCGGCTCTGAAATGTTCAAGCGCGGCGACTTCAACCGCGCATACGACTATCTGACCGTGGCCGGCGAAGCCATATACGAGCTCGGCGCACGCAAACGCTTCACCTACGACGCTCCGCCACTGGCCATACTGCTCGACAGCATGCGGCAACGCGAGCGACGCCAGCACACGTCATTTATCGTCACCCTGTGTCTGCTCGGGGCCGTCATCGTCACATTCATATCAACAATGGTGCGGGTAGCCCGGCGCAGCCGACAGCAGCAGGACCTATGCCGCAAGGCCTACGCGACATCAGCGGCAAAAGACAAATATATCAGCCAGTTGCTTGAGCTGTGCTCGTCGCTGTTCGACAGCATGGAAGAACTCAACCGACTCGTGGGCCGCAAGATTATGGCCAACCAGACCCGCGATCTCTACCAGGACGTCGAGTCGGGCAAGATACTGCGCCGGCAGGCCGAAAAATTCTTCAGCGTATTTGACGAATCGGTATTCAACATCTATCCCGATTTTGTCAACGACATCAATGCGCTGCTGCAGCCCGACAAGCGCATCATACTCACCGAGCCGGGCGTACTGACACCCGAGCTGCGTATCGCAGCCTTCATGCGGCTCGGCGTAAACGACAGCAACCGCATCGCCAAGTTTCTCGGGCTTTCGCTCAACACAGTCTATACCTACCGCAACCGCATGAAAAGCCGTGCCCTCAGGCGCGATACCTTTGAGTCGGATATCTTGAAAATGGGCGATATAAGTTGAATACGCACTTATATTCTCCCATCATATCAAAAAGGTTATAACTCTAATAATCAATAAAATAATAAAATATTTACTTAAAGATTATTTATATTCCGCTTGTATAGACTCGACAAAGCTTGACAGCGATTATAACTTTGCGATGTAAATAATTTTTAGGTCTAAGATTCAAGGTTATTATTTAGGATTATTCAGTAAAGACAACAAAGGATTTAAATGGTTTTAGGTATTTAGTGTTAGACCATCACAAAAGGACTCCGAGCCGCGAGGTTCGGAGTCCTTTGCTTATTTCCTGATCATATTACACGGCAGACAGGCCTCTGCGGGGCCGGTGTCAGTCGTCGAGTGAGCGCCGCTCAAAGGCATCGATATAGCTGCCGGGGGTGGCGTTGTAGATTTCTATGCCGGCACGGCGCGCGTAGCGTTCGATGGCATGGTAGCTGCGGAATGCGGTGTAAAAGCTGTGCAGGATGTCGTGCAGACGATAACCTTTGTACTCGGTGGTGATACGCTCGTGCTCGCTGGTGCTGTCTTCGTAGAAATGCGGCTGTACCGACACCACATGGTTGGCGTCGGTGACACGTATGGTCTCAAGCCACGAATGGTCGGTGCCGGTGAGATAGATCTTTTTGTATCCGGCGGCTATTGCCACCATAATCGATGGGATAAGCACGTTGCGCGGCCGTGGCATGCCCCACCCCTTCGAGAATGCCAGACGCTCGAGCGCCGGAAAGCCCTCGACCCCCACGGGATTGAATGTCGCTACCGACACCATGCCCCTGTCGCCGAGGCGACGGCGTGTCTCGGCAAGACGCGAGACAGGCACGCACAGCGTCATCGGCCAGTCGGCCCTGGCTATCGACTCCCACAGCCGGTCGACGTTGTCGTTGCCGACGGCGGTAAAGAAATGAGGATCGGCCAACACATAATAGCGTGGATGCAACTCGGCGAAATATGGCGTATTGGCAAAGAAATTGACCGCGATGGCAGGGGTGCGCAGGATAATGTCGCGATGGCGCGCTATCGTGTCGTTGAGCGAGGGGCCATTGGCAAGCACTATCACCCGTTCGCCTGCGCCGTGAGGCGGCGGACACACCGGCCGCGACTGCAGCAGCATCTTTACAACAGACTTGAGCGACGCACCGAGTCCGTCGGTGAATTCAGAGACTTGATTCGTCATAGACATGTGTGCGCAGATAGTTTGTGACATTTACGGGCGTAAAGCCGAAAGTCTCGGCGAAAGAAGTGCCGTCGACTGCCTGCAGGCCACGTGTCAGGCGCTCGAACGAAGGCCTGAAGAGCCACTGCAGGAAACGCATCCGCAGGGTGAATATGCGCTTGTCGCCCATGCGCACGGCGAGTGCGTCGGCGAGCTCGTCCACGTCATGACCGGCTGTGTCGGCAAGCCGATAGACACCCGGCTTGCCGATGACCAGCGCCGCGGCACGGCCGACATCGACAGCATGAACGATGCTGACCGGCACCTGACGCCCCGGCACGTGCATGAACGAGCCGCGCATGACGGCCTCGGCAAGACGCCGGGGGAATCCGGTCATGCCCGTACCTATGATTTCGGCACAGACAAGCACTGCCGCCCCCGGATAACTGTCGGCCAGAGCGCCGGCATCGGCGGGCGATGCGATGACAATGGTGTGTCCGGCGTCTTCACCGACGATCTCGACGTCGGGGAGGGCGGCCTCGATATATGGCAGCACGAATTCACGACCCGGAGCTATCACTCTAAGGGTGTGCACTTTATTTTCGGCGGATGAAGTCTGAGACATAGTCACGGGCAACAATCAGATATTTATGCAGCAGCAACAGCGGCTTGGCCGGCAGGCCGTTGCGACGCAGTGCCTTGAGTTTCTCGACATTATTGGTGTACAGACGCGAGCGCAGCCGGGTCGAGAGGCCGCCGGTCGACATATTCACCATAATCATGGGCAAATAGCGGCAGCGCAGCGATTTGTCGCCGAACAGGCGCAGCCACATGTCAAAGTCGCCACAAATGCGGTAGTCCTCGACATACTCGCCGATACGCTCGGCAGTCGAACGCCGGATGTATAACGTCGGATGAGGCGGACACACGCCGCCGAGCAGCTGCGAGGACTCGAATGCCTCGGCATGGTAGATGCGGCCGAGACGGTGGGTCGACGGCGACACATATTGCAGATCGCCGTAGACAAAGTCGAGGTCGGGATCGTCGGCAAAAGCCTTTGCCACAGCCTCGATGACATCGTCGGATGCAAGGGCGTCGTTGCAGTGCAGAAATCCGAAGATCTCGCCCGAAGTATTTGCGACGCCGAAATTCAGGGCATCGTAGACGCCCATGCGGTCGCGCGAGATCATGCGCACACCGGGATAACGGGCCACGATATCGGCGGTGCGGTCGGTGCTGTATCCGTCGACCACGAGATGCTCTATATCACGATAGGTCTGGCTGCTGACGCTGCCGAGTGTGTAGTCGAGCGAACGCTCGCCGTCGATAGTGGCTGTGATAATCGAGATCGTCATAGAGCGCTCATCTGCAAATGGTGACAAACTATAAGGCCCGACGCGAGCATGGTGACAAATACTGCCATCCATATCTGCAGCGAACGCCGGCGGCCGGCATATACCACGGCACTTGCCGCCGCAGGCAGCAGCAGCGGCAGGAAGGGCAGGCAATAACGCGATACCCGCCCCGAGGTCATCAGAGCGGTGCCGACCGTCAATGCCACGCCCCACAGCACGATGCGCAACAGCGGCGCAGGCGCGCGACGCGCCATGACGGCAAGCCAGTAGACAATCAGTCCGCCGGCAAGATACCATACATAATCGCAATGGGCCAGCACCATGGTCGGGCCGAAGATAATGTCGCGTGAGAAATTCCAGGGAAACGGCACCAGAAACTGCACCACCACCATCACAGGCAGCCACAACAGCTTGCGCCACAACGGCATGGTGAGATAATCGCCGATTATGCCGTCGTAGGCGGCGGTTGACGCCTCAGGCATCACTATATTGTCGCTCGACTCTATGATGATGACCGGCGATGTGACCGCACCGATATATGATTTGCCCCACATGACGAGCAGGCATACGGCAGCTACGACAAGGGGAGCGATGACGCCGCGGCGCCCGCGGCCTATAAAGAAGAGAGCGCCCACGGCATACATAAGGAGCATATGCGGACGCAACACGGCGGTGATGACCACAGCTGCAAACATCGGCAGGCAGGTCTCGGACGGCCGCCCGCTGCGCGATATGCCCGCCAGGCCATATGCCATCAGAGCCATGGCGAGTGTGAGCGGACAGTCTTTGATAAGGACGGTAGCCTGAGAGAGAAAATAGCCCGTGAGAGCCATAAATATCATGGTGAGACGGGCTACCCGTGCGTCACCGGTGACACGATAGGCCACCTTGCCGGCCATTATTATCGCCATGACCGCGCAAAACGTGCTCACGAGCAGCGGCACTGTGATATTTGCACCGAAAAGCCACATGAAAACCACCCAGAACAGGGCCGAATCGTCGGATCGCGACGCCCCTATCTCCATCGGGCGGTCGAAGAGCATAAATGCCGCACGTCCCCAGGTGCGCTGAGCGTCATAATTCTGCAACACGGGGTCGGCAAGAGTGCCGCCCGAGGCCGTCGTGAAATACCAGGTGTTGATGACCACTCCGACCGTCAGCACTGTCAGCACGCCGAGCATCACGCATCTGATTGCGACCGAGTCAAACCGACAGGTGCGCAAAAGCGCCCATGCAGCCACAGCCGTCAGGGCAAAGCCAAGCGACACAGTGACCGCGCCGGCTCCGGGCCACAGCAGTAATGCAATGACAACCAAAGCATAGCACAGCCCAATCGAAGCGACAGTCGGGGCAACAGCAATTTTCATGATGCAAAATTAGCGATTATTTCTTATATGAACGAATGTTTACGCCACTTTCACCCGCAGGCGGCCTTCATAATCCAATAAAAAGCGGTGACTTAACGGTATTCCGTCGAGCCACCACTTCCGTATCAATGCTATTTTCAGGTGAGAATTATCGCATCATCAACAGCAATAAAACCGTCAAAGGACCACTTTAAAAGATTCGCCGTTAACAGAAACGATATAGACGCCTTTGGCAAGGCCCTCGATAACATGCCCGTGCGACTCGACAATCAGTGTTCCCTGCAGACTGAAGACGCGCACGACTGAATTGTCAGGTGCATTGTCGACTCTGATCGTGCCATTGTCACCTATGACCGAGATGGACTCTCCGGAGTCGGTGATATCGTCAATTCCTGACATATCAACTTCTACAATATTTCTGAAATTACACCAGGGGTCCACAGCCTCGTATGCCGCCCGGGTGCCTATTGGTATATACAGGTCCCCGTTCAATGTATTACTACCAAATACACCACCGCCCAATGTAGCCGGCGGAGTGGTCGCATGACAGTAAACCGAGGTCAGGGAGTGACAGCCATAGAAGGCCATTCCTCCTATTGTTGTGACAGAACCGGGAATTGTCACCGAGGTCAGGAGTGCCCAGGTGAAAGCGTTCTCACGTATATGCTCGACTGAGTCGGGTATTAAATATTCGCCGGTTTTACCCCGGGGATAACATAATAACTCGGTCTTATCAAAGTTAAATAAAACGCCATCTTGTGAACTGTAATTTTTATTATCATTGTCAACGTCAATAGATTGCAGAGAGCCGCAACCATTAAAAGCGTCTTCTACTTCTTCGATTGTCGTTACTGAGGCGGGGATGGTAATCGAGATCAGAGAGCTGCAGTCATTGAAGGCATAGTATCCAATTGTAGTGACAGAATCGGGAATTGTTACAGAGACCAGAGAGGAACAGCCACAGAAGGCAGCGTATCCGATTGATGTTACGGAATTGGGGATAGTAACCGAGACCAAAGAGGAACAGTCATAGAAAGTATGTGGATTGATGGTTGTGACCGAACCGGGAATAATTACGGAGGTCAGAGAAGAACAGCCATAAAAGGCAGCCACGCCGATTGATGTAACGGAGTCGGGGATAGTTACAGAGGATAAAGCGGAGCAGTTATAGAAGGCACCTTCGTCGATTATCATAACGGAGTCAGGTATAGTTACCGAAGCTAAAGCGGAGCAGCCATAGAAGGCAGCATATCCGATTGATGTGACAGAGTCGGGAATAGTTGCCGAGACCAAAGAGGAACAGCCAAAGAAGGTATATGCGTTGATGGCTGTGACCTGACCGGGAATCGTCACAGAGGTCAGAGAGGAACAGCCATAAAAGGCATACTCGTCGATTATCATGACGGAGCCCGGTATAGTTACCGTGGCTAAAGCGGAGCAGTTATAGAAGGCACCGTATCCGATTGATGTCACAGAGTTTGGTATAGTTGCCGAGACCAAAGAGGAACAGCCATAAAAAGCGGCCTTGCCGATTGATGTCACAGAGTTTGGTATAGTTGCCGAGACCAAAGAGGAACAGCCAGAGAAGGTATATGCGTTGATGGCTGTGACCTGACCGGGAATAGTCACAGAAGTCAGAGAGGAACAGCCGGAAAAGGCATACTCGTCGATTATCATGACGGAGCCAGGTATAGTTACCGAGGCTAAAGCGGAGCAGCCATAGAAAGCAGCATATCCGATTGATGTCACAGAGTTTGGTATAGTTGCCGAGACCAAAGAGGAACAGCCATAAAAAGCGGCCTTGCCGATTGATGTGACAAGATAGGTTTTTGAGTTGTAATTGACCTCCTCAGGTATATCCATGATACTATTGGTGTATGGATTGTCTCCGGATGTCAGTTGTATCGTACGCTCTTCGTCTGAAAGGATGTTGTAGTAGATACCATCTACCTCAAAATCATAGGCCGAGGCCGAGAGGACTGTCAGCAGCATAACGGCCAACAACCCGAATTTTGGATTAGTTTGTTTCATTTTATTTTGTCTTTAGGATGGAATTCTGATGACATATAACCTTCAAATCAAATATACCGAAACCCTGTGTTAACGTTTCGAATGCTCATAAAATAGCCGCGGTCATCCTCTCGTTGGCGTTTTGCTGTTGTACAAAAAAGCGTAGGAATCTGTATCTGTCACCGTCCTACTTTCCGAGGCTTCTCGCATTGCCCTTTAGATGTCGGACGGCAACGCCAGAAGCCCACGCCAGTATATGCAATCAAGCTATCCGGCCATATCTCTCGCGAGATATCATGCCGAAAGCAAGACAATTACATATCCACGGGCATCTACCGTTGCTCAATCCCTGACATCTAAATGAATTTTGCGAGAATTCCTGTCCGTCAAGAATCAGCGCGGATAAACGCTTTTATTATGTCTATGCCGACCCCACCCACAATACCCCATGCCGTAGGGCGACGGGGAAATCCACCCTACCTATAATACTCCCGCATAATCGAACCGGCTCGGAACGCAAGAAAAAACCAATAA
>JAUNGA010000052.1 GCA_030524765.1 Bacteroidales bacterium | reverse complement strand
GCTTCGCCGCTTTGTTTCTCAAAAGCGAGTGCAAAGGTAGCGCCTTTATTCGAATACTACAAATATTTTTGCAAGTTTTTTATGTTAAAAAACATCTTTTCCTCAAATCCCGCTGTGCCATTGGTACTTACAGAACATGCCCTCTCGCCTCGACGGCGACATGCATAAAAGCACAGTGCCGACAGTTTTGCGCCTGACCTCGGGGATTAGCTAAAAACTGAACATCTGAATATACATATGAGAACCTAAAGGCAACGGCGGTGCTGCGGTTCGCTGTTTTTAACAGAACGGAATCTCACATATCATATCAAATAGATCTTACATAATATATAATTAATGAGTCTACAGCTAATTTTCAAATAGAATATGCTTGTAGGGATGTTTGATTTTAATGGCACTTCAATTGTGTTATATTATTGATTATATGAACAATAGCATTTGATTACAGTTTGATTTCTGTTTGATGCATTAGGAATGTCTCATTTTTTATATGATTTTTGCATTCGGAAAGATAAATAAACATAATAAATCAATAAACTTATCACAAAATCTTTTTAACCTTAACACCAATGAAAAGACGTGTAACACTATCGCTGTTACGACCGCTGATGACCTTGGTCGCGTTGCTCGCCATAAGCATGGGCGTACACGCGCAAATCAATGTGTCGGGTGTGGTCAGTGACCCTCAGGGTGAACCCCTGATCGGAGCCTCGGTGTCGGTCGAGGGTGTCTCTAACGGAGCCATCACCGATATCGACGGTAATTACACCTTAAATAATGTAGCCTCTGACGCTACACTTATCTTTAGCTATGTGGGCTATGAACCGCAAAAGGTGAAAGTCGACGGCCGTACTCTAATCAATATCACCATGCAGGAAAATATAAGCATTCTCAACGAAGTGGTGGTAGTGGGCTACGGTTCGCTGAGCCGAAAGGAGCTGTCGAGCTCGATCGTACAGGTCGACAAGGCTGAATTCGCACAAGGTGCGGTAAACAACCCGATGGAGATGCTCGCAGGCAAAGTCGCCGGTCTTAACATCTCAACAAAATCTCCGGCCGATCCCAACGGTTCGTCAGACCTGCAGGTGCGTGGCGCCACATCGCTCACGGCATCAAACGGCCCGTTGGTCGTCATCGACGGAGTGGCAGGCGGTGACATCCGCAACCTTGCCCCCCAGGATATCGAGTCTATCACCGTACTCAAAGACGCTGCATCCGCAGCCATTTATGGTACGCGCGGTGCCAACGGCGTGATCCTGGTGACCACACGCAAAGGTTCGGGCACCGAGGGCAAGGCCATCATCACCTATGACAGCTATTTTGCGATGAACTTCGCAAAAGACCGTCCTGAAGTGCTCTCGTCAGAAGAATGGCGTCGCGCCCGCCGCGGTCAGGACTACGGCTATGATACCGACTGGTACAGCGAACTCATGCGTGATTTCTCGTATGACACCAACCAGTATGTATCAATCGACGGCTCGACATCAAACGGTTACTACGGAGCCTCGCTCAACTATAAGCGCGCCACAGGTCTCGATATCGTCAGCGAACGTGAGGAGTACGGCGGCCGATTCAACGTGCAGCAACGCGCCGTCAACGACCATCTGCAGCTGACAGCATCGCTGATCGCCCGCAAAGTCAAGGAGACATGGGGCAACACCGGCACATTTGACACTGCATTGGGCATGAACCCCACTATGCCTATCTTCAACGAAGATGGCACCTACTTCCAGCCCACATCGCCCACCAACGCACAGAATCCCGTACAGAACCTGCGCGTGAACACCAGCCAGGGCAACCGCACCTATGTGCTTGGCACCGCCGACCTCAAATACAACATATGGCGCAACGACGTGCACACCGTAAACACTCAGCTGAGCTACTCGCTGCACTACAATGACCTGAAGAGCGACTATTATACACCGTCGACCTCGGGCGAATCATACTGGAACGGCTATAAAGGCCGCGCCACCATCACCTGGCAGAAATGGTGGACCAACCGACTGGAATGGATAGGCAACTATTTCTTCAACAAGGACGACAACGATGTAAAAGTCATGCTCGGCTATACATATGAACGCACCAATTGGGAACAGCTCGGCGCCGAGAACAAAGACTTCACATTTGACAACACACTGTGGCACAGCATCGGTTCGGGTTCATATCTGACCGACGGCAAGGCCAACATGTATTCCGGCAAATCGGAATCGTCGCTGATAGGTTTCTTCGGTCGTGTCAACTACTCATGGCGCAACATGATCTTTGCATCCGCATCGTTACGCTACGAGGGTTCTACCAAATTCGGTGCCGATCACAAGTGGGGTTCTTTCCCCGCCGCATCAATCGCATGGGAAATCGCCCAGATGCCTTTCATGGAACAGTATGCCGATGCAGTGCAGAGCATCAAACCCCGCTTCTCTTACGGCGTGACCGGCCGCAGCGACTTTGACGCTTACCGCTCACTGGCCACCTACTCTACCAGCGGCAACTATCTGATCGACGGGGCCTGGACCACCGGATACGCTCCTTCGTCAAACGCCAATCCTAAGCTGGGATGGGAAAAATCGACCAGTGCCAACTATGGTGTCGACTTCATGCTCTTCAACCGTCTGCACGGTTCGATCGAATACTTCGACCGCCGTTCGCAGGATCTGCTCTACAACTACACTGCCCCGCAGCCACCGTATGTCTACTCGAGCATCCTCGTAAACGTAGGTACGACCCGCAACACCGGCGTCGAGCTGAGCCTCACGGGCGACATTCTCACCGACACTCCGGTCACCTGGACATCGGGCATCAACTACTCATACGGCACGACCAAGCTGACCAAGCTCTCAAACGAGATCTACAAGGCATCTTATCTTGACCTTTATCAAAAACCCGGCGTTGGCTCTAACGAATACTTCTTCCGCGTACAGGAAGGCGGCAAGATAGGCCAATACTACGGCTACGAATATGCCGGCGTCGACGACAACGGCAACATAATGGTGTGGAGCGGCGACGGCGAGAAGATCTATGCCACCCAGGCCACTCCCGAAAATGACAAACGCTTCATCGGCAACGGCGCGCCCAAGCACTTCCTGTCATGGAACAATACCCTGCGCTGGCGCGACTTCGACCTGAGCTTCATGTTCCAGGGAGCATTCGGATTCGAGATCTTCAACATGCGCAAATATGGCATGGGCCTGCGCGGTTCGGGCAGCGACAACGTGTTGCGCGAGGCATATCTGGACGACAAGGACGTATTCTCGTCGGCAGGTGTGATCACATCATACTTCCTCGAGAAAGGCGACTATTTCAAACTCGAGAACGTAACCCTTGGCTACACCATCCCCTTCAAGAAACGCACCGTAATCGACAGCCTGCGCGTATTCTGCTCGGCCAAGAATCTGTTCACAATCACCGGATACAGCGGCAATGACCCCTCGATCGTGACATCTACAGGCATCACCCCGGGCATCGATGTCGCATCGGCCTACCCCTCGGCCACACAGGTAAGCTTCGGTGTCACACTGCGATTCAAATAATCAATTAAGACCATCACAGACATGAAAAATATAAAACTTCTCCTTACCGGAGCCGTCATGGGTCTCGCGGCATGCAGCTGTACCGACCTCGACGAGACGGTCTTTGACCGCATTGACGCCGACGTCTACTATCAAGACGAGAACAGCGTCAAAGGTGCCGTAGCCTCGATATATTCATCGGCCTGCACCGGTTTCCTCGAGTATTTCTGGTATCTCAACGAATTCTCAGCCGACCAGATAGCCTGGCGCACCTGGAACGGCGGCATGTGGGGCTGGGACGAGGCCGAAAAGTATGTGCTCAGCGCACATGCCTGGAACTCGGAATCGCTCATCATCCGCCAGTCGTGGGAGAATGCCTGGACCACTATCGGCCTGTGCAACACCATCATCAACGACCTGCAGAACATCGATCCCGCCTCGCTGCGCATGACTCGCGAACAGCTCGACGTATATATCGCCGAGGTACGCACCATGAGAGCATGGGCCTATTACAACAACTTCGAACTCTGGGGCGGCAGTCTGCCGCTCAACATATCGGTCGGAGGCGACATTCCCGGATCAGCCGGCGAGAACTTTGAGGACGGATGCCACGTGATCTTCGATTTCATATCGACCGAACTCGACGAGGCATGCCCGGCCATGATGAAAGAGACCGGCAACTCGGCCACCCGCACCCGTCTCAACCAGGCCATGAACCGCATGCTCAAGATGCGTCTGCTGCTCAATGCTCCCGTATTTATCAACGAAGACCGCTTCACCGAGTGCGAGACACTGTGCAACGCCATTCTCGCCGGCGAGTACGGCACATATGAGCTTGCAGCCGACTACCGCAACATATTCGACATGAACAATGCCACCTGCCCCGAGATTGTGTTCGCATTCGCTCAGGAAGACGGCAAACGCACCAACAACAACCGCAACACCCCGTTCCTGCCCTACAATTACTTTGACTTTGTAGGCGGCACCTACGCCCAGGCGGGCTGGAACTGTGTGATCGTCGTACCATCATATGACAACTCGGGCAACGTACGCCCCGAAGGCGGCACCGACAATCCCCGCAGCTTTATCACCGACTATGGCGACAAACTCGGCGCACCCTGGGCCCGCATGCACGACAATGACGTGCGCAAGGCCAGCTTCCATTACGACGAGGCCGCCGGCAACTATACCGGACAATTCCTCGTCGGCCCGATGCTCGACTACAATACAGGAGCTCCTGTCGTAGCCGACGCCGACCGCGACGGCCAGGCACTGGTCTACGTCGACCAGGTGGGCACATTCCTTGGTCTGGGCCGCAGCCTCGAGACCGTCATGTCACCCCGTTGGGGCGAGACCAACTCGGGTATCCGATATCTCAAATACCCGATCTATCCCGAGAGCGTCGGATTCTACTTTGTCGACGCCGAGGAGGTTGAGTTCCGCCTGGCCGAGGTATATTACACCCTGGCCGAGTGCAAGCTGCGCAAAGGCAACGCCGACGAGGCCAAACGTCTGGTCAATACCGTCAAGGCCCGCTACTTTGCCAATGCAGCCGACATCGACAAACCCGGTCCCGGCATGACCGCCTTTGATCTCGACTGGATGCTCAGCGAATGGGGCATCGAGTTCCTCAACGAGGGCCGTCGCCGCCGCACCGACCTGCGCCGTTTCGACAAATTCACCCAAGGACAGTGGTGGTTCTTCGGCCGTGCTACCGAAGACGGCTTTGATCTGCCCGCCCGCCGCGACCGCAAATACGAGTGGTATCCGCTGCCCGCATCGGCCCTTATGGTCAATCCCGGTCTGCGTCAGAATCCCAACTATTAATCACCAGTCAAGTCACAAATCATGATTAAAAATATATTCCGCAGCCTCCTGCTCGCCCTGCCGCTGATGGCCGGACTGAGCGCATGCGACGACAAGGAGGAAATCATCTTTGACCATGAGCTGCCGCAGTTTGAGCTGCGTTCAGACGCTATCCTGCTCGAGGTGATCATGCCTCAGGGCACCGTGGCCGACGACCGCATCTATATTTCAGGTGCGTTCAACGGCGGCGACGAGGCTGCCGTAGGCAATCCCGACTGGCAGCTCGAAAAAGCCCAGGGCAACGACATCAAATGGGGCATCTACCTGCGCCCGTCAACCTTTGTCCAGGGCACATCGCTGGCCGACGGCTTCCACTTCGTATCGGCATCCGAGGGCGTCGAGCGCACTTTGCGCAACGAATCGGTATCGCGCACTGACAATCCCGCGGTCGGCACACGTACAAACATTACCGTAGTCCGCTGGAAATCATATTTCGACAAACCTCTCAATCCCGACGAGATCGTACACGACGGTTATGCTGTATTTGTTGTCGACGAGACCGGCTGGGACGCCATCACGATGTATGCATGGGGCGACGCCGAGGCGTTTGGCGCATGGCCCGGCATCGCACCGACAGGCACTGTCGAGATCGAAGGCGTAAAATTCAAGTACTTCGATACCGGCGAGGCCAACAAGGGGCTCAACCTCAACCTGATATTCAACAACAATGGTGGCGGCACACAGCTGGCCGACTACAATTGCACCCTCGATCAGGACATATATCTGAGCCTCACCGCCGACGGCGTGGCCGAATATGATCCGTCCAGCTCTGTCAAGCACGACGGCCATGCAGTCTTCGTGGTCAACAAAACCGGCTGGGACGACGCGGCCCTCAGCCTCTACCAGTGGGGCGATGTCAATGATCTCAACGGCGCATGGCCCGGAGCAAAAGCCACCGGTTCGCAGACCATCAACGGTGTCAACTATCTCTACTTCGACATGGGAGAGGCCAACGCCGGTCTGTCGCAGAATCTGATCTTCAGCAACGACGGCGCATCGCAGCTGGCCGACTTTGCCTTCGTGATTGAACGCGACATATACCTTGAGCTTACCGACAAGGTTGTCGAGATTGATCCCGAAACCTACACTCCGGGCGGAGACACTCCCACACCCGGCCCGACCACTACCGAATATACCATCTATGTCGAGAACCTCACCGGATGGAGCACGCTCAACATCTACGCATGGGGAGACATGGAGGTCTTCGGCGGATGGCCCGGAACATCGGCAACCGGCTCGAAAGAGATCGGCGGACACACATTCCTCACCTATACCGCCAACAGCGCCGACAGCAACGTCAATCTGATATTCAACGACGGCATAGACCAGCAGTTTGACGGACCTAATGTGACCGTCAGCAGCGATCTTTACTTCAGCGTCAAGGCAGGCGAATGCACAGCCATCGATCCTGCCGAACTCGCCGGCGACTATCGCGTCTATGTCGAGGACAAGACCGGTTGGGATGCCATCACCGTGTATGCATGGGGCGATGTCGAGTACTTCGGCGGATGGCCCGGCAAAGCGGCCGACGGCACCGAGACAGTCGACGGAGTCACATATAAATACTGGAATGTATCAGGAGCCGGCGAGACCCTCAACCTGATATTCAACAACAACGGAGCAGGGACCCAGCTCGGCGACTACACGATCACGGTCGACAAGACCTACTATCTCACCGCCACACCCGACGGTGTCTCAGCAAAATGACCGAAAGTTTTTAGATTAAGTTAGTAAATATAACACCATCGGGCAGCCCGGCCCGCGACCGGTCGGGCTGCTTTTCTCTAAAAATCAAGTAAAAACGATGAAACTCACCAGAATAATCACATTGGCATTGGCCGTCGGCGCGCTGGCTCTCACAGGCTGTTCGTCAGACGATCCCGTGATGCCCGACAATCCTGTCATCAAGCCCGGCGATGTGCGCACCGATGTCAACACGATGATGATACACGAGACAAATCCACGCATGTATGGCACCGACGGCGCTCGTCTGACCGCACTTACATCGCAGCTCGACGAGATTGCTCGCATGGGCTGCAACGTATTGTGGGTAATGCCTGTCAACGATCCCGGCCAGGACCGTGCCATCGGATCGCCCTACTGCATCCGCGATTTCAAGGCAGTCGACCCGCATCTGGGCTCGATGGCCGACTTCAAGGCTCTGGTCGACGCCGCACACGCCAGGGGCATGCGCGTCATCCTCGACTGGATCGCCAATCACACTGCATGGGACTGCGCATGGATCTCAAACACCTCATGGTACGAGACCGATGCCGCCGGAAACATCATCTCGCCTTCGGGCTGGACCGACGTTGCCGAACTCAACTACGACAACTCCGAGATGCGTGCCGCCATGATCGACGCCATGCTCTACTGGATACGTGAGGCCGGCATCGACGGATTCCGCTGCGATCACGTCGACGGCGTTCCCCACGACTTCTGGGCCGAAGCCATAACAGCTGTACGGGCCGCACTGCCCGGCGCCCTCATGCTTGCCGAGAGTTCAGACAAAGCAGTCTTCGACGACGGTTTCGACATGATGTACGGATGGGCCTATTCGTCAAACCTGCAGAAACTATATGCCGGAAAACTCAATGCCGCAAAATTCGTGGCCGAGAGTATCAACGAGCTGACCGGCGTGCCCGAAGGCAAACTGGTGATGCGCTATGCCGCCAACCACGACATCGTGGCCGAGAACACCGTGGCCCAACTTTACGGCAACGCCGCAGCCATCGGAGGAGCATATGCCCTGACCGTCATGCTCGACGAGGGTGTGCCCATGTTCTATACATCCCAGATGATTGATTACACGGGCACAAAATCGTTTTTCAACTACGGAGCCGAGACATTCGACAAGAGCAAGACCGACGCACTGGCACACATAGCATCGGCCTATGCGGCTACCGTCAAAGCACGTGCAGGCAAGCTCAAAGTATATCAGACCGGCGATGCCGTGACACTGTCGCGGTCGCACGACGGCAGCCACATGCTCGTCATCGTCAATCCCACCGGCAAAGACATCACAGTCAAGACCCCGATTGAGATGGCAGGTCTGAGCCTGACCGACTCGGACAACGGGGCTACTGTTACTGTGCCGTCAACCATCACACTCGGGGCTTACGAATATTTGATCTACTACAACTGATATTCTAAATAATATCCTAAGGTCTTTTCCTATGAAAAAAGTGTTTTTAATTGCAGCAGCTGTTATGGCGACACCGGCGTGGGGACTCACACTGGTGTCGCCCGACGGCAACCTGCGGCTCGATGTCGATGTCGACAGCGCAGGCACACCCGTGCACAGCCTCTCCTACAAGGGACGCACGGTGATCGCGCCATCACATCTTGGTCTGAGCGGCCGTGAAGCCGACATGACCCGCGGATTCGCCGTCACCGGCGAGAGCCGCGAGTCGGTCGACCGAAGCTGGCAACCCGTATGGGGCGAGTATGAGACCGTACGCGACCACTTCAACGAACTTGCCGTCACCCTCACCCGGCAGGACGTCGATAGCCCCGGCGTGATGATCCTGCGCTACCGGCTGTTTGACGATGGTATGGGATTCCGATACGAGTTCCCTCGCCAGGACGCCGTCAAATACTGGGCCATCACTGACGAGCACACCGAATTCGCACTCCCGGGCGACATGACCGTATTCACCATTCCCGGCGACTACGACACCGACGAGATGCTCTTCACGTCCGTGCCGCTGTCGCAGGTGCGCGACGAGTTCAAGCGCAAGCGTCGCCGCCACACCGAGTCGCAGGCCATCCCGGGTTTATGCGTGCAGACACCCATGCTGCTAAAAGGTCTTGACGACAAACCGCTATACGTCAGCATCCACGAAGCCGCGTTGCGCAATTATGGCGGCATGTCATTGCTGCTTGACGACACCACAATGACTCTCACATCACACATAACTCCCGATCGTCTCGGCGTGGCGGCCTACGTCAAACTGCCGTTCCACACCCCGTGGCGAACCGTCATTGTCAGCGATGACGCACGCGACATTCTGGCCTCCCAATTGATCTACAATCTCAACGAACCTTGCGCTCTGGCCGAGACCGACTGGATAAAGCCCCGCAAATTCATGGGTGTATGGTGGGAGATGTTCCTCGGCGAGGGCACGAGCTGGGCCTACAGCAACGACTGGGATGCCCAGCCGGGCGTGACTGATTTCAGCAAGGTGGCTCCGAGCGGCCGGCATGCGGCCAACACCGCAAATGTAAAGCGTTACATCGACTTTGCCGCCGACAACGGCATCGAGGGCCTGCTGGTCGAGGGTTGGAACGAAGGATGGGAAGACTGGGCGGCATTCCGCAAGAACCACCATTTCAACTTCACAAAACCCTACCCCGATTTCGATATCGACTCGCTGACGAGCTATGCTGCCTCGCGCGGTGTAAAACTTATAATGCACCACGAGACAGCCGGCAATGCCGCCGACTATGAGCGCCAGCTCGACCGTGCATTCCAATATATGGTCGATTACGGCTACGACGCCGTCAAGACCGGCTATGTCGGAGCTATCATCCCGCGCTCTGAACACCATTCGTCGCAATGGATGGTCGATCATGCCATACATGTGGCCGCCCGTGCCGCCGACTATCGCATCATGGTCGACAGCCACGAGGCAGTGCGTCCCACCGGCCTATGCCGCACCTACCCCAACTGGGTGGCCCAGGAGTCGGCACGTGGCGGCGAGTTCGAGGCAATGCAAGGCAATCCTCCCGAGCATACATGCATCCTGCCGTTCACTCGCCTCAAAGGCGGCCCGATGGATTATACCCCCGGCCTGTTCGAGACCGACATGTCGACCTACGGCGGACGACACACCCACAAAGCCGGCACTACCATCGCACGCCAGCTGGCACTGTATCTCACAATGCCATCGCCTCTGCAGATGGCATGCGACCTGCCGCAAAACTATGCACGCTTTATGGATGCCTTCCAGTTTATCAAAGACGTGCCCGTCGATTGGCGCGACTCACGCTATCTCGAGGCCGAACCAGGCGACTATATCACCGTAGCCCGTCTTGACAAACAGTCCGACGACTGGTATGTGGGCGCCATCACCGATGAAAATGCCCGCACGGCCAACATCGATCTCAGCTTCCTGCCCAAAGGCCGCAAATATCGTGCTACAATATATGCCGATGCGGCTGATGCCGATTATCAGACCAATCCCAAGGCATATGAGATACGCACCGTCGATGTAACATCAAAGACGCTGCTCAAACAGCCCCTCGCACGTGGAGGTGGAGTTGCCATACGCCTGCAGCCGGTCGACATGCTTGCTGCCAGATAAATGACTGTCAATCGCCGCGTCTGTATGTCGCGGCGATTTCTTTCAAAAACAAATAATTACAATGAAAAAAATCATCACAGCCCTGGTTCTGGCCACTTCGTTGTCGGCCGGTGCCGTCACCGTCGAACGTATCGATCCGCCCAACTGGTGGACCGGCATGACCAACGACACCTTGCAGCTGCTCGTCTATGGACAAGGAATCGCCGACGCCGACGTGACCGTATCACATCCGGGGGTAAAACTGCTTGAATCGATCGCTCCGGGCAGCCCCAACTACAAAATCGTATATCTGTCAGTCGGCGATGACGCTAAGCCCGGCGAGGCCATACTGTCTTTCTCGGTCGGCAAAGACAAGACATCGGTCAAATATCCCCTGTCGGCACGCGACGGCATTTTGCCGCATACATTTGATGCCGGCGACGTGCTGTATCTGGTGATGCCCGACCGTTTTGCCGACGGCGACACGACCAACAACTCAGGCCGCGGCATGCGCTATCCGGTCACAGTCGACCGCAGCCGCAAGGGCGGCAGACACGGCGGTGACCTGCAGGGTCTGCGCGACCGCCTCGACTACATCGATTCGCTGGGTGTGACAGCCATATGGGTCAATCCGGTGCTTGAGAACGACGTGCGTGGTGGTTCGTATCACGGTTATGCGACAACCGACTACTATCGTATAGATCCGCGATTTGGCAGCAATGACGAATGGCGCACGCTCATCGACGAGGCCCACGCGCGAGGCCTCAAAGTCGTGATGGACATGATATTCAACCACTCCGGCATATCGCATCCGTGGATAGCCGACCGACCCTCGCCCGACTGGTACAACGGCGACGGCGGTGACGACTATCTGCAGACCAATTATCGGTTGTCGACCATTCACGACCCATATGCGAGCCAATACGACCGCAAGGCCACTACTGACGGATGGTTTGTGCGTGGAATGCCTGACCTCAACCAGCGCAATCCCCACCTGATGCACTACCTGATACAGAACTCGATATGGTGGATCGAGGCATCGAAAATCGACGGAATACGCATGGACACGCATCCCTATGCCGACGTTGAGGGCATGGCCCGCTGGATAGCCGACGTAGACCGGGAGTATCCCGGCTACAACATCGTCGGCGAATGCTGGTATCCCGGCGAGGCCGGCGCAGCGGCGTGGCAGCGCGACAGCCGTGTCAATCCGGGTGTCGAGACCAACCTGCCCTCTGTAATGGATTTCAGCATGATGACCATCGGCCCGGAGGCATTTCTGAAACCGGGCGAGGGCGCCCGCGGACTCGACAAGCTCTACGAACATCTGGCGCTCGACTATCTCTTTGCCGACCCGCAGCACATCCTCACGTTTTTTGACAATCACGACACCGACCGGTTTCTGGCCGGGCAGCCCGACAATCTCGACGGATGGAAACAGGCCATGACATGGCTGCTCACCACACGTGGCATTCCACAGCTCTACTACGGCACAGAGATTCTGATGTCCGGCACACGCCGCGACGGCGGTGACGGCAACGTGCGGCGCGATATGCCGGGAGCATTTCCAGGCGACTCCGTGACAGTATTCACACGCGAAGGCCGCACCCCTATGCAAAATGAGGCCCGCGACTTTCTGGCCAGCCTGCTTGACTGGCGCAAAGGCGAAGCCAACGATATAATAGCCCGCGGATCGCTCAAGCACTACATCCCGCGACAGGGCGTATATATCTATGAGCGACGTCTTGGCGACCGTCTTGTCGTCGTGATGCTCAACGGCAACGAGACCGAGGCCACCGTACCGGTGGCCGACATTGCCGAGACCATACAGCCGGGCACAGTCATGCACGATGTAATCACCGGCCGCGACATAACCGTCGAGCCGGGACTCACACTGCCTCCGCGAGGCATATTGCTGCTACAATAATCCGTTCACAAAAATTATAGCGATGGCGCCGGGAGCCACGTAGCGCAGGCTGAATGCGATGCCGCGCACGATGGCTCTCGGCGTCGGGCTTAATTCGCTCTCGAGTATCCGGCGGTCAAGGATCCAGCCGGTAAAGAACGATATGAGCATGCCGCCCAGCGGCATCATCACATTGCTCGTCACGAAATCAAACAGATTGAAGAATGTCATCCCGAAGACCGTACGGTGGGCCAGTGGTCCGAACGACAGTGCGCACAGCGTGCCCAGCGATGCCACCAATACGAAATTGACCACAACAGCGGTGCGCCGTTTCATTCTCCACTGCTCGCAGAAATATGCCACACTGATCTCGCTCATCGATATAGTCGATGTCAGCGACGCCAGCAGGAGCAACAGGAAAAAGGCCGACGACCACACCGACCCGCCTGACATATGATTGAATATATCAGGCAAGACCTCAAACACCAGCTTGGGGCCGGCCGAGGGTTCTGCCCCATACGAGAATACAGCCGGAAAGATGATCACGCCCGCCGTTATGGCCACGAGCGTATCAAGCGCCGCCGTCGTGGCGGCACTGCGCACAAGTCTGGTGCGCGAACTGAAATAGCTGCCATATATCATCATCGTGCCCAGTCCCAACGACAAAGAAAAGAACGCCTGACCCAAAGCCGCCAGAACATCGTCGGCCGTCATACTGCTGAAATCGGGTGTAAAGAAAAACTTCAGGCCATCTGCGGCACCTGGCAGCAACAGCGAATTGACCGCCAGCACCACCAGCAGCAGAAACAGTACAGGCATCAGCCAGTTTGACGCTCTCTCGATACCCTTCTGCACACCGCCGAGCATAATCACGCCGTTGAGTGCCAGTATCACGATAGTCCACATCACGCAGCGCCACCCACCCGTAAACGTGTCAAAAGCAGCATGGCGCCCCGCCGAGTCGATATCGGCGAGCGTGCCCGCCACCGATTGCCACAGATACTCGATTGTCCATCCGGCCACAACCGAGTAGAACGACAGTATCATTATAGAGGCCATGATGCCCATGCCGCCAACAACCGCCCAACGGCGGCCGCCGCGAGGAGCAAGTGTGCGGAATGCACCGAATATGTTGAGACGCGACGCACGCCCCATCACAAACTCCGCACACACCACGGGTATGCCTATAAAAGCTATACAGGCGATATACAATATCAGGAAGGCGCCACCGCCATGAGCACCGGCTTCGTATGGGAAACGCCAAATATTTCCGAGGCCGACGGCCGAACCGACAGTAGTGGCTATCACGCCAAATCGTGTCGCAAATCTGGGTCTGTTATCTAACATAAGGGCGCAAAGTTACCAACTTATATTGATAACGACAACCTCCTTTGCTATTTTTCACATAAACAATATTTATGATTCTTTTATCTTTTCGCTTAATATACGGCCGAAAAAGTTGCAGAAAACTTGGTTTGTGCCTATATTTGCAAGATATTATTAATGTAATTAAACAACAAATTACTTATATGAGTCTTAAAGGACTGTTTACCTGTATCCTGGCCGGAGGTATCACGCTGTCGTCAATGGCAGTACCGGCAAAAAAAGGTATGCGTTCGTTCACCCAGCCCGACGGCACCACCATCAATGTCGAGCTTGTCGGTGACGAATTCTTTCATACTTTCCGCACAACCGACGGGCTTGCTGTCGCCCGCGAGACCGACGGCTATTTCTACTATGTGGGAGCCGACAGAATCACCGGTGTAAAAGCACATGACATCAACGACCGCAGCGATGCAGAGCGTGCATTCCTGGCCGAGTCGGGGGCAACGCTTACAGCCGACCGTCTGGCATCCGCCCGCCTGGAGTCGGCCAAAATACGTCGTGCATCTGCCACCGGACCGAAGAAAGCCAGTCAGGTGCCTTCGTCAGGTTCGCCCAGAGTACCGGTAATCCTCGTGCAATACAAAGATTACAAATTCAAGGACGCCGATGCACACGCCACGTTCACATCGTTCTTCACCGAAGGCAATAAAAGCGCACATCAATATTTCTTAGACCAGTCAAACGGCAAATACTCGCCTCAGTTTGACGTCTACGGACCCTATACACTTGAAAACAACCGTGCCGTTTATGGCGGCAATAACGCCTGGGGCAACGACAAGGGCGTGGGCAAGATGGTAGCCGAGGGATGCCAGGGGCTCAACTCTGAGATTGATTTCAGCCTTTATGACAATGACGACGACGGTCAGTGCGACGTTGTGATAGTGCTCTATGCCGGTGACGGCGAAGCCTCGTCTTATGATGACGACTGCGAGAACTCCATATGGCCTTGCCAGTGGGCGCTCTCAAGTTCTGACTATGGCAAAGCCCTGACCCTCGACGGCACCCGTGTCGATAAATTCGCGGTGTTCAACGAGCTCAACACCGACATGTCGAAGATTGACGGTATCGGCACATTCTGCCATGAGTTCTCGCACTGCCTCGGCCTGCCCGACTTCTACGATACGGAATACAGCGGATACTTCGGCATGGGCAACTGGTCGCTGCTCGACAACGGCAGCTACAACGACAACGGCTATACCCCTATCGGCTATACAGCCTACGAGAAAGCCTTCATGGGCTGGATCGAGATCGAAGAGGCTACCGAAAACACATTCTACTCGATGCCTGCCCTCAATCAGAAAAATATCGCTACCGACAAGGCTATCAAGATCACAAACCAGTCTGACAAGAACGAGTATTTCATCATCGAGAACCGCGCACGGCAAGGTTGGGACAAATATATGCCCACCGAGGGCCTGTTTATCTACCATGTGACCTACAACGCCACATCATGGGCAAACAACACCGTGAATAATTACGCTCTGCAGCGCATGACACCCGTGCCCGCCGACAATGACCTCAAGATGGACAAAACCGTTTACTGGGGCGAAACATATTACAATATCAATGATGAATCACTGCTCGGAGATCTATGGCCATGGAATGGTGTCAATGAGTTTACCGACCAATCTCAGCCGGCGGCAAAATTCAACACAAGCGGCAAGCTGGCCGGCCGGCCCGTCACCGAAATCACACGCAACAGCGACGGCACCGTATCATTCTGGGTAGCCAAGGCGCCGGCGCCGGCAGTTGCGACACCGGTGCTCGCCGCCCACGACATACTCTCGGCGACATCAGCTACATTCAACTGGTCTGCCGCCGACGACAATGAGGTGACATATACTCTCGAGATTCGCGAACACCGCGATATCAACTACGAGCAGATCCGCTCTACCGACTTTACATTTAAAACTCACGGATGGACAGTCGGCGGATATGCCCTCGTAGGCACAGGCGGCATGCAGATCGGCTCGAGCAACCGCACCGGCTCGGTGACATCACCGGCATTCACCAACGGATCAGACGGCAAAGTGACCGTGCGCCTCACTGCCAGATATTACAACAACGACGGCAGCTCGGTCAAGGTCAGCATCGTCGATAACTCAGGTAAATACATCGCTTCCGAGACTGTTGATCTTACATCCGAATACGCCGAATATGCCGTGTTGCTCAGCGGCAACGCCGGCGAGAAGACATCGGTCGTGATCGAGACTGTGGCCAACAAGAAACGCATCTATCTCAAGCAGGCCGACATTTATACAGGCGATGCCACCGAGCTTGTCGACAGGTCACGCGCCGCTGCCGACAGCGACATCCGCACAATCGCCGGCATCACCGCCACATCGTACACCGTATCTGACCTCAAAGAGAACGGCATCTACGACTACCGCGTGAAAGCCGTGCCCGTCGATACCGACAATTTCTCGGCAAGCGACTGGTCTGCCACAGCCACTGCCGATCTCTCGACCAACGGCATCGCCGACATAATTGTCGACACCGTTCAGACCGAGTATTACAATCTGCAGGGCATCCGTGTCAGCCCCGACGACCTCGAGCCCGGCATTTACATCGTAAAACAGGGTACAGCCACACATAAAGTGGTAGTGAAATAAACAGCTACCCGACACAACAAGAGCGCCCCGGCATCGATGAACTGCACCCCAAAAGTTAGACACAAAACTTTTGGGGTGCATTATGTATAGAC
>JAUNGA010000051.1 GCA_030524765.1 Bacteroidales bacterium | reverse complement strand
AAAAACGGCTTGCCTTTGACTTAATTTTAATCAAATCTCATGCTTTTGCCCTGAAAGAGCTTGCACAAAGTACTCACATATGAGAATTTTTTTGTAATTTTGCAGCTTGAAAAAGATCCAATAGAGTATGCAAGACATCCGCAACATCGCCATCATCGCACACGTCGACCACGGCAAGACGACACTGGTCGACAAGATGCTGTTGGCCGGACATCTGTTCCGCGACAACCAGAGCACCGGCGAATTAATCCTTGACAACAATGATCTCGAGCGCGAGCGTGGCATCACAATCCTCTCGAAAAACGTATCTATAAACTACAAAGGTACCAAGATAAATATCATCGACACGCCCGGACACGCCGACTTCGGCGGCGAGGTAGAGCGAGTGCTCAACATGGCCGACGGCTGTCTGCTGCTGGTCGACGCTTTCGAGGGACCTATGCCTCAGACCCGTTTCGTGCTGCAGAAAGCCATCCAGATAGGCCTTAAGCCCGTGGTGGTGATCAACAAGGTCGACAAACCCAACTGCCGCCCCTCAGAGGTGCAGGACATGGTGTTTGACCTGATGTTCAGTCTCGACGCAAGTGAGGAACAGCTCGACTTCCCCACAGTGTTCGGCTCGGCTAAAAACGGCTGGATGAGCACCGACTGGGAGAAACCCACCGATAATATCGTGCCTCTGCTCGATGCCATCATCGAGCACATACCCGCGCCGACCACCTACGAGGGCGACGCTCAGATGCTCATCACATCGCTTGATTTCTCGAGCTATGTGGGCCGCATCGCCATCGGCCGCGTGCACCGCGGCACGCTGCGCGAGGGCATGGAGGTGGCTCTTTGCCGCCGCGACGGCTCGGTGGTGCGTCAGAAAATCAAGGAACTGCATACATTCGAGGGCATGGGCCGCAAAAAGGTCAGCGAGGTGTCGAGCGGCGACATATGCGCCCTGGTCGGCATCGAAGGCTTTGAGATCGGCGACACCATCGCCGACCCGGCCAATCCCGAGCCTCTGCCCCGCATCGCCATCGACGAGCCCACCATGTCGATGACGTTTACCATCAATGACAGTCCGTTCTTTGGCCGCGACGGCAAGTTTGTCACCTCGCGCCACATCGGTGACCGTCTCACACGCGAGCTTGACCGCAATCTGGCCCTGCGGGTGCATAAAGATCCGCATCAGGATATCTGGACTGTCTATGGCCGCGGTGTGCTGCACCTGTCGGTACTTATCGAGACCATGCGCCGCGAGGGCTATGAGCTGCAGGTGGGTCAGCCCCAGGTGATCATCAAGGAGATCGACGGCCGCAAGTGCGAGCCTGTGGAGCTTCTCACAATCAACGTCACCGAGGAATATGCGTCAAAAATCATCGATATGGTCACTCGCCGCAAGGGCGAGATGCTGTCGATGACCGCACAGGGCGACCGTGTGCATCTCGAGTTCCAGATACCGTCGCGCGGCATCATCGGCCTGCGCAACAATGTGCTCACTGCGTCGGCCGGCGAGGCTATCATGGCCCACAGGTTTCTTGAGTACCAGCCGTGGAAGGGCGACATCGAGCGTCGCACCAACGGCTCGCTTATCGCCCTTGAGGCCGGCACCGCCTATGCCTATGCCATCGACAAGCTGCAAGACCGCGGCCGATTCTTCATTTTCCCCCAGGAAGAGGTATATGCCGGTCAGGTAGTGGGCGAGAACGCTAAAGAAAACGACATAGTGGTCAATGTGACCAAGTCAAAGAAACTCACCAATATGCGCGCCTCGGGCGCCGACGACAAGGCCCGCATCGTGCCTCCTGTGGTATTCAGCCTCGAGGAGGCTCTCGAGTATATCAAAGAAGACGAGTATGTAGAAGTGACGCCTCATCACATACGTCTGCGCAAGATCATCCTCGACGAGCTCGAGCGTAAACGCGCCAACCGATGAAGCCCTACAGCCTCAATCTGCGTGGCGAGCTGCGCCGCTATGACCGTCCGGCCGTGATGGGAATCATCAATGTCACCGACGACTCGTTTTATGCCGCGTCGCGCGTGCAGACCGATGCCGACATCGCCGCCCGTGCGGCGGTGATGGCTGCCGAGGGTGCCGATTTTATCGATGTAGGTGCATACAGCACCCGCCCCGGTGCAGCCGAGGTGAGCGAGGACCGCGAGGCCGAGCGTCTGGCACGTGCCATCGCTGTCGTACGTCAGGCCGCGCCATCGGTGCCTGTATCTGTCGATACATTCCGCGCCTCGGTAGCGCGCCGTGCCGTGACAGAGTGGGGCGCCGATATTGTCAACGATGTTGCCGGCGGCAATCTCGATCCCGATATGTTTGACACTGTGGCCGAACTGCACGTGCCCTATATTCTGGGACATATGCGCGGAACACCTGCCGATATGATGGAATTCTGCGACTATGAGCACGTCACACGTGACGTGCTCTCAGAGCTCGGCGACCGCCTGCAACAGCTCGCGCTGCTCGGCGTGGCAGATGTGATTGTCGACCCGTGCTTCGGGTTCAGCAAGACTCTCGAACAAAACTATGCCATGCTGCACGACCTGCGCCTGCTCGAGCTGCTGCATCGCCCGCTGCTCGTGGGATTTTCGCGTAAGTCGATGATCACCAAAGCTCTGAATGTCGATACGGCCGACGCCCTCAACGGCACGACCGTGCTCAATACTCTGGCCCTTGACCGCGGTGCGGCCATCTTGCGTGTGCACGACGTCAAGGCAGCCCGGCAGGCCGTCGAACTCTATGTGAGGACTGCCGACACAGATCCTGCCGGTCTTTGACAATAATACCCTCTCACCTTATAATCTCACCTCACCATGCCAACTTTCGGAATCAAAGACGTTCTTGACATCGTACTCGTAGCTTTGCTGCTCTACTACATCTACAGACTGATGAAAGAGTCGGGCACGATCAATATCTTCTACGGGGTCATGGCGTTTATCGTGGTGTGGGTCATCGCGTCAGAGGTGTTTGCGATGCGTCTTATAGGTACGATTCTTGATAAATTCATGAGTATCGGCCTGCTGATACTGGTGATACTCTTCCAGGATCAGATCAAACGCTTTCTGGTCGAGCTGGGTTCGCACAGGCGGTGGCGTTTTCTGTCAAAAATCTTCCATCACCACAAAGAATCGCTCGATGCCAAGGCCACCGCATGGGTCATGCCTGTGGTCTATGCCTGCATGAGCATGTCAAAGACCAAGACCGGCGCTTTGATAGTCGTCGAGCAGTCGATACCGCTCGACAACTATGCCAAGACCGGCGACATAATCGACGCCGAGGTCAATACCCGTCTGATCGAAAACATATTCTTTAAGAATTCGCCCCTGCACGACGGTGCCATGATCGTGGCGCATGGCCGCATAGTGGCCGCCGGTTGCATTCTGCCTGTAAGCCACGACAGCGATGTGCCCCGATATATGGGACTGCGTCACCGGTCGGCTCTCGGCATTGCCCAGGCTACCGACGCGGTGGCAATCGTGGTATCTGAGGAAACCGGCAACATATCGATCGCTCATCGTGGCAAACTCACCACTCGTCTGAGCTCAACCGAACTCGAACATCGTCTCAGCGCCATCGCCATATCGAGTGCCGCCAAGAACTGATGACCATCGGCCGATATGGTGCAGGACCGTCTGTCCCGCTCGATTGGTATGTCAGAAGGGCGCGGGCTCGTCGCTCTGATTGATGATGTCGGCCGATCCGCCGCTGAACGGCGACGTAGGCTGCTTGGCCGTATTGGCGTCTGTGCCGTCGGCATCGTTGCCGCGCGAACCTATCTCGGTAAATCCGGTTGCGATCTCGTCCCAGTTCTCAAACCGCGCATATGATGCGCGGAATCTCATGCGCACGTCTCCCACCGAGCCGCTGCGGTGCTTGGCGATGATAAACTCGGCCAGACCGCGTATGTCGTTGCCCTGGGCATCCTCGCCCGAACGCAGATAGTACTCGGGACGATGAATGAAACACACCATGTCGGCATCCTGCTCGATGGCGCCCGACTCGCGCAGGTCAGACAGCTGCGGACGCTTGTTCTCGGTGCGCGACTCAACCGATCGGTTGAGCTGCGACAGAGCCACAATAGGTATGTTGAGCTCTTTGGCCAACTGTTTGAGCGAACGTGATATCATACTCACCTCTTGCTCGCGCGAGCCGTATTTCATGCCCGAGGCGTTCATCAGCTGCAGATAGTCGATGATGATAAACTTGACGTTGTGCTCGCGCACGAGTCGTCGAGCCTTTGTGCGCAGCTCAAATACTGACAGTGACGGTGTATCGTCTATATACAATGGAGCGCCCGACAGAGCGTTGATGCGTGCCATTGTCTGTTTCCACTCGATCGGGGTGAGCTGTCCTGATTTGATTTTTGATCCGTCGAGCTCGCAGACATTTGAAATCAGACGGTTGACCAGCTGCAGATTGCTCATCTCAAGCGAGAATACGGCGATTGGCGTGTTGAAGTTTACTGCCATATTCTTTGCCATTGACAACACAAATGCGGTCTTGCCCATCGCGGGACGTGCGGCGATGATGATAAGGTCGGAATTCTGCCAGCCCGATGTGATCTTGTCGAGCTCGCGATAACCTGATTCGAGACCGCTCAGACCCGATGTACGGTTGGCCGCGGCCTGCATCTGGTTGATGGCCTGCATGACCACGGGATCAATCTGGGTGACGTCTTTTTTGACATTGCGCTGCGAGATCTCGAAGAGCTTGCCCTCGGCCTCCTGCATCAGATCGTCTATATCGTTGCTTTCGTCAAAGGCTTTGTTCTCGATTGCCGAGGCAAACGAGATGAGCTCGCGGGCAAGGTATTTCTGTGCCACGATACGCGAGTGGTACTCGATATGTGCCGCCGAACCTACGTTTGTGGTCAGATTTACGATAAATGCCGGGCCACCGACCTCATTGAGCGTGCCGTTGAGACGCATCTGCTCGGTGACGGTGAGAAAGTCGATAGGACGCTGTGCGGCGCCGAGCGTCTGTATGGCCTCGAAGACGAGACGGTGGGCGGGCTCATAGAAACATTCGGCCCGCAACATATCGCATACGGTGGTATATGCGTCTTTTTCGAGCATCAGGGCACCGAGCACTGCCGCCTCGACAGCTGTGTCGCGCGGAGCCTTCCGGCCACCGGTGTCAAGAGGGTCGGCGGGGGTGTGCCGAGGCTTGCGGGGGCCGCTGTATGTATTATTTCCTTCCATTGTCAGAGTGTGAGAGTAGGGGTTATCTGAGTCGGAAATTGTATCCTAAGGTCACTTCGATCGAGGTGCAGCGCGAGGCGCTGAACGTATCGGCTTTAGACGATTTGAATATATTGCCGAGGCCGAAGTAATAGCGCGCCTCGAGTGTGATCGAATGGGTTGGCCGCACATAGAACTCACCGCCTATCGATGCTGTGATGCCATAGTCGAATTTGTTGTGTATCGGCATGGCCAGCTGGGCTGTCTGTCGTTCGCGCTCGGGCCAGTCGGTCACCGACGAGAGATTGTTGTAATCAAAGTTGGCCGATATGCTCTCAGAGATCATGTAGGCGAATTCCGGGCCGAGATTGATAAAGCATTTTGCCCTCTGTCCACCGAATATTATCTGTGTCAGTGCCGTGAGATTGACATAGGTGAGGTGTCGGCTGTATTTTAGCGGAGACTCTTCGAAATCTTCCTTCCAGCCCCGCTGGCTCCAGCCGGCCTCGGCCACCAGACCGAATAATTTTTCTTCGCTGTATCGGAATGTCACTGCACCTGTCGAACCCATCAGCCATGACTGGGGCATAGACGGCGATATGTCTTGGCGCGCCAGACTTACGCCGGCGCGTCCGCCGATCCACATATGTGCCTTGTAGTGGGTCTGGGCCGATGCGGCCGCGGCATAAAAGAGCAGTGCGATCACTGCCGTGATCTTAAAGAATACGTGTCGTGACGCCATTGCCTTGCAGATAGTTGATCAGATAAAGAGCGGTGTTGACCGGACCGGCGACTGTGGTGTCTTCGGGGACGTTCTCCTCGGCCTCGCCGACCTGCTCGAACCGGAATGCCGACTGTATGCCGTTGTACTGAGCCGGGTTTTCGGGATCGACAGTGCCGCCGTTTGCGCGCATGTTGGTGATCAGGTAGCGGGCGGTGTCATATCCGAGCATAGCCTGAGAGGGTACCACCTGCATGGGCTCGCATGAAAATGTAGTGGTGAACGACCGCACAAAATCGGTCGTCTCGGCCTGTGTCGGATCTGAGTAGAATCGCGAATAGAATGCCGCTTCGAGATTATGCAGCATCTCGGCTGCGTCGTTGCGGAAGATGGTCCAGTCGGGATATCCGAACAGTGCGATAGACGACGGATCGGCAACGTTGTCGCGATAAGTCATCAGCGGACGGGCGAATTTGTTGAATTCGCTCAACGAGCCTGATGCGGGGATAAATACGTATTTGCCTGTCGGATCGAGTGACTCGAGGTCGCGTTGCGAGAGCATGCCGTCAAAAGCCATGTCGATGGGGGTGATGCCCTTGGACTCGAAATATTCGCGCGCATACTGTGTGAATGCGAGTTTTTCGCTGCGGCCTCCCTTGCTGATAAGAAATACGGGAGTATAGCCATCAAACATGTCGTAAAGACCTTCGACGGCCTTGGCATACATCAGCTGATGGGGGATGTTGGCCTGCATGACATCGGGCCGGGTGAGATAGGTGGTGTCCTGCACGGCGAGTATATTGAAAATATATGAGTCGTTGTCGCTCACGGCACGTTCGACTTCGAGCAGCGATGCCTCGTCCTCGGGTGCGATGATGACGTCGGCAAACATCACGGCCGAATCAGCCATGATGCGGCGTATCTCGTTTTGGTCGCCGCGTGTGTCGAACACTGCAATCTGTATGTCGCCGAGACCGTCGCGCATGCGGTCGGCCGCCAGCATCATGCCACGTACAAAGTCGGTGCACAGCAGTGCGTGCTTTGATGGGTTGGGATCATCGAGCATCAGCGGCAGCAATACGGCAATATTGCCGCCCGGTTGCTCTACCGTGATTTCCTCGACCGATATCTCGGTGATTCCGTCTTGCCGGGGTGCCGCCTCGATGGTCTGCACCGGCTGCACCTGACTCGGGGCTGACGCATGAAGAGCCGGGGCGGTGTTGGTGTCGGGCGTCTCTGTCGCCTTTTTTGCTACCGGCACCTCGGCGGCCTCTGATGCTTCGGTATCTGTACCGGGTATTATGATGTATTCGCCGGCCTTGATGCCGTCGTTGGCGTTCGGGTTGAGGACGATTATATCGTCGGGCGTGCAGCCGAACCGATGGCTCAGACCAAACAGAGTCTCACCCTTGTTGACGCGATATTTGAACGATTTGCGCTCGCGCTTTACTTCACTGTCGGCCTTGGGAGACTCGACCGACGAGTATTCGCTCACGGGCAGATAGATGGTCATGCCCTGCCGCACACCGTCGGCCGCAGACGGATTGTGGCGCACGATGTCATCACGGGTCACGCCGAGGGCACGGGCGATTGAGAATACAGTGTCGCCGCGACGCACGGCATAGTAGTATTGCTGTGTGCCGTTGACGCGTTTTACCGGCAGGTCGAGGGCCATCGAGCCCATCGCAGAGAGTGAGATCGCAAGTGCGGCGACAACGGTTCGTAAACTCATTTTCATGTCTTTGTGGGTATATTTTCTGCAAATTTACGAATTATGGGCGAAACTTCTGCAACACGGTGCAATAAAGTTATTGTCA
The DNA here is from genome assembly GCA_030524765.1 of Bacteroidales bacterium. GTDB lineage: Bacteria > Bacteroidota > Bacteroidia > Bacteroidales > Muribaculaceae > CAG-873. The sequence goes on along the minus strand of JAUNGA010000051.1, from coordinate 9,291 downwards.
TGTTGTAAACATGCGCTGTCAGGCTGTCAATATGTGTGACCGACAAATTATTCGGCCAATATATCAGACGATGAGCAATCTTTTTGTAATTTTGCAAAAAAAAATGAATAATATGGACACCAACTCCCAATTCGATAAAGCTATAGCCGATTGCCGTGCGGTCTTTGTCTCGAAACTCAAAGACTACGGTCCCTCGTGGCGCATGATGCGCCCTCAGAGTGTCACCGACCAGATTTTTATCAAGGCCAAGCGCATACGGTCGCTTGAGATCAAACGCTGCTCGGCTGTCGGAGAAGGCATCTTGCCCGAATTTATGGCGATAGTCAATTATAGTATAGTGGGTATCATACAGCTGCGTCTTGGTTTTGTCGATACAAAAGATATTGACAACAATCGCGCGATTGAGCTCTACGACCGTATGGCCGGTGAGGCCCGCGAACTGTTGCAGGCCAAAAATCACGATTATGACGAGGCATGGCGCGGCATGCGTGTGCCGTCTTATACAGATTTTATCCTCACCAAGATCGAGCGTGTCAAAGAAATCGAGGATCATGACGGTGCTGTGGCTGTGTCAGAGGGCATCGATTCCAATTATCTTGACATTCTTGTTTACGCCGTATTCGGTATCATAAAGCTGACCGAATGAGCACTGAAGAAAACACCGCCGGAAAACCGCGGTGGCTTGTGCCCGCTGTGTGGGTGACCCGCGTGTTGGTCGGAGCGGTATTCATAATCTCGGGATGGGCCAAATCGGTTGATCCGTGGGGATTTGTCTACAAGGTCGAGGAATACCTGAGTGTCTGGAGTCTGGGTGGCGTCTTCCCGCGCGAGATTATCGTGGTCGGCACTGTCGGACTATCAATCTTTGAGTTTGTGACCGGTATATTGCTGCTTACCGGCAGCCTGCGGCGCACTTCGCCCGTGTTTGCTGCCGCCATGATGGCCTTTCTGTTGCCTCTGACGGCATATATCGCTGTGGCAGATCCTGTGGCAGATTGCGGATGCTTCGGAGACTTGTGGGTGATATCAAACACCGCTACATTTGTCAAGAATCTTGTCATCACGGCTCTTATAGTATTTTTGTTGATTTATAACCGTCGTGTCGGCACGGGTATTATCCCCGGACTACAGTGGATAGCGATAGCCATTTCGGTAATCTACGCGCTATTGCTGGCTTTTGTCGGCTGGCAGTTTCAGCCTGTGGTCGATTTCAGACCTTATCCTGTCGGCTCGGATATCAACGGGGGACCGGCAGAGTCCGATGTCACATATATATATGAGCGTGACGACGACCGGCGCGAATTCACACTCGATGCACTGCCGGATTCTACCTGGACTTATATAGGCCCGGCACAGACCCATGCGTTTGTAGAGCCATTGGCTCTGTTTGACGGTGAGGACGAGGTGACCGAAGATGTGCTGATGCCCGATGATGAGACTGATGGCGAGCTGCTGATACTGGTTGTGTCTGAGCCCGGGCTCGATTTTCTCACCCGCGCCCGCTTTGCCAACGAATTATGCGAGTACGAGGCCGCCTACGGAGGCCGCATGATAGCCGTTGTGGCCGCCTCGGGCGATGCTCTCGACCGGTGGCGTGATCTTGCCCGCCCCAAGATGCCGGTCTATTCGTCGTCAGATACTTCACTCAAGCAGCTTGTGCGCGGATCGACGGCGCTGGTGAGGGTCAACGACGGTATAATCACTCTCAAACGCAATTTTGCCACTGTTGTCCCCGATCTGTTGTCCAGACCGGCCCCTATTGATTCCATGAAGGTTTTTGACGACGGCCATATAGCCCGACTGCTCACGCTACCTTATGTGGGCGTAATACTCTTGTTGTGGTTGATCGGGGCATGGTACAACAAAAAAAGTGATCCTGTCAAGACCATTTTGCGCAAATAGGTGTTAACAATTATAAAGCCTGTTTATGAGTAAGACTGCGACATCCAATCATCCTGCGTCGGCGATAACTCTCGGTACAAGTGCTATCGGCAAACTGCTGGTTCAATATTCTGTGCCTGCGATTATCGCTGCGGTCGCGACGTCGCTCTATAACATTATCGACAGTATATTCATCGGCCGCGGTGTCGGTCCTATGGCAATCTCGGGTCTGGCGATCACATTTCCTCTGATGAATCTTGTGGTGGGCTTCTGTACGCTTATCGCTGTCGGTGGTGCCACGATCAGTTCGATTTTCCTTGGACAGAAGGCTATTGACCGCGCGACAGATGTTGTCAATAATGTCATGACGCTGTGTATCATACATTCTGTTGTGTTTGGTGGCTTGACATTGTTGTTTCTCGACGAGATCCTCTATTTCTTCGGCGCCACGTCAGAGACTATCCCGTATGCCCGCGAATTTATGCAGGTGATACTTTACGGCACGCCTATCTCCTATGTGTTCATAGGCCTCAACAACATCATGCGCGCGACGGGCTATCCCAAAAAGGCCATGATATCGGCTCTGCTGTCAGTCGCTGTCAATCTGGTGCTGGCTCCTATATTCATCTTCACGTTCAAGTGGGGAATCAAGGGGGCGGCACTCGCCACTATCTGCGGCCAGTCGAGCGCTTTTATCTGGGTGCTGGTACATTTCTGCTCAAAAAAGAGTTTCGTGCATTTTGATCTTAAACGCAAGTGGCTGGTCGGTAACCTCGTGAAGCGTATATATGCTATCGGTCTGTCGCCGTTTCTTATGAATGCCACCGCTTGCTTTGTCGTGGTGTTTCTCAACAAGTCTATTCTCGATGTGGCCGGCGTTTACGGCAATATAGCAATAGGTGCCTACGGTATCATCAACCGCACGACCATGTTCTTCGTCATGATTGTCTTCGGCGTTACCCAGGGCATGCAGCCTATTCTCGGATTCAACTATGGTGCCCGTAACTGGCAGCGTGTGGTAGAGACTCTGCGCAAAGGCATCTGGATCGGTATAGGCATCACCACCATAGGCTGGATTGTCACCGAGGCATTCCCGGATGCAGTCAGCTCGATGTTTACCACTGACGAACTGATGATACGCATCGCCCGCGCTGGATTCCGCATCTACTTTATAGCCTATCCCGTGGTAGGCTGTCAGATAGTGATCCAGAACTATTTCCAGTCAATCGGCCACCCCAGACTTTCGATATTCCTGTCGCTCACCCGTCAGCTTATATTCCTTGTGCCGTTGCTGTGGATATTGCCGCGCCACTTTGGCATCGACGGTGTATGGGGATCTATGGCCGCGAGCGATATGCTGGCGTTTGTGCTGGCTCTCGTCACCATGATAGTGATGAACCGTCGTTTACACCGCGAGTTTGCGACATCAAATCAATCATCATCAAATGCTGCAAAAGATACAACTGCGCCTGCGCCCTGATGTGGCAGGCCGCCCCGAGAAGCTTAGGTTGGCGGTATCCGGCCAACTCGACATAGACATAAACCGCATCCGTCGGGTCGATATACTGCGTCGCTCGATCGATGCGCGCCGTCGACCTGTGGCGGTCAATCTGTCGGTCGCTGTACATATTGACGAAATTGACGGATCATTCAGCCGATATGTCCCGATCGATTATCCCGATGTGGCCGATGCCGCCCGCGTTGTGGTCGTAGGCGCCGGGCCTGCCGGGCTGTTCGCCGCTCTTGAGCTCATCGAGCTGGGGCTGCATCCCGTGGTGCTCGAGCGAGGCAAGGATGTCGACGCCCGCCGACGTGATATGGCAGATCTGTGTCGTACGGGGCGGGTTGATCCCGACTCAAACTACTGCTTCGGCGAGGGTGGAGCCGGCGCATACTCAGACGGCAAGCTATATACACGCAGCTCCAAGCGAGGCCCTGTCGACAAGGTATTGCAGATATTTCATGCGCATGGTGCCGCCGATGACATCCTCATCGACGTGCATCCACACATCGGCACCGACCGGTTGCCGGTTATTATCAAGGCTATACGCGAGACTATTCGCCGTTGTGGCGGTGAGGTGCACTTCGGCACACGGGTCACAGATCTCATCGTTGAAAACGGCCGTGTAGATGGCGTTGTCGTGGCTGACGGCTCTGAATACCGTGGCCCTGTGATTCTTGCCACGGGCCACTCGGCCCGCGATGTCTATGACATGCTGCTTGAACGCGATGCCGAGCTCGAGGCCAAAGGCATCGCTGTCGGTGTGCGCCTTGAGCATCCTCAGCATCTCATCGACTGCATACAATACCATTCGCCGCAGGGGCGAGGGCAATATCTGCCGCCGGCTGAATACTCGATGCTTACCCGCGTCGACGGTCGTGCTGTCTACTCGTTCTGCATGTGCCCGGGCGGTGTCATCATACCTGCCGCCAGCGCGCCCGGCGAGATGGTGGTCAATGGCATGTCGCCCTCAAACCGCGGTACACGCTGGGCCAACTCGGGTATGGTGGTTGAGGTGCTACCCGAAGACTTGCCCGAATACGATCAGTACGGACCTCTCAAGATGATGCACTTCCAGCACGATATCGAGCGGCGCTTCTTCGAGGCCGCCGGTGAGAGTCAGGTGGCGCCGGCACAGCGCATGACCGATTTTGTGGCATCGCGACAGTCGCGCGACTTGCCCCGATCATCATATGCACCCGGCATCGCTCCGGGACGCATCGATCTGCTGTTGCCGCCGATGATTGCCGGCCGACTGCAGCGAGGCCTGGCTGAGTTTGGCCGTAAGGCACGTGGATTTCTTACCGCAGAGGCTGTGCTGATCGGTGACGAAACACGCACCTCGGCTCCGGTGCGTGTGCCACGCGATCGCGAGTCACTGCAGCATATCGGTCTGCCGGGGCTTTATCCATGCGGTGAGGGTGCAGGATATGCCGGTGGTATTGTCTCGGCGGCTCTTGACGGCATCAACGTCGCCCGCGCTATCAAAGCCGCCATCTCCAACGCATAATGATTTGGACCAACACAGCAAAAGGACCGCATCAAACGATGTGGCCCTTTGCTGTAATGTATGCAATTCTCAGTATCAGCAGAGTCGGCCTTTTAGCTCGGCTCCGAGGGCCGTTTTAGCCTCGATGTGGCTCAGGACCATGGTTACGAACGGATCTTTCTCGAACTCGCCGCGTACCTGCTCGAAATCATGGTTGCGGCGTCCGTCGCTGCCATCGACACCGAATCCGATGCGTGATATCGACGAGAACTCTTTGCGGGCGTCGTCATAGAGCATCTTGTCAAGGGTAACGACGCTGTCGGTCCAGCGGTCGACAATGGCACGTATATCATCGGCGGTAAGCTCGCTGACAGATTTGCCCCACCAGTTTTTGAAATTCTCGACTACCCAGGTCCACTCCATGTCGTAATATAGCGAATGCAGATGCTGCAGACGATTTTCAACCTGTTGGAGGTCGGTGATAGTGCCATCGCCTATCTCGCGGGTGAGACGGTTGATCTCTTCTTTGGGAGCGATGAGTCCGCACAGATCAACCCACTCGCCCGAGCCTTCTGCGACGGTGGGTTGCAGACGCTCGCGTATCTCGGCATCAGATGCAAAAGGTGCGCCTTCGAGACGCTTGATGACCGAGTTGCCCATGAACTTGTCGATCGCCAGTCCATAGTACATTATACCTTTGCGCAGGGCCGATGCCGTGATTGTCAGGCCTTGATAAGAGTAGACTGCCGATGTCTCGCCGGCTGTGCGTCGCAGTTCGTCAAGCAGAGCTGTGCCGTCGATCATCTTTGATACGGTGTATGGGCTGAGCAGATTGAAGTTGATCAGGTCGAGTTTGTGCAATGTGGTGCGTCTGTCGCGCTTGGGCCATTTCATGGCATCGCGCACTGTGCCTACGCTCTTGAGGTTGACACCCGGTACGAGGTGGAATTCGCCGGCCCTCTCTATCAGGTATGAGAACGGCAGACGAGATGTGTCGGGGTGCGATACCAGACGTCCCATAACCAGCGAGAACGCACCGATACGTGCCGGCCACAGTATATATGAGTCGCTCGTAGTCTTTGAACCACGTTCGACCACGCCCTGATGTATCGGGCCGAGTTTATACATGTGATTGCTCTGGTTTGAGCCCGAACCGGCGTTGAGAAACGAGAACATGCCGGCGATCAGCAGGCTCGATTTGTGCATCGTCACCGTATAGGGGCCGCCGAATACTGCGGCCGACTCGCCGTTCTCGCACATGCAGTTGGCAAAAAACAGCGAGTCGTGGGCCGAGAAGAGCCGTGATAGGCATGAGCCCTGACCGACAAATGTGTGTACTGCCACGGCTCCGTCATCGAGTTTCGAGCCTGCGGCCATGATGAAGTCTGACGCCAACACGTTTGCACCTATATATACAGGTGCTTCGGGTTCTGACATGAGCGAGCCGTTGCTGAGCTTTGATGCGCCGTCAATCACCGCGCAAGGGCCGATGTAGACATTGTTGATGCTGCCTGCATTGATAATGCGGGCTCCGCTTTCCACGCGGCCGCGGTTACTGCGGCGGCTGTCGACATAGTGGGCTATCATGCCGCGCAGACCGTTCATCAGGGCAGTGTCGTGGCGATACATGGCCAGCATATATGCCACGTGAGCCGAAATGCGGTCATAGATAGGCACCTCGCGTCCGCCGGTCTCGTTGAGCACAGATACCTCGGTGCCGTTGCCGAATGTAGATTCACCGGTCATGGCAAGGCGCCCCGCGTTCTCGATCAGCACATCGTCGTCGATGTCATAGTTGACGATATAATTGGCTACCTTGCTGATGAGCACGTCGTTGCCGATGGTACAGTTATGGATCAGAGCATCATATATACCGCTCTGCACAGGTATGACGCCCGAGCGTATGAATACCTTGCCTGTCGTACCCAGCCTGACAGAGCCTGAGAAGGTGACATTGCGATAGTGATTGCATACAAACGGATCGAGTACTTCGATTTTGGTCCAGTCATCGCAACGGCAACCGTTGGCCTCAAGCGACGTGATCTCAGCAGCAGATAAGTTTCTATATTCCATAGGTTCTTAAGCAGGCTTTTATATAATGGTTTATGAACATCCCCTGAAACAGGGTGCTCGCGGTTTGTCAATCTCTTTTACAACGACAAATTTAGATAAAAATTTACTGTAATTGAAAAAATATTAGAAAAAAGTCGTCAGAAAAATCAGTTTTATATTATAAAACGAATTGACTTTGTCCCGGATCGAGGGCGAAATCGCGCGATCGTCCCTTTTCTTGGCCATAATGATTTAGAGCCCGATCTCCAACGTTGACAAAAATTGGGGAACCGGCTCTTATGCGATGGGTCGATTCTTATCATAGCCTTTTTACATCTGAATGTGTGGCTCTAAAAACTCTCTATTGTCGGTTATCGACGCACTCAGAATGTATCTCAATTTGTGAAGGCGAATCGACAAAAATCAAGACAGACGGTTTTTTGCGAGATAGTTAGACGAAAATCGGCGAAAATTTTGTAACTTTGCACGTCGTAGCGACGCAGAATTGTAATATCGCTGCACAAAAAATTGATTATAAACCAATTAATTGGACAAGATAACATTTTATGGCAACTACAGCTGATTTTAAGAACGGTATGTGCCTCGATATCGACGGCAACTACTTCGCTATCGTGGAGTTTCTCCACGTAAAACCCGGTAAAGGCCCCGCTTTCGTGCGCACCAAACTGCGTAACCTCAAGACCGGCCGTATCCTCGACAAGACCTGGAACTCCGGAGTTAAGGTCGATGAGGTCCGTATCGAGCGCCGTCCCTACCAGTATTCTTACAAGGACGACATGGGCTATCACTTCCTGCACACTGAGACCTGGGAAGAGATTATCGTGCCCGGCGAGAGCATCGAGGGCGTACAGTTTCTCAAAGATGGTGATATCTGCGAGGCTATGGTACATGCTGCCACCGACACTATCCTGACTTGCGAGATGCCTACGTCGGTAGTGCTCGAGGTGACTTATACCGAGCCCGGAATCAAGGGTGATACTGCTACCAATACTCTCAAACCCGCTACCGTCGAGACCGGTGCCGAGGTGCGTGTGCCCCTCTTTATCAATATCGGCGACAAGGTGCGTATCGACACCCGCGACGGTTCGTACGTTGAGCGTATCAAAGCCTGATAAACCCGGATAAAATCTCACAGGAGGCTGTGTCAAAATGATGACGCAGCCTCTTTTGTAAGCTGCTGAAAAACATAAAACAAAGCCCTGACTTAGTCCGGGACGTTCTCGACGGAATTGAAATTGAGGTCGGAAAAAGAAACGTCCATAACTTGCTGAGATTTTCTTTGCCAAGGCAAAGCGCCAAGGCGATGACAGCGAAGTTATGGACGGTATGGGGATTGCGAAAAGACGCTTATTTCAATGATGGAAATTCAGGAACAGTAGAGTATGGTTCAAATTGTATCCATTCCATAAATCCAGTATCTTTTGTGGGACGAGGTACTTGATATGTCTCGCCACAACCATTAAGAAGTATATTGTCCGACTCAAATGAAATCAAAGACCAATAGATTCCACCATCCGGATTATATGTACAAGCATTTGGCTGAAACTTCGAGTTATCTATTTCCAAATCGTTCTTAGCGAAGACTAAGTTATCGGGCTTTATGTGCATTGTATATTCACCTCTATTTAGATTTTTCATCATACGGATGTTTTGAAAAAACAATGTGCCATTATTATTGTTCCTTGTGGCGGCCGCTCTAATATACACCATATTGGGATTGACCATATAGACAAACATATGACGGTTTGTATTGATTTCACAAGCCGGCATATTATCAACAACGCCACATTTAACCCCAAGACGCCATTGTTGCAGACACTTACCCACATCAAACTCCGATGAGCAAGGAGTCATATGGTATGGCTCGACAGTAGAAATATCTTCAACTTTGACTAAATCAATACCATTGATGTTGATTCCTTTGTCTATTTCCTTAATTGCGAATGGCTCTATTTCCGAAGGGAAAGAGACATTTCCGTTCGGCGCGAAAACAGTCTGATGATGTAAATTGATGGTCGGCACTTCAATAATAGCCTGCATAGTGCTGTCTTTCTGAAAAAACATAATGCAAACTGAATCTGTAATGACGGCTTCTGCCGTATTACTTGCATATACGCCCTTATATGGTGAAAAGTCCGTTGTGGCCGAAGCGACAAGAACGGATATAGCGCAGATAAGTATGGATAAAATATGTCTCATCCGTAAAATGATTAGTGTTTATTTTTATAATTGCGAAGTTACGAAAAATCGGCGAGATAGGAGGTATGAATCAGCGGAATACTTCACAGTCGTCACGGCTCTTTCATTTAAGATTTTGATGTTTTCTCAGAAATTGGGTTATTTTATA
>JAUNGA010000050.1:8867-17744 GCA_030524765.1 Bacteroidales bacterium | reverse complement strand
CCGAGTTCTTCAAATTTATTTCCTAATTTTGCACTTGCGGGTAGAATCTGCGTACAAGATAGTTAATTGAAAAAAACGTACACAGATAGCAGGCGATAAGGATGGCCGGCTCCCATGTCAGAGGCAGTAGCGTCGCAAACTGGCCGCTCACGAGCATGACAATAAAAATAGCCCACATAAGGGCCTGTATAGTCAGGCACATAGTGCACCAGGCATGAGCCTTGAATTTCTGATAGCTTACGCTCCAGACAGTATAGGGAAGGCAGCATACACAGATCGCGGCAAGCCACCTTACACACTCGGGACACACAAGCAAAGCAGCCAGACTGACCGAGAAATATGCCAGTCCGACCTCACACCACGGATATAGTCCGAAGAGTTTTGCCGCGCTCGTCTCGAGCACCGTACCGCAGCCATGGCTCTCTATCACGCCACAGATTTTATCGGCGGTCTTGTTCTGCACACCAGACTGCTTGAGCACAAGCAGATAGGAGATGTAAATGCCCAACCCATACAGACCTGTCAGAACTATCTGTCCCCAGGAGCGCCAGATGCCATGAGCCACAAAACAGTATCCTGCCAGAAAAGCCACACCGGCAATCAGCAGCCATTTGCGGGCGACAGCGGCGGCTTCGGCCATTCGATGCTTGCCCAGATGGGGCTCGCAGGCATCGGCTGTCTTGACCGCAGCCACCGACCGGCCGTTCCATTGTGCCAGAAAGTCACTTTCAGCTACACGTTCTACCCTGTGATCTTTTGTATAAAGCACCACTGCATCGCCGTCAACACCTGTCACTATCGTATAATGGCCATCTTTTAGCTGCGCTGCAAACGGCAGAGTCATGCCATCAAGCGATGGCGACTCATTCTCTTTGGTTTCAATCGGATTCATGCCATATTCGGCCAGAAGGTCGGCAATGGCCGTGAGTGCCAGCTTGGGTGGATATGACGCAAAGCGGGTGCTGCTGTAATCGGTCGTATGTGACACACCAAGTATTTTGAGATAATCTGAGAAGAGTGTTCTGTTGTTCATCGACTGATACATATATTATATATGGTATAAACGGATGCTGTAAGCAAAAGTTTTCGCAAAAATTTGTATCTTTGTGTCACCTTGGATTTGCAGTGGCAAACCGACACCCGATTAGAAATGATAAATTTGCAGAGAAAAAAAATATTGGACATGGAATCCACGCAGCAGATCGATCTCGACAATTACGAATTCGGCCATGTGCTCACGCTGATCAACCACACCGATCGATCGGTGTTCATGACCGGCAAAGCAGGCACAGGCAAATCGACATTTCTGCGCTACATTACCGAAAACACTCATAAAAAACATGTGGTTCTCGCACCGACGGGTATCGCGGCAGTCAACGCAGGCGGTCAGACTCTGCATTCTTTCTTCCACATACCGCTCAAGCCTCTGCTGCCCGATGATCCCGAGTTTGCCCCTGCGCGTCTGCGCAACCGCATGAAGTATTCCAAACGGTTTGTGAAACTGCTGCGCGAGCTCGAGCTCATCATCATCGACGAAATATCGATGGTAAGGGCCGATACGATCGACTTTATCGACAGGCTGCTACGATATTTCTGCGGCAACAACCGTCGGCCGTTCGCCGGCAAGCAGATACTCATGGTCGGCGATATTTTCCAGCTCGAGCCGGTTGTCACATCCGATGCACGCGAAATCCTGCGTCGTGCATATCCCAACTTCTTTTTCTTCTCGGCCAGGGTATTCGAGGATTTTCATCTCGTGCCGATAGAGCTTCGCAAGGTCTATCGGCAGTCTGACTCGACATTTATCGCCATGCTCGACCGAGTGCGCGCCGGCCATCCAACACGCTACGACCTCGCGGCTGTCAACGCCCGCGTAGGCATACCGGTATCAGGCGACGACAGCGGCACCCTGGCAATGACCATAGCCACACGACGCGACATCGTCGACCATATCAACGAGGAGCATCTCGACAATCTATCTACCCCGTCATTTACTTTTGAGGCCGAGATATCGGGTGATTTCCCCGACTCGTCGTTTCCTACCGACCGCCTGCTCACGCTGAAAGAGGGCGCCCAGGTGGTATTTATCAGAAATGATCCCGAACGCCGTTGGGTCAACGGCACACTCGGACGCGTGTCGTTTATTACCGCCGAAGAGTTGCGTATCACACTCGAGAACGGCGACACCCATACCATCGATCCCGAAATTTGGGACAATGTCGAGTATGGATTCGACGAGGAAGAGCGCACCGTCACCGAAACTGTCAAGGGCTCTTTCCGCCAATATCCCGTAAAACTCGCATGGGCGCTGACCATACACAAAAGCCAGGGCCTGACATTCAGCAGAGTTAATATAGATGTAGGGCGCGGAGCCTTTACCGGCGGGCAGACCTATGTCGCGCTCAGCCGCTGCACATCGCTCGACGGCATCACTCTTGCCACGCCGATGCGCGACTCCGATATATATGTCAATCCGTTTGTGCTGAAATTTGCACGCTCGTTCAACGATGCGGGACTCATGACCGAGGCTCTCGCGGCAGCCCGCGCCGATGAATGCTATGCCCGCGCTGCCGCTGAATTTGAGAACGCCGGCTATGGTGCGGCATTCGACAGTTTTGTCGAGGCGGTGCGTGCCCGCGACGAGCTTTCAAATCCATTGCTGCGCAAGCTCGTCATACGCAAATTGCACTCGCTCAATGCCCTCAACGCGACGGTTGACCGTCAGCAGCGCGAGATCGAACGACAGGCGGCCTTACTGGCCGAGATCGCCGCCGAGTTTGTCACACTTGGCCGCACATGTCTTGACGAAGGATGGGAAGTCTCGGCTGCCATCGCTAATTTCGACAAGGCGCTGAGGCTTTGTCCTGACTGCTACGAGGCGTTGATTGCCAAGGGCGAAGCGCTGATGATTGACGGCGATACCGAGAACGCCCTCGACATTCTGCTCCGGGCCGGGGAACTGAACGACCGCTATGAGGCACCATATCTGCTCGGATCGCTGTTTTTGTCGACCGGCGACACATCTAACGCGATAAACTGTCTGCAAAAAGCCCAGAAAGCCGATCCGGCCCAACCGACCGTCCACGACCTGCTCGCCGACGCTTTCGAGGTCTCGGGCGATGACATACAGGCTCAGCGTCACCGTAGGCAGGCTGAGAAACTGCGCAACGCAAAAAAAAGACGTAAATGAGATCACTTCTGCGACATCTGACGATATTTATAGCCGTAGCCGTGCCGTTGCACTCGCTCGCCATCTCGGTCGACCTGCGCAGGCTCGACCGCGCTCTCGATCATGCCGACACTTTCACATCAAGGCGCATGGCCGAGATCGACTCGATCAAGTCGGCCGACGGCATCATGACGCCATACGACCGAGACATACAGCTCGCCCGACGATATGCCGACTTCGACATCGACTCGGCAGTCGTATATGCCACCCGCGCCCGCGAGAAAGCCGACACAGACCGTCGCATGCTGAGTGCCGATCTGCTGCGCGCCTCAATATATAATTCATCATTGATGATGTACAAAGAAGCGGCCGACATCTTCGCCGACGCTCGTCCCGACCGCTCAGATACAGCAGCGATGCTGCAATATTATACTCTCGGCGTGCAACTATACAGGAATCTCGAGGAAATGGCGCCCGACGCCGGACTGACCGCACGGTATGCCTCGGCCAAGCGCACAATGCGCGACTCGGTGCTGTCAATCACCAGCGACGCACCGATCATACATGCCAACAGCCTTATTGATCAAGGTCGACTGGCCGATGCGCTCGACGTATTGCTGCCTCTGACCCGCGAAGGAGAGTTCTCGCCGGCAAACGGTGCTGTTTACCACGTAATCGCAAACATATACGGGCTTCAGGGCAATACCGGCCGTCAGATCGACTTTCTCGCCTTGGCCGCCCAGGCCGATATCGAGAACGGTGTGCGCGAATACGTCGCATTACCACAGCTCGCACTGCTGCTCTACGAGCAAGGCGACATCGACCGGGCCTACCGTTACATGCGTCGCTCGATCGACGATGCTACCGCCTGCAATGCCCGCATACGCATGCTCGGCATGTCATCGACCATGTCGGTAATCTCGACAGCCTATGGCGCCGCACAGCGCGCTGCCAACACACGTATGGTCATTTCGCTGATCATCATGTGCATTCTGCTTGTCGTCACAGTCGTTTGTCTGATTTATTCACGCCGCCGCAACCATCTGCTGCAGCAGGCTCGCCGTCGTCAGGAAGAGGCCAACACGGCTCTGAAGGCCGCCAGTCGGGTCAAAGAAAAATATGTCAACCGTTTCATGCACCTGAGCCTTGATTACCTCAACAAAATGGAACGGTACCGCAAAGATCTCTTCAAAATCGCATCGCGTCGCAATTTCGACGCTCTTTACGACGCGATCAACTCGACAGGATACATAGACGCTGAGTCCGACGAATTTTACCGCAACTTTGACGAAGCCTTTCTTGAACTCTACCCGGGCTTTGTCGACTGGTTCAACTCGTTGCTGCAACCCGGCCTACAGGTCAAGCTGCGCGACGGTGACAGACTCAACACCGAGTTGCGCATATTCGCCCTGATGCGTCTCGGCATAACCGAATCAGCCGACATCTCACGTTTCCTGCGTTGCTCGCAATCGACAGTTTACAACTATCGCACACGCTACCGCAACCGGGCTGTCGACCGCAACCGTTTTATTGAGATTTTCTACCTCAGCGACACAAAAGCCCCTAATTAAGGCCCTATATTTTATATCAACACTGGCAAGATAATCTGCTGATTATTAGCAGATATAATCCTACACACCCCTATATTTTCGATTTCACGGCTCAGATTCAGCCTTGCACGCCCCTAAATTTGCATTATTACAACCTTAAATTACCATTTATATAATGTCAAATTTACGATCTATCATTCTGTCGTGCATTGCCGGTACCGCGCTTGTCGCCGGAGCCGCCACGCCTATTTCAGTCAATTCGGCCCGACCGACTGTGACTGAAGACTTCGGCTCGATGTACGATGCGGCGACTGCAACTGCATCGCTGACGCTGCCCGAAGGTTGGGCAATCGAACGCAACCTCAATGCTCCGCGTACTATCGGAGCCTGGAGCGACGCCACATCACAGTTAATGTATTCAGGCGGAGTCTCACTCGCATCTAACGCCAAGAACGGCACATGGAACTTCGGCTCGTCGTCAGATCCTGCCGACCGTGCCATAGGCGGACTCACCACTACTGTCGCCAACGGCACACGCTGTGTGTCGCTTATGACCGCCCTGACCAACACCGACGACAAAGCCGTCGATCGTCTGACTCTCTCGTATAATATCGAGAAGTATCGCAAGGGTGCCAATGCCGCAGGTTTTGCCGTACAACTCTACTATTCGACCGACGGCAATGACTGGACTTCGGCCGGCGATTCGTTCCGCACACTGTTTGACCCTGACAATGAAACCCTCGGTGCAGAGATCGTGCCCATATCGGTCACTGCTGTCAATGACAAAGTGCTGATGGCCGACATAGCCAAGGGCGAGACAATCTATCTGGCATGGAACATATCGGTTGCGTCAGGCAGTACGCCCGACAAAGCACCCGGCCTCGCAATCGATGACATCAAGATCACTGCAAATTACAGCGACGGCCTCAAAAACTACCTTTATGTCGAGAACGCCACCCGACGCACACCCCTCACCGTATGGTCTGCGGCCACCGACGCCTTCGGCACACGTCCGGGCATCGCAGCCACTATGAGCAAGACCGTCAACGGCGTAAACTACCTCGCATGGGAAATGCCATCTGTCGCCACGTTCGATGTCAACGCTGTCGCCGGCGATCTCGAGCTCGGTCCCATAACCGTATCATCGACCGCCGACGCATATCTGTGCGCCTCACCGCTCGGCTTAGAGTCTATAAATGATCCGGCGACCTACACCGGCTGGGTTGACCCCGATCGTCCTGCATTCGTAGCATCAGGCATCTACATGCGCGGTGACATGAACTCATGGGCGGCCGACGCCGACTGGGAGTTCTCCAAGGAAGCCGATGACACTTATGTACTCTACGACAAGACCGTCAGCGGAGCCTTCAAGATCGCCGACGCATCGTGGAGCGGATCATGCAATTACGGTTCGAACGGCTCAAACATCATGGCCGACACACCTTATCAGCTTTCACCGGGCACCGACGACAATATCTCGTGCGGCACCTACATATTCGAGTGCAAGCGGGTTGTGCTCAAGATCGCCGACGGACAGGCCTACCTCACTCTCGAGAACAATGACGATCCCACAGGGCTGACATCAGTCTATATGGTGGGCGACTTCAACAGCTGGGACTATATGGACCGCAGCGGCGAACTCACACTCGATTCCGACGACAATCTTTTCAAAGGCCGTGTATCGCTCAAGGCCGGCGCCGACGGTCTGTCGCACTGGCGCATCTACCAGCGTCTCGGCATGGGCGGAGCATGGGGAGCGTCAGCCGACGGCGAGGGCGTCTCGACCTCGGGTACGCTCGTCAAGGGCAACACATGGAATGTCGCAGCCGATCCGGCTACCTACGACATCACATTTGATCTCAACTCCGGCGCCTACACTCTCGTCAAAGTGGCCTCGGCGCCCTCGACGATGCAGCTCGATCCCGCCGAGGTAATCCTCACCCCGACCAATCCTGCATCAGTCAAGATACTCTCGCTCAACAACAGCCTTATCCACTACAACGATCAGGATTTTGTTTTCAACGACATTGCCCGCGCAATGGGCAAAGATGCCGTCTGGACCAAGCACACAAATCTGGGCAAACCTCTCTCGTATCACTGGGGCGAAGGCGATGGCCTGGCCGAGGACGGCACTCCGGGTGCCAAGATGATGGTGCGTTCAGAGGCATGGTCACACATCATTCTGCAGGAGCAGAGCTCGCTGCCACGCACCGACCCCGAGACCTTCCGCAACTCGGTCAAGCAATGGATCGACTATATACGCGAATACTGTCCCAACCCCAATGCTGTGATAATACTGCCTGTCAACTGGGCATACAGCAGCGACTGGAGCAATTTCAGTGACTACAACCACCGTTTTATCGACAACTATGCTGCCATAGCCGCCGAGCTTGGCTGTGTGGTTTGCCCCGTGGCATCGGCCTACGACAATGTCTATCGCACCGAGGGCGCCGAGGGTGCCCGCACATGGTTCTCCGACGACCGTCATCCAACCCCGCAGGCCACATATATGGCAGCATGCATGGAGTATGGCATTATTTTCGGTGAAGATCCCGCCACTATCACCACCGACGGCACCTTGGCAGCCGACGTGGCGGCATCGATGCGCTCGTATGCGTCACAGGCCGTCAACGGATATGTCAACGCCATTGACCATACCGCCGCCACAATACGTTTTTCAGCCCGTATTTTTGACGACTTCGGCATTGAGATGCCCGCCGATGGCGATGTGACCTACACAGTCGACGGTGGCGGCACTATCTCGCCCGACGGTGTGTTTGTATCAGACGGTACACGCGGCACATTCACTGTCACCGCCACTGCCGGATCGTTCACACGCACTGCCCGTATTACCGTCGCCGACCACGAGACAGTAGTGATAACCTACCCCGCTATAGTGCTCAACGAGAACTGCCTCGAGGCGTCTGAGAACTTTGACTCAATGGGATCGGAGGCCACTGCCTCTCTGCCCGAAGCATGGCGCATCGACCGTCAGACAAGCTCGCCCCGCACTCTCGGCACATTTGGCACAGCTCTGACCGCGACTGCCTACAGCGGAGGCACAGCCCTGCCATCAAACGCAAAGAATGGTCTGTGGAACTTTGGTGCCGACGGCTCTGACGACCGCGCCGTGGGCGGCATCACCACAGGTGTGGCCAACGGCACACGCGCCGTAAACGTCTATACCCATCTCTACAACGACGGCCGCAAGCCCGTCGAGAACATAAATCTCAGCTACGATATCGAGAAATACCGCAAAGGCAAAAACGCAGCCGGTTTTGCCGTACAGCTCTATTACTCGGTAGACGGCCGCAACTGGATCTCGGCAGGCGACGACTTCCGCACATTCTTCGAGGCCGACAGCGAGACCGCCGGATACGAGATCGTGCCCGGCGAGACCCGCACCGTATCGGCACGGCTGCCTGTCGATCTCGGCAGCGGCATGGATCTCTTCCTGGCCTGGAATATCTCGGTGGCCACCGGCAATGACGCCCAGGCCGCACCTGCACTTGCCATCGACAACGTGGCCTTCGCCGGTTCTCTGCCTGAAGTTCCCGTGACCGCACATAAGATATATGTAGACAATCAGACCACGTGGGCAGCCACAGGCCTATATGCTTGGGGCGACAGCGAACTCTTCGGCGCATGGCCCGGACAGGCCCCTGTCGACGAAACCGTGATTGACGGCGTGACATATCAGATCTTCGGTCTCGACGCCGAAAGCGGCAACTACCACCTCATCTTCAACAACTGGAACAACAATAAACAGCTGCCCGACTTCGACATCAAAGCCGATCGCGACTACTGGTTCCGCATCGACGACGAGACGGTAAAAGAGATTCCCGCCGCCGGTCTTGCCGACATCACAGTCAACGGCAGTTCTCTGACTTTTGACGGCACAACCGTTCATGCCCCGGCCGACTCGACCATCGAGGTGTTAAATATGCAGGGCATGCGCGTGCTCGCCACCCGGGGCGACAGCCTGTCGCTCGATGGCCTCGCCTCAGGGCTCTACATAGTCTCTGCCAACGGCACCCAAGCCATCAAAGTCGCCCTCAGATAAGACCGGACGATCCCCTGACCTACCGACAGCGGGCTGTGCCCAATTATGCCCCAACCCCCGGCGCTAAATTAACAAATTTATCAAAACATATATTG
>JAUNGA010000050.1:0-8857 GCA_030524765.1 Bacteroidales bacterium | reverse complement strand
ATCATTTACCATTTTTATCAAAGGAGATTTTCCCGCTCTGTAATCTCGGCGTCGGTCATTGTATATCCGCCGAGACTACCCTCTTTGGCCTGAATGCATACGTAAGTCATCGGTATCTCTGAGGTGCATTTGAGATTGCGGTCGCAGTCAGTAGACACACGCACCACCGAACCCTCGGCGATATCAAGCACCTCACCGTCGACCTGAAACTTACCGGCACCTGAAAGGATGATGTAATTTTCTTCGTTGGCTTTGTGGCTGTGGAAGAAAGGTACGGCAGCGCCGGTGGGCAGCGAACCGAACGATATCTCACACGATGTGGCGCCGGTGGCGACTTTCACAAACTGTTTTCCCTCGAAACCATGCAGATTGCCGACCGAGGCGTGGGCAAACTTGTCGCCCCTCTTCAAAACTTTAACTTCGCTCATATTTATCTGTCGATATAATTTATTAACTTTGCAGCAGTAAGCCGCTTTCATTTTGATAGTGCAAATTTACATCACAGATATCACATTTGCAATACATTACCAAAACGAAAGGCACTTACCTGCAAGTAACCGTTATTGAATATGAGCCGATTGCAACTAAAAGAAAATCAAAAAAAATATACCGACATCGAGTCATGCCCCATACGCAACATCATCTCACGTTTCTCCGGCAAATGGTCTATGCTGATCTTATGTATCCTTGCCGAAAACGAGGCAACCCGATTCAATGAAATCGGGAAGGCCATTCCGGATATTTCACCCAAGGTATTGACCGAGACACTCAGAAATCTCGAGCAAGACGGACTTGTCGCCCGCAAGCTGTATGCCCAGATCCCACCTCGTGTCGAGTATTCGCTCACCGATCGCGGGCACAGCCTTATGCCACACATCGAAAGTCTCGTCAGATGGGCTGTCGACAATTATAAAGCAGGCATGAGGTAGTCACCCCGAAATAGGGAGGCTGCCTCATGCCGGATGCTTTTTTGTAATTTATTTCGACGGGTCAGACTCTTTGATAGCCGGAGCATCGGTAAAGCTGGACACACCATCGCCCGGAATCTCGTCAGCCGACTCTACAACCACCACGGGATAATTGAGCACGGCATAGGCCGGTGTTTTGTCTTCGGCATACACCGGAGCATATATCTCGAGCAGATGGTTGCCCAACGGTGTTTCAGGGCTGATATAGATTTCAGCGCCAAACGGCGGCACGATACTTTGGGCGATACGCAGGTAATCCCAATAATAATCGGCATAAGAGATCAGGGCATTGCGTCCCTGCTCTTTATTGACCACCTGTATCGATTTGATGTTAAGATTCTCGCCGGCCACCACATAGATATTACCGTCTTTGTAGACACCGTCAGTGATATCGATGATAAAGTCGACATCGGGTAAATCGTTGTCATCGTCACAAGAGGTGACAAACATCAAGGGCAACGCACAAATAAATAGGTAAAACAATCTTTTCATAATCAAAGGATTTAGTAATTATACATAATAAACGCGTCTGTGCCCCGGTGGTTCACAGACGCGTCTTGATTCTTTGATTATAGCCGTTTTTTTATTCACCACTCAAGCGTGAAAGACACGCGTGAGAGCTGAGCGCTGACGGGCGGATGCAGTTTTGCCACTGTGACACGGCCTCCGGTGACAGCCGCATAGTCTGTACACACAGCGTCGCGAATACGGCCGGCCACGTGCTCGAGCAGAGCCGACGATCGCGACATCACGATTTTGACAGTCTCGATCACATCGCCATAGTTGACGGCCGCCGCTATGTCATCGACTGCCACTGCATCTGACGCATCATAATAGAGTCTGAGCGACACCTCAAACCGGTTGCCTACGCGACGCTCCTGCTCGCCGACACCGTGGTGTGCGTATATCTGCAGACCGTCGATATCGATATATGTCCTGCTCATTTGCGACGGCCGTGAGATTTACCGCGCGACTTATTGCCGCGCGAACCCGATCCCTGGCGTTTTTTCTTTGACTTGAGCAACTGCGATGTCGGAGTCGCCGAGCCGAGATTGGCCAGAGAGCGAGGCGGATTTTTCTCATCGACAAGTACGAAATCGAGCTGCTTGCGATCAAGATTGGCCCGGGCCACCTGTACCTGCACCTTGTCACCGAGACGATAGCGGTTGTTGTGACGGCGACCCACCAGGCTATAGTTTTTCTCGTCGAAATCATAGTAGTCGTCGGCCAGATCACGCACGGGCACCAGACCCTCGCACTTGTTGTCATCGAGTTCGACATAAAGCCCCCACTCTGTCACACCCGAGATGACGCCCGAATAGACCTCGCCGAGATGGTCGTTCATATACTCGACCTGCTTGTACTTGATCGACGCGCGCTCGGCATTGGCGGCAAGTTGCTCCATATCCGACGAATGTTTGCACAGCTCCTCGAGTTTCTCGAGATTGACACTGCGTCCGCCACGCAGATAGCGTTCGAGCAGACGGTGCACCATCATGTCGGGATAGCGGCGTATAGGCGACGTAAAGTGAGTGTAATAGTCAAATCCCAGACCATAATGGCCGATATTCGTGGTCGTATAGATAGCCTTGGCCATCGAACGGATCGCCAGCGTCGACAGGAAGTTTTCCTCGCCTTTTCCCTTGACATCGGCAAGCATCTTGTTGATCGAGCGGTTGACTTCTTTTGACGAGCCGGTGGCCTTGACCTTGTATCCGAATGCGCGCGACAGCGTCGACAGATCGGCCAGCTTGCCCGGGTCGGGCATGTCATGCACACGATATACAAATGCCTTTGATTTTTTCTTGGCGCGCTGCTGCCCGATGAATGTGGCTACTGTGCGGTTGGCCAGCAGCATGAATTCCTCGATGAGTTTGTTGGCGTCTTTCGATTCTTTGAAATAAACGCCTGTGGGATGACCCTTTTCGTCAATATCGAAACGCACCTCCATGCGGTCAAACTCTACCGAGCCGTTGTCATAGCGCTCTTTACGCAATATCTTGGCCAGACGGTCGAGAGTCTGTATCTCTTTGACATAGTCGCCCTTGCCGGTCTCAATGACATCCTGAGCCTCCTCGTATGTAAACCGGCGGTCGCTGCATATGACCGTACGGCCGATGCGGCTCGCCAAGATCTTCGCGCGGTCGTCCATCTCGAATATGACCGAGAATGTCAGTTTCTCTTCGTTTGGACGCAGCGAGCATATACCGTTTGACAGATGCTCGGGCAACATCGGCACCACGCGGTCGACCAGATAGACCGATGTCGCACGGTCCTGGGCCTCGCGGTCGATGATAGTGTCGGGATGCACATAATGGGTCACGTCGGCGATGTGCACGCCTATCTCATAATTGCCGTTGGGCAGACGGCGTATCGACAGTGCATCGTCAAAGTCCTTGGCATCTTTGGGATCGATGGTGAAGGTTGTCACACCGCGCATATCCTCGCGCAGGCTCACCTCTTCGGGGGTGATGCCGGCATCTATCTTGTCAGCGGCCTTCTCGACGGCCTGCGGATATTTGTAGGGCAGACCGAATTCGGCCAGGATCGCATGGATCTCGGCATCGTTCTCGCCGGTTTTGCCGAGGATGTCGACCACCTCGCCGCGAGGATTGTTTGAGTCCTCGGGCCAGTCGATGATACGCACGACAGCCTTGTCGCCTGTCTGACCGCCCTTGAGCCTCGGTTTCGGAATCAGGATGTCGGTAGCAAGATATTTCGAGTCGGTGGCAAGAGTCGCAAAGTGCTTGTCTACACGCAGTGTGCCTATGAATGTCTGCTCGCGTTTCTCAAGGATCTCATTGACTACGGCCTCAGGCTCGCGGCCTTTTACACGGGCCGCGATGGTGACGCTGACCCGGTCGCCGTTGAGAGCATGCATCGAATTTCGCTCGGCGACAAAGATCGACTGGCCGTCGTCGTCGGTCACAACGCTGTTTTTGCCGTTGCGCAGACGCACAAACGTGCCGGTGGCCATGATGCTGTGTGTCGGCACCTTGTATTTGCCCGGAGCCACCTCGATAAGGTCGCCGTCAAAAGCCAGTTCGGCCAGATAAAGGGCCACTGCGCGGTGGTGTGTTGGATTTTCGACGCCTATCGCGGCCGACACCTGTTTGTAGTTGAATGTCGGGACGGTCGGATTGGCGATATAACGGTCGACTGCAGCCTGCAGTGCGAGCTTGTCGCTGTTGGTTTTCTTAGGATGTGCCATACCTGTCAGATATGTAATTTTCTATGTAATGAATACTTTTTGATGCAGACTTTTCTCAGTCTCCTGCTAAAGTAACATTTATAAGTGTTAAATCGTTTGATGCGCCTCACGGCGCCATTGAGAAAAGAGGTATTGAACGTGCCGCCGGCTCTGTTGTGACGGACGCCGGCGGCACGGTATAATGAAAAATTTATGCGTCGATATTGGCGTAGGTGGCATTAGACTCGATGAAGTCGCGGCGCGGGCCTACGTCCTCGCCCATCAGCATCGAGAATATGCGGTCGGCATCGGCAGCATCGTTGATGGTCACCTGCTTGAGGATGCGGTGTTCAGGCGACATGGTGGTATCGCGCAGCTCCTTGTCGCTCATCTCACCGAGACCTTTGTAGCGCGACACGTTGGTCTTGCCAGGATGTGTGTCGATAAAGCGCTGCACCTGCATGTCGTTCCAGCAATACTCCTCGGCCTTGCCGCATTTGCACTTGTAGAGAGGCGGTGTGGCAAGATAGAGGTAGCCTTGCTCGATGATGGGACGCATGCGGCGGAAGAAGAATGTCATCAGCAGCGTGGCGATGTGGCTGCCGTCGACATCGGCATCGGTCATGATGATGATCTTGTGATAGGCGAGCTTAGCAAGATTTACAGCCTTGGGATCATCCTCGGTGCCGATGGTCACACGCAGGGCGCGGAAGAGGTTGGTGATCTCCTCGCTCTCGAATATCTTGTGCTCCATGGCCTTCTCGACATTAAGGATCTTGCCTCGCAGCGGCAGGATGGCCTGGAACTGACGGTCGCGGCCTTTTTTGGCCGTACCGCCTGCCGAGTCACCCTCGACCAGGAATATCTCGCAATCCTCGGCTATGCGCGACGAGCAGTCGGCCAGTTTGCCGGGCAGACCGCCGCTCCACAACGGAGATTTGCGCAGCACCTTCTCGCGGGCATTGCGGGCGGCATGACGTGCCTGGGCGGCGAGCACCACTTTCTCCACGATAGCCTTGGCCTCGCGCGGATGCTCCTCGAGATAGGTGCGCAGAGCGTCAGAGACAGCCACCTGCACGGCACCCATCACCTCGTTGTTGCCGAGTTTGGTCTTTGTCTGACCCTCGAACTGGGGCTCGAGCACCTTGACCGAGATAACAGCGGTAAGACCCTCGCGGAAGTCATCGCTTGCAATCTCTACCTTGGCGTTTTTGAGCAGATTGTTGTCTTCGGCATATTTTTTGAGAGTCATAGTCAGACCGCGGCGGAAGCCTGTGAGGTGTGTGCCGCCCTCGATCGTGTTGATGTTGTTGACAAACGAGTAGATATTCTCGTTGTAAGAGTTGTTGTAGGTCAGAGCGACCTCGACGGGAATGCCGCCGCGCTCGGTGTTGAGATGTATCACGTCACCGATGAGCGACTCCTTGCTCGAGTCGATATACTCTACAAATTCGCGCAGACCCGCGCTCGAGAAGAATGTCTCGTTCATGGGCTCGCCGTTGTCGGTGAGTACACGCATGTCGGTCAGTGTCAGGGTAATGCCGGCATTGAGGAATGCCAGGTCACGCAGACGTGTGGCCAGAGTCTGATAGTCATATTCGGTTACGGTAAAAATCGACGCGTCGGGCTTGAAAGTGATAGTCGTGCCGGTGTGCTGGCTCTCGCCCTCGACACGCAGCTCGGTGGTAGGCTTGCCGCACGAATACTCTTGCACATAAACACGGCCGTTACGGCGCACCTCGGCACGCAGATAGGTCGACAGCGCGTTGACGCACGATACACCCACGCCGTGCAGACCGCCCGACACCTTGTATGAGCCTTTGTCGAATTTACCGCCGGCATGCAGCACCGTCAGCACGACCTCAAGCGCACTCTTGTGCTCTTTCTCATGCATGTCTACCGGAATACCGCGGCCATCGTCGACAACGGTTATCGAATTATCTCTGTTGATTGTGACATTGATGTTGCGTGCATAGCCGGCGAGGGCCTCGTCGATCGAGTTGTCGACCACCTCATATACCAGGTGGTGCAGGCCCTTGGCCGAAATGTCGCCGATATACATGGCCGGACGCTTGCGCACGGCTTCCAGGCCTTCGAGCACCTGGATTTTATCAGCGCCATAATTCTCTGTTGCTTCTGACATATTCTAATTTTGATGTGATTCGATGATCAATTTTTAGCATACAAAGGTACGAAAAAATCCCCGACCCGACAAATATTATAATATAATAATGTGTATTTACATATCCTTCTTGTTTTTTTGAGATATTAGCACTAATTTTGCACACTCAGATTTTATCAATACTTATTTATCAATTATTATCATCACACCATGAAACCGATCAAATCACTGTGTGTCTGCGCGATTGCAGCCGCATCGGCCCTGACAGCGGCAGGTGCTGACCCCGTCGAGACGCGGGCACATTTCTCAACCAATCCGGGCGACGCCGTGGGCCGCGCGGCTTCGATCACCATCGACGGAGACTATACCGACTGGTCCGACGACATGATCATAGCCACCTGCGGCGCCAACGACATGGCCACAGCGTTCAAAGGCAGCCACGAGAACTGTGTGCTCGACCTCTACACTGTCTATGCGGCATGGGACGACAAAAACCTCTACATCGCCTGGCAGATGTGCAATACCGGCGACACATGGGCACGTCCGGGCGACGGTCCGCTCACCGATTATGGCCGCGTGGGCAACGTGCCCCTGATCGTGGCTCTCAGCGTCGACCCGTCGGCCACACCCATGACCGGCATGCTCAAGGACGGCCGGTTTATCTGGGGCGACAATGCCTCTAACGGCGTGAAATTCAGCTCGCATGTCGATCACCTCTTCTTCATGAGCGGTAAGGTAGGCGATGGCGAGCCCGCGATGTTTACCGCCGTAGACGCTGCCGGCAACACCGACTATGCCGGCGGCTGCACCACTTTCCGCTCGAGCGGCATCACCTACAAGATGGCCGAGGGTTTCGCTCCCTCGCATCTCTGGCGCCAGCGCACCACTGCCGAATGGGCGACTCCCACCGAACTCATCTCTGATCCGTCGGTGCTCGAGAATATCTATGACGCCGACTGTTACGACAATCTCAAAGACGGCATTCCCACAGGTCTGAAACCTCACGATTACAAATACGACTCGTTCTACGAGATGCAGATACCGATGTCACTGCTCGGCATCAACCGCGAATGGCTCGAGGCCAACGGTATCGGCTGCCGTGTCATAGCCACGCGAGGCGAGTCGGCAATCGACTGCTGCCCGTTTGACCCTTCTATGGTCGACAATACATTCGGCGAATATGGCAAAGACAACTCTACCACTCACGAAAAAGACGACATCGACATAATCACCTATGCGACAGCATCAATAGGCAAGATCCGCACAGGCGTGGTCGATCCCCTGCCCGATCCCAATCCCGGCCCTGACCCCGATCCAAATCCCGGTCCCGAGCCCGAGCCTGATCCCGTCGATGGCAACTACACCGTGTATTTCGACAACAGCTCGTCAAACTGGTCGGTAGTCAAGACATGGATCTGGGACGAGGCCGACGCCAACCGCAATTACACCGGCGGCTCATGGCCCGGTGCCGACATGCGTCTCGACAATGAGAGCGGATACTATAAATACTCGTTTGAGTGCACCGCGACAAATCCCAAGCTCAAATGCATCTTCAACCCGGGCGGCGACAACGGCAAGACCGCCGACCTCGACCTCGTCAACAACGGTATCTACAATGCCGGCGGCTTTGTCAAAGTATATCAGAGCGGCATCGAATCATCTGTCTCTGACAACGACATCGAGCCCGTCTACTACAATCTGCAAGGCCTGCGCATAGACCGCCCCGCCACATCGGGCGTATATATCATGCGCAAGGGTACCGAGACAACCAAGATTTTCGTTAAATAAGCTTAACGGGAACCACCGCTTGATTTGCGTCACCCGCACATTGTTGGGGGTGACGCAAATTTTATCAAATCGCGAATATTTTCGAACCGTCTATAAATCATCGCTTAAGAAAAAACGCTCAGGATTTCTTCGAAATTTTTAGCAAAAACATTTGCAAGATTCAAAAATAGTCTCTACCTTTGCATCGCTTTTGAAAACAACTCGGGGTGTAGCTCAGTTGGTTAGAGTACGCGTCTGGGGGGCGTGAGGTCGCTAGTTCGAGTCTAGTCACCCCGACAAAAATCAGAAGTAAAGCAGTCTCGATCGAGACTGCTTTTTTTGTGTCCATAAAACACAAGTTATTAAAAAATATTTGCATGTTTCAAAAATAATATCTACCTTTGCATCGCTTTTGAAAAACAACTCGGGGTGTAGCTCAGTTGGTTAGAGTACGCGTCTGGGGGGCGTGAGGTCGCTAGTTCGAGTCTAGTCACCCCGACAAAAAATCAAAAGTCAGGCAGTCTCAATCGAGACTGCTTTTTTTATGTACCTCCGCCACGGCTTCAGCACATAAGTTCAGCCTTTCTGCAAAAAATTATCCACCTTTTGGTCGATTCCGCCAAAAGTTGAGCAGACGGCCTGTCGGCGCCTTAACTTTGCACAAAAATCAACCGATCTATGATACGCATCTTCACCACAGCAGCCCCGCAGCTCACATTCACAAGCCGTCCCGTACGGCTTGACGGCACGCTTGTCCCCGGCCGTACGCTCAGCGACATCGAGCGGTCGGCCATCGTGCGCGAATGCCTC
>JAUNGA010000049.1 GCA_030524765.1 Bacteroidales bacterium | reverse complement strand
TATCCTTGACTTAAAACCGCACTCCGCCGGTCTGAAAAACGGGAGTACTATAGTAAATACACCTTCGATATGATACGAGTCAACACCCATACCCATACCCGACGGGTCGGTCGTGCAATACCACACGTCCACGTCGCAGGGTTCCACCACCCCGAGTTCGGCGTTAAAGCGCGCTTTGCCGAGCAATTCCCAATCGGTGAATGATCCGCCCAAAGGCGACGGGGCCTTGCGCGGAGCGTTGTCACTGCGGAGGGCCGGAGCCGGGGCATCAAAGACACCCGAAGCCGACAGCGCACGGGCGTTGTCTGAGAGAACGGTCTGATAGCCGTCCAACGACATTACCTGCCGTGATGAGTGCCGGTAAGAGGTCTGAGCCGACGAGAATGTCGACGTTGCTGCCAACGCAACAATCAGAGTTGTAATACTTTTCATATGACTGAATTTAGACATTGTTAATCTTTGGTGACAAAATTACACCAAACACACCGGTTATGCAAACTTTTTGCAATATATTTTTACAAATCGGGCGGCAGATATACATACAATAGCGATAATTTGCCACTATGATTAAACCTTTATACAACTCGCAAATCAAAGTTAGAAAAGATATAAACCATGAGACGACTTTACAAGACAATCGGAATACTATTGCTTAGCGGAGCTCTGCTGTGCCCCTCGATCGACGCCCAGAGTCGCGGCCGCAACAACGGCAGTGGCGGCGGTCAACCCACGCATGCTCCCGCATCACGGCCCGGAAACAGCGGCCAGCGACCCGGAAATAACGGGCAACGGCCCGGCAACAGCGGCGGCAACCATCAGTCACGCCCCGGAAACGGCCCCGGTGGCCAGCAGCCCGGTCAGAGGCCCGATGGCAATAACCGACCCGGAGGCAACAATCGGCCCGGAGGTACCAATACCGGCCACCGTCCTGACAACCGGCCCAACAACCGGCCCGACCATCGTCCGAATAACAGGCCGGGCAACGACCGGCCCGGCGGACCCGGCGGACCCAACTACGGTCACAACCCCGGCTATCATCCCGGTCCCCCTCACGGTGGCAACCACCATCACGGCCCGATGCGTCCGCATATGCCGCCGCCACGGCCATGGCACCGCCCCGCGCCGCCGCCATCATGGCGTCCCGCACCATCGTGGCGTCCGTTCCACTCGATCCTCGGCGTGGCTCTGGGTACGGCATTCAATCTGTCGATCAACGCGCTGATCAACAGCGGATATACGATCAACAGCTATGGCAACAACCAGATTTATCTGGCCAACGTACCCATGCTCAATCTGATGTGGCCCGACGCCGTGATGTACTACAATTCAGCCGGCTATCTATGTGGATCGCGTTTTGTCTACTCGACACCCGGCTACAACATGAACCAGTACAACATGGCCTACACCACCCTCA
Source organism: Bacteroidales bacterium (assembly GCA_030524765.1). Classification (GTDB taxonomy): domain Bacteria; phylum Bacteroidota; class Bacteroidia; order Bacteroidales; family Muribaculaceae; genus CAG-873. The sequence goes on along the minus strand of JAUNGA010000049.1, from coordinate 16,401 downwards.
CCAATTCATATGGCCCGCCCGTGAGCATACAGAATCTTGCCACAGGCATCGAAGCCACCTGGTGGGGCACAGGCAACCAGTTTATCAGACTGACCTACACAAGCGACTATGCCAACAACGGCTATCTGCGCTACTTCACCACTCTGAGCTTCGGCAACTGATCTGCTGTGCCGACGGCCATAAACCTCTACCGGGAGACCCGCGACGCGGGTCTCCCTTTTTTTCATATTTGCAGATACGTGCTCTGCCGACTACATCATATTACTTGTACAGGAAACGTTTGATCGAGCGTTTCGGCGTCTTTTTAAACTCCTCTGACACCAGCTGTATGCGCGAGATCTGCTCGTAGGGAGCGACAATCTTGTTGAGTTCGACACGGTTTTCCTCCATGATCGGGTCGAGTTGCTCGTGGCTCACCCGCTCGCAGTCCATCACCTCACAGTCGGGATATACCAGCGCCACAAGCCGTCCGTCGCGCTCCACCACCAGACTCTCGGCCACATAAGGCATATTATTGAGTTTTGCCTCGATCTCCTCGGGATATATATTCTGGCCGTTGGCACTGAGGATCATCGTCTTGTAGCGGCCGCGTATAAATATTGTCTGGTCATCGTATCCGCCAAGGTGACCCATGTCGCCCGTGTGCAGCCAGCCGTCGGCCTCGAGGGTTGCCTCGGTGGCGTCGGGATTCTTGTAATAACCCTTCATGACATTCTGTCCCTTGACCAGGATCTCACCCTGCCCCGGAGTACGCTCGTCAGACAATATGCGGGCTTCCATAAATCCGGTCAGAGCGTGTCCGGCCGATCCGGGCATAAACTCGCGCCACGGCGTATAGCTGATCAGCGGGCCGCACTCGGTCATGCCGTAACCCACCGTAAACGGGAATTTAATGCGGTAGAGAAATTCCTCGACCTCGGGATTGAGAGGGGCGCCGCCGATGATGACTTCCTCAAACTCGCCGCCGAACGCCTCGACCAGCCGGGCGCGTATGCGGCTGTAGACCGCGCGGTCGAGCATCGGCACGGCCAATATCCAGCGCACGGGTTTCTTGGTGATCATCGGCACGATCATCTTGCGGTAGATCTTCTCGAGAATCATAGGCACGCATATCACCAGATTGGGGCGCACCTGTGCCAGAGCCTTGAGCAGCAGCGACGGCGTGGGGGTGCGGCCGAGCACCGTCACGTGCGAGCCGACCGCCAGCGGCACCAGCATGTCAAACGCGCAGCCATAGGCGTGGGCCAGCGGCAGGAACGACAGTGCCCGCGAGCCCTGATAGTGCAGACGCGACCGTATGCCGAAAGCCACATTGCCGGCCAGATTGTCGTATGTGAGCATCACGCCCTTCGAGAACCCGGTCGTGCCCGACGTATAGTTGATGATGGCTGTATCGTCGTTGGCGCGAGGGGCGTAGCGGATATCCGACGGACCGAAACCAGACGGATAACGACGCGAGAATGCCCGCGACAGATTTCTGACAAAGCGGGCCAGGTCGGGGCGGCGCTCGGCGATGATTTTGCGCGAATCGAGCGACACCACGGCTATCAGTTCGGGCAGCCGGTCAAATTCGAGATGATCCCAGATCGACTGGCTCACAAACAGCACTCTGGCATCGCTGTGATTGATGATATGTGCCGCATCGGCCGGGCTGAAATCGTGCAGTATCGGCACGATGACCGTGCCATATGTCACCGACGCCATAAAGACGCATATCCACGTGGGCGTATTCTTGCCCAACAGAGCGATCTTGTCGCCCGGTCGCAGACCTGCGGCCTCAAAAAACAGGTGCAGGCGCGCAATGCGCCGCGCCATATCGCTGTAGGTCAGCGTTCGGCCGGTAGTAAAATCGGTGATAGCCGGCAGAGGGCCGTTATCGACAAATGATTGACGGTAGATGTCATTGAGCCCGTCGCCACGGGTAGGGTTTTCAGATAGATTCATCAGTTTTTATGGTTTTATCCTATGGGGCGGCAGACTCCGGTCGGGCCGTTCAGCGCTTGTCGGCCTCGCTTTGCAGCTCGGGCACACGCTCGTGCAGCGAAGTGCGGATTCTGTCAAATATAGAGGCTACGTCACTGTTGCCGTCGATCTGATGGTACTTGCCCTCGCTTATATAGTAGTCGCGCAGCGGCTGTGTCTGGCTGTGATAGACTTTGAGGCGGTTTTTGATCGTGTCGAGATTGTCGTCGGCGCGTCCCGTCTGCCGGCCGCGGTCGAGCATACGGCGCACAAGTTCGTCCTCATCTACCTCAAGACCGACCACCGCATGCACTCGCGAGCCGCGACGTGCAAGCATCTCTTTGAGCGCCTTGGCCTGCTCGATTGTACGGGGAAAGCCGTCAAAGATCACGCCTTTCGAGGTGAGCTCGGGCTCGCTGTCGAGCACATGCTCGAGCACTTTTATCATCAGATCGTCGGGGATCAGCTGTCCCTTTGATATATAACTGTCGGCAATGCGTCCGAGTTCAGTGCCGCGGGCGATATGATCGCGCAGCACCTCGCCCGTCGAGATATGATGCAGACCGTACTCTTCGATCAGTCGGTCGCTTTGTGTGCCCTTGCCGCTGCCGGGGGCTCCGAAAATGACAATATTAAGCATCTTTTCTACTTGTACCTTTTGCAAAAAATGTAGGGCCGGGGCGACGCCCCATACCCTGAGACTATCCCGGCCGGACCGGGACAGCCCTGTTTCCAATCAAAAAATGTGGGGGAAATCTGTCCGACGCCGGGCCGATCAGTTTTCCTTGAGGATATAAATATCGTTGAGGTTGCGGGCCAGACCGTTGAGATCGAGACCGAAACCGATAATAAATTTAGTGGGGATGTTGAAACCTACATAGTCGGGCTTGACCGGACGCACCAGTGCATCGGGTTTGAAGAGCAGGGTGGCCACCTTGATCTCGGCAGGATTCTTGGCTTTCAGATCATTGACCAGGCGATGTATGGTGTTGCCGGTATCGACGATATCCTCGACCACTATCACCGTGCGGCCCGTGATATCGGCGGTCAGCCCGAGCACCTCCTTGACCACGCCGGTCGAGCCTGTGCCCTCGTAGCTCTGCAGACGTATGAATGCGATCTCGGCATCTATTCCCTCGCACGCCCTGAAAAGGTCTGATGCAAAAGGAAAAGCCCCGTTGAGCACACACACAAACAGAGGCTTTTTGCCGGCGCAATCGCGCACTATCTCTTCGCCCAGCTCTTTCACACGGGCGTCAATGGTATCTCGCAAGATGTAAGGCTCAAAGGTCAGGCCTTCGTACGTTACTTGTTTCATCAGTTAAAACAAAAAATTTTCGCAAAGTTAATCATAATTTCTTAAAATACGTCAAGCCCGGCATAAAAAAATCCGTCCTGCAACGGCTGTGGGAGGTTGCAGGACGGTATTATCAATCAGCTGTGTCGCAATCAGCGCACATACTGTTTTGAGGTCTCATTGCCGCGGCGCACTATATAGATGCCCGGCGCGAGATTGCGGCTGTCGACGCGCACGCCCTGCAGATTGAAATATTCTGCCGGAGCATCTGGCGTGTCGGTTCCGACTGACTCGATCAGGTCGGCGCCATCGATGAATCTGATCTTCGGTGCGATGGCAAACGAGCACGGATCATCGGTCTGGGCATACCATTTCACCTCGCCGGTCGGCTGATAGTCGCTATCCATCTCTTTGAGCAGATGGTAGGCGGTATTGAGATTGTTTCCACCGCGATATCGCACGTACATGGCCACGTTATCCTCGCCCTCGCTTGTCGACTCATTGGGGAATCCGCTCACAGTCACAAAGAAACGGTCGCTTACCTCGACAGTCTTGTCGAGTTCGAATGTGGTCGGGTCGTTGTATGTCTCCGAGGCGTCGACCAGCTGCGATACGGGCAGCGACGATGTGGCGAGCACATTGCCGGGCATGCCGTCCGCGTCAGCCTCGGCTATGCCTACGGTGATCACCGCATCGGTCGAGATAGCCTCTGTGCGTGCAAAGTATATATTGACGCTGCTGATCTCGACGGGCACCGCCGGTGCCTCGAAAGCCTCGGCAAACGCGTCCATGTCGAGCCAGTTTGTACCGCCGTAGTTGCCATACCAGCCCATTTCCATGCATATCAGCTTATCGTTCTCCGACACCGCTATATTCCATGCGAGCGATTCGCCGCCGGCCTTCACGCCTGATATATATGTGGCCGATTTGCCGGCGTCGTTGCCCACCTCGAGATCGATGTCAAACATGCCTTCCTCGACATATTTCACAGTCACCTGCTCATCGGTCGATGTCTTGACATCGGTGCCGGGCAGCGTCCAGCTCCACGACGTGGGGCAGCCGTCTGACGCGTCGGCAAATGTCAGTTCGGTATTCATGGGCACGACTATTGATGCCTCGGGCGAGCAGTACACACCGCCGGGGATGTCGATGGCGGCTGTCGGGGCCACGGCATACACGTCGACATAGGCCTTGCGCGTATAGGTGTCGCTCTCGGCGCCCTTGCTCACGGTAAGGGTAACATCATACGTGCCTGCCGCAGTATATACTACGGTGGGATTCTGTTGGTCAGAAGTCTCTGTCACAGCGCCGGGGAACGACCACAGCCAGCTGTCGGGCGCGCCGGTCGACATGTCGGTAAAGGTCAGCGGAGTGCCCGCGGCCACACTCACGGTCGAGCCGTCGCCGTCGGGGGTCAGCACCTCAAAATCGTCGATCAGCACATCGTCGCCATAGTTGAGCTCATAGGCAAATGCGAAATAGACATGTTTACCCGCATAGTTGTCAAGAGCCACCGAATACTGGGTCCACTTCACATCGTCGGTCGCTGCCTCCTGCGAGGTCAGGAACGCATCCCATATCTTGAAGGGCTGCGCATCCTCGGTATCCTCGCATATGTAGAGCATCAGATTGCCGTGGTAGATCCACACCGGATTAAACAACGCATAGAACTGCACCAGACCGTCCTCCGGAACCTCTATCACGGGCGATGAGGCCACGACAGTCTCGCCTGTATCGTCATACCCGTGCATCAGCGAATAGACGCTCGCGCTGTTGATGGCCGAGAAAGCGGGCACGTCACGATAACCGCCGGCGTCGGCGGTCAGCTGCCAGCTCGAGCCGTTCGAGAAGTCCCACTCTCCGGCTTCGTCTGCCGAGTCAAAACCGTTGTGATATACGGCTTTGTAGCTGCGGCCGGCCTCAAATGCGGCCTTAAGGGGCAATTCTATGTTATACGATACGGTGACAGGCTCGCTCCACACGTTCTCGCCCATGGCCTGGAAGGTTATCACACAGCTGTGGTCGACCGTGAGCGTCATTGACGTCGACGGCCATATCTCAAACTCGTCGAGGATACCCAGGTCATCGAGTTCGGCGGGCTTGTCGCCTATATGATACCATATGGTCACGGCACGCTCGTCGGTGCACGACGCTTTGACCTCTATGACATCCTTATAGTCGCCCGATCCGGGAGTGACGGTCAGCGGGGCCAGGGGCTCCTTGGCGATTACCTCGACAGGCACGCTGATTGTCTGAGGCATGTAATTGTCATCACCGTCAAAAATAGCCGACACGACACATTTGCCCGGTTTGTAGGTATAGATCATGCCATGATTGTCGGCATATGCGACCGAGGCATCCGAGCTTTTGAATTTGATGGGATTGACATTATGGGGATTCCTCACCAGGGCGAAATCCTCTTCAAGCAGCTCGATCGTAAATGATTCCTTGTCAAAGCTGAGTTCGGGGTCGGCACGTAATATATACTTGATCTCGACCACGGCGCTGTATGCCTCGCCGGCCTTGGCCACAGCCTTTACCGTGCAGCTCTCGGCCACAGTAAAGGGTGCGGTGTATTTCAGTCCGTCGCCGCGCGGATTCGAGCCGTCGGTCGTATAGAAGATCTCGGCGCCGTCGGCGGCTGATATTGTCACATCAAAAGGCTCGTCATAGCTGCCGGCCGCAGGTGTGATCACCGGCTCGGCGACAGTGGCCCCCGACGCCTCATACTCGATGGCGATACCCTTTACATAGGCATTGCCCTTGGCGCCCGGGATGGTGAAATAAAGCTCAATCGTACCCTCCTGTGCGTCGGCTGATCCGGGCACAAAGGTAAAGGTGAGCGGCTCGCTCTCAGATGTGGTATAGCACATCGACTGTTTGCCGCCGCACTGATAGGCCTCGCCGTTGACGCTGACGGTCAGCATCGCGTCCTCGATTTTGGTGCGCACGCTCACCGACACCGACTTGATCTTGCCGGCAAAAGCATCTGACACCAGCGAGAAATAGCTCGTATATGCGCCCGGCGAGCCCACGGCCTGCCCTGTCGCGATATATGTGAGCTTGGTGCCTTTGTCAAAATTGAGAGTCCAGGCCTTGCCGCCGAGGTTGCGTTGCATCGACGTGATGTCGGCATCATACGACGCGCCGAAGTTGTAGTACCCGTTGGCATAATCGGGTTTGTCGTTACTATAGGTGATCGGCCAGTCATATGACCAGGTCTCGGCCGACAGGGTAAATCCTGCCAGAGCAACGACCGCCATCAATGTAATTAAGGTGTAGAAACGTTTCATTTAGTATAATTATTTGTGTGATGAAGTTTTATCCGGAATATTCCGCAAAATTAGCAATTTGGCCCGTAAAACATGAGACGTCACACTACGTTAACATATTTTAAGTGTTGCAGGGTGTCATTTTTTAATAACTTTGGCGTCTAATGCTGTAAGAAATCAATTTTGAGACAAATTATAAATCAAATATCAATCCAACCAATCGTTTTATGAAAAAACTGATTAAAAGCGGACTTATGCTGATGGCGGCTATCTTTATGGCTGCCGGTCAGGTTTCCGCCCAGGCTCCCGGCGAGATGCCGCAGCTGCCTGTCGACTCGGCTGTGCGTGTGGGCACCCTGCCCAACGGCCTCACATATTATATACGTCACAACGAGACGCCCAAAGGCCAGGCCGATTTCTACATCGCTCAGAAAGTCGGCTCTATTCTTGAGGAGGACAACCAGCGCGGTCTGGCACACTTCCTCGAGCACATGTGCTTCAACGGCACCGAGAATTTCCCCGGCAAGGGCATCATCAACTGGCTTGAGTCGGTCGGCGTGAAATTCGGTCTCAATCTCAACGCCTACACCTCGGTCGACGAGACCGTCTACAATATCTCGGCAGTGCCCGTAGCACGCAAGAGCGTGCAGGACTCTTGTCTGCTGATCCTCCACGACTGGGCCAGCGCCCTTACACTCGATCCCGCCGAGATCGACGCCGAGCGCGGTGTGATCCACGAGGAATGGCGCCGCTCAAACGTCGGCACCATGCGCATCCTCGAGCAGCTGCTGCCCGAGGTATATCCCGGCAACAAGTATGGCATGCGTCTGCCGATAGGCACTATGGAGGTCGTCGACAACTTCCCCCCGCAGGCCATCATCGACTACTACCACACATGGTATCGCCCCGACCAGCAGGGCATCATCGTGGTAGGTGACATCGACCCCGACTACATCGAGGCCAAGATCAAGGAGATCTTCACACCGATCAAAATGCCCGAGAACGCCAAAGAGCGCTACTACGTAGAGGTCGAGGACACCCCCGGCACCATAGTGGCAGTGGGCAAAGACGTTGAGCAGTCGGCTCCGATGTCATTCATCCTCTTCAAGTTTGACCATCCCGTCACACGCGAGAACCGCAACACTCAGATGTACTATGCCGTCAAATACATGACCGACATGATCTCGGCCATGCTCAACGCCCGTCTGAGCGACATAGCCAACAAGCCCGACTCACCCTTCGCCCAGGCCGAGATCGACATCTCTGATTTCTTCCTGTCAAAGACCAAGGCCGCTCTCGGCGCACAGGTGATCGGCAAGGGCCAGGATATCACACCCGCCATCCAGGCCGTCTACCGCGAGATCCAGCGTGCCGTGCAGGGCGGATTCACCGAGGGCGAGTATGAGCGCGCCACCGCCGAGCTGCGTTCACGCTACCAGCAGCTGTACGATTCGCGCAACAACACCCCCACCGAAAACTACTCGCGTGAATATGTGCGTGCGTTTGTCGACAACGAGCCTATACCCGGCATCGACTTCGAAAAACAGATCATCGACGTGCTCAGCTACAACATTCCCCTGCAGGCCATCAACCAGATGCTGCCCGAGATTGTCACCGAAGACAACCGCGTGATCATTGTCATGATGCCCGACGCCGAGGGCTATGTCATCCCCACCGACGAGATGATCACCACAGCCATCGAGGCTGTCGACGAGGAAGAACTCGAGCCCTACCGCGACGAGGTCAAGACCGAGCCCCTCATTCCCGCACTCCCGGCTCCCGGCAAGATCGTGTCTGAGCGTCATCTCGACACCTGGGACGCCACCGAGCTCACCCTCGGCAACGGCATCAAGGTCGTAGTGAAGCCCACACAGTTCAAAGACAACGAGATCGTGATGATGGCACGCGCCAAGGGCGGTCTGTCAACCACATCCGACGACGTCGCCGCATCGGTGCTCTTCCTCCCCTACTCGATGAACAACCACGGTCTGGGCGACTACACCAACAGCGACCTCAAGAAATATCTCCAGGGCAAACAGGTGAGCGTCGACCTGCAGTTTGACACCTACGACCGCATGATGCAGGGCACCACCACCATACAGGACCTGCCTACACTCATGGAGCTCGTTTATGCCAACTTCACCGAGTTCAACATCACCGAAGACGAGTTTGCCGCCGCCTGCAATATGATGTCAGCCGCTCTCGGCAATCAGGAGTCGACACCCGACTTCCAGTTCGCCAAGCTCGTCATGAGCACCCTCTTCAACGCTCCCGCCAAGCAGATGATTTCGATCGACGCTATCGGCAAGGCCGACCGTCAGGCCACTCTCGACATCGTCAAGAGCATGCTTGCCAATCCTGCCGACTACACATTCTACTTTGTCGGCAACATCGACATGGCCACTTTCAAGCCTCTCGTAGAGCAGTATATCGCCACCCTGCCCGTCAACGGCAAATCGGTTGAATACGCCTACAACCCCGCATTCGAGATCACTGTCGGACCCAAGACCGTCAAAGAGTCGATGGCCATGCAGACACCCCAGACCTGGGTATGCTACAACATCGACGGCGAGATCCCCTTCACCGCCGAAAACCGCGCGATGGCCTCTATGATCGCACAGGTGATGAGCAAACGTCTGCTCAACAAGGTTCGCGAAGAGATGGGCGCCACCTACTCGATCGGCGCTGTCGGCCAGCTCGACCGCTTCGACCGCAACAACTTCGTCGTTCAGATCCCCTTCCCGATGAAGCCCGAGATGCAGGACCAGGTATTCGCCGCCATCGACGAGATCATTGCCGCCATGGCCAATGACATCACCGACGAAGAGCTCAATCCCGTCAAGGAATTCATGGTAAAGGAGGCAACCGAAAATCTTGAGGAGAACAGCGCCTGGGCCGGTGCCATGAGCGCCGTAGACGCCAACGGAGTGCAGACCTTCCTCAACGAGGCCGAGGTTGTCAACGCCATCACGACCGCCGACCTGATGAAGTTCTGGAAGAGCATTCTCGACCTCAACAGCCGTCAGACCGTTATCCTCGCTCCCGCCGAGTAATTAGTCTCAACCCTATATACACCGACGAGGGGTGTGTCAAATTTGACACACCCCTCGTTTTTTACGGATCTAACACTGTGTTAACGTGTGTTCAATGAAAATCAAGTATTAAGTGGTCGTACTCTCACGTTTTTTAAATTTCTCAACGTTATTTTGGCATCATCGCTTATAATAAGTTATTGAAACATCTCGCCCCATTGCCGACAGAATTCCGGCACAGATGTGTTGACCTTAACAGCGGCCTTTATCCGCGACCTTCTGAATCGCTCGTTCAACTTGACTTCAATCAGCCGATGTAAGCTCAAATCTTACCAGCAGAGGATAATGGTCTGAGCTGCGCAGACGTCCGCGGTCAATCATCAGCGGCTTGATTGCGCCCCGGTAGAGTACATGGTCGATACGGAAATAGAACCTGTCGGAATTGAACGTGATCATAGGGCCGAATCCCACCTCGGGGTACACCTCACGCAGCCCGAATCCGCTCAGATAGTGCAAAGGATAGCTGCCGGGCACGTCGTTGAAATCGCCGGCCACAATCACATTCGGACCGCCATAGCGGTTGATATAGCGCCCCAGCCGGGCCACATCGTTCTCGCGGCCTTCGGCGGCCGCCTGTATCTTTGACAGTAGCTGCGAACGTATCTCACCGAGTTTGTCGGTCTCGTTCTTGTTGAGATCGGTTATCTCGCGATAAAGGCTCTTGTCATCTTTCGACAGCTTGTATGACTGCAGATGCACGTTGAAGAGTGTCACCTGCTCGCCCTCGATATTGATCCTGAATACAGCTATCTCGTTGCCGCCCTTGACAGGCGCACCCGTTTCGACAGATTTGACAGGATACTTCGACAGGACAGCCTGAGAATAGCATCCGAGCACCACATAGGGATAGGCGCGATAGAGCGAGTCGATCTGCGCCGGGGTGATATGCAGCCTGGAGCTGACACCGATAATCTTGGCTTCCTGCAGATTCACGATATCGGCATTGGTGCGCAGTATATACGATATGGTGGGATTGACATCGCCCGGGTAGCGCCCTGTCAGGTCGGTGAAATTAGAGACATTGTAGGTGAGCATGGTAAATGTCGGCGCACCCTGTCCGGCCTTGGGCGACATGATATTGAGGGGCATATAATCCCATATCGCCGGGATACAGCCGGCCACACTCACCGCCACAAGCAACAGCGCACGGCGGCACACCAGCAGATCAAGCACGGCCACCGTGCCGACAGCAATCAGCGCGAACGGGAACACCATCACCAGGATGCACGCACCGCGGTAGACCGAGGGGACAAGCTCGCCGGCATAGGATGTGGCGAAGAGCGCCACACATGCGATGGCCGTCAGAGTCCACATCACGCCTCGCATCAGCCGTCGCCACCACGGACGACGACGGACGACCGCAGGCGACGCAGGCCGGCCTTGCGGTTTGCGGCGCGCCGCGGCCACCGGGCGCAGCCCCTGCGGCATATCCTGATCTGTCTGTTTACCTGTCATAACAATCTAACAATTCTTATCCTTTGATGTTATCCATGCCACGGCCACACCGGCCACTGTGCCGCCGAAATGTGCCGCCGTCCCGCCGGGATTGTCGCCCGTTAGCCCGAACACGAGCAGCAGGGCCACGGCCAGAGCCAGGGGCAGACGCAGCCGCCCGGGAGCGATGCATGCCGCATAGGCCATCATGCCTAAGATGGCCGCTGACGCGCCTGTCAGCACACCATAAGACACTCCGGCAAGCATATTGAGCCCGATATAGGCCGCCGCACCCGCCAGGGCACACACCACATAGAGCAGCAACGCACGCACCGGGCCGTCGATATGTTCGACGATGCAGCCGGCCACGGCCAGGGCCAGGCAGTTGACAGCGAGATGGACGGCATACGAGTGGGTGAGGCTGTAGGTCAGCAGCGTCCACGGCCGGGCAAAGACATCGGCCGGGTCGCAGCCAAGCCACGTGGCCGACGGGTCGGCGCCTGCGCATATCACACACCACACGGCCACGTTGACGGCTATAAGCCACCACGTGACACGGGCGCTGAGCAGATAGGCCCGCACGGTGCCCATCAGAAGAACCAATGGTTGTTGAATACTCCTTTCTTCTTCCAATACAGTATCAGAGCCACGCCGGCGATCATGCCGCCGAGATGTGCGAAGTGTGCCACATTGTCGACCATATTGCCAAGCCCAGACGACAGCTCGATCACGGCATATGCTATCACAATCCATTTGGCCTTGATAGGGATAGGCACAAACATGATGTAGATAGGCTGGTTGGGAAACAACATGCCTAACGCGAGAATCACACCGTAGACGGCGCCCGACGCACCCACCATCGGGGTGTTGACCAGCGCATTGAGTGTACCCAGTGTCGGGTCGGTGAAGTTGTAGCCCTGTTTCATCAGGCTCCAGCCACGGTTTATCACCTCATTGAACTCGGCGTCGGTGAATATCGTATGATATTTGTCGATCATGATCGCGAAGACACCCATCTGCACCAGCGCGGCCACGATGCCGCATGTGATGTAGTAGAACAGAAACCGTCTCGCACCCATGGCCCACTCGATCGGCGCGCCAAACATGACGAGAGCAAACATGTTCATAAACAGGTGCATGAATCCCGAGTGCAGAAACATGTATGTGAACAGCTGCGCCGGATTGAATCCCGGCGAGCTGAAATAGTGCAGCGCGAGCAGATTCTCGAGCGAGCGGCCCAGCGAGGGCACAAACATCGGCACCGCCCACATTATCACATTGATGATGAGCAGATTCTTTACTACCGGCGGTATTCTTGAGAAGAATGATTGCATAGAGAATTCGTATAGTTGTATCAACGCGCAAAATTACGCATTTCCGTCGACAAAAACAAGCGCCCCGGCTCAGGTTTCCCGGCCGGGGCGCAGTTGGTTACGTGCAGGGGATATCAATCCTGCGCAGATTCAGATCTTGAGTCGGTGTCGACATGTGCGGGCAACAGGCCTGCGGGCTCGGTCTGAGCGGCCGGTAAGGTCGTCGCCGTGTCGGCATCTTTTGCCACAGCCTCGGCGGCCGGCTTGCGGCGGCGGCGCGGCTTGGCGGGTTTGGGGTCACCATCGGCCCGCGGCTCCTGAGCGGCAGGCTCGGGATTGGCTGCGGGTTGGGGTGCGGTTGTCTCTTTTGTTTCGTTAATTTCCTTTGTTTCTTCGCCCGGTTGTGCATCGGGGCGTTCAGTCTGGTCGCCGGCAGCCTTCTTGCGTTTGCGGCGGCGCTTCGGTTTAGTTTCGGCCGGTGTGGTCTCGCCGTTATCAGCCGTCTGCGCGACGGTCGATTGTTCAGGGCTTTCCTCGGCAGCCTCCGTGCGTTTTTTTTGTCTTATTGTTGACCTTGTCGGCCGACGAGGCATCCATGTCTTTCTCGGCCTTGAGATCGATCTCGTTGCGCTCTGAGTCGAGCACCCTGTACTGCAGATAGGCCAGCGACTGATCGGGCAGCACCTTGAAGCAACGGCCCAGCTGACGGCGCCACTTGCCGTAGAGACTCGTGAAGAAGCCGCGCTTGATGTAGGCGTCGACAAACGGATGCACATACATGATAAAGCCGCGCACATCGAGCGTATTGACCAGATACTCGAGTTTCTCGTAGAGAGTATCGGTAAAAAGCAGCGACGGCTGCACCTCGCCCTTGCCATAGCACGACGGACATTTCTCGGCCGTGGTGATGTCAAGAGCCGGACGCACTCTCTGGCGGGTGATCTGCATCAGACCGAACTTACTCAACGGCAGGATATTGTGCCGGGCGCGGTCATTAGCCATGATCTGGCGCATGTGCTCGTAGAGCTGCTGGCGGTGCTCGCCTTTGTTCATGTCGATAAAATCGACCACGATGATACCGCCCATATCGCGCAGACGCAGCTGGCGCGCGATCTCGTCGGCGGCGCGCAGATTGACCTCGAGGGCGTTGCTCTCCTGGTCGTTGGCGGCCTTTGAGCGGTTGCCCGAGTTTACGTCGATCACATGCAGCGCCTCGGTGCTCTCGATGATGATATAGGCACCCGAGCGGAACGATACGGTCTTGCCAAACGATGATTTTATCTGGCGTGTGATCGAGAAATGGTCAAAAATGGGCTCGTCGCGTTTGTAGAGCTTGACGATGTCTTTGCGCTCGGGAGCGATCAGGCTCACATATTTGTCGATCTGCTCAAAAATTTCGGCATCATTGACATGTATGCTCTCAAACGAGGGGCTGAACACATCGCGCAACATACCCACGATGCGGCTCTCCTCCTCGAATATCAAAGCCGGGGCGGTGGCCTTCTGCGCCTTGGCGACTGTACTGTTCCAGCAGCCTACCAGGGTCTTGAGCTCGTTGATCAGCTCGGCCACGCGTTTGCCCTCTGCCGAGGTGCGCACTATCACGCCGAAATTTTTGGGTTTGATACTCTCTATGAGCTGGCGCAGACGCAATTTCTCTTCGGTCGACTTGATTTTCTGCGAGATCGAGATTTTGTCGCTGAACGGTATCAGCACCATAAACCGACCCGTAAAGGTTATCTCAGTGGTCAGACGAGGGCCCTTCGACGAGATCGGCTCTTTGACAAGCTGCACGAGCAGCTCCTGGCCCTGCTTGAGGGTCTCGGCCACCGTGTCATGCTTGTCGATGTCGGGCAAAAGTTTCATTTTCTCTATGGCGGGGACGCGCCGACGGTCATCGCCAAGGAGTTGTTGCAGATACGCCTGATACGAGGCGTAGTGAGGACCAAGATCTAAATAGTGCAGGAAAGCATCCTTCTCATAACCCACGTTGACGAATGCGGCGTTCAATCCGGGCATCAGTTTCTTGACCTTTGCCAGATATATATCGCCGACGGCGTAGGAGATATTTCGCGCCTCTTTCTGCAGCGACACCAGTCGCATGTCTTCGAGCAGGGCGATCGATACCTCCGACGGCTGCACGTCTACGATAAGTTCACTTTTCATGTGCGTGTCGGGGATGCTTGATGCCGACCTGAGGACGGTCGGCGTGATTGAATGAATTAAGGTAAGTCGGGCGTCGGCTCCGGCATCAGGCCAGAGCGATACCCTTAAAAAACGACACAAAGGACAAGTGCCGTGCGAGCCGGCCTCGATTGTGCGAGGCAGCCCGCGTCAGCTATTGTCCTTTGTATTGCGTGACTGTCACGATGTCGTTGCAGGGGGCTCGATGCGGCCCGCACGACCCTGAACAAGTCGGCCGCACGGGCTTACTTCTTCTTGTGACGGTTCTTGCGCAGGCGTTTTTTACGCTTGTGGGTAGCCATCTTGTGGCCTTTACGTTTTTTTCCGCTGGGCATTTTCGCGTATTTTAGGTGGTTAATAATAGTTTTTTATCTTGAGACTGAGACTTTTGTCAGTCAGGTGATCAGCCTTTGACCTCCTCCATGAACACTTTGGCGGGCTTGAATGCCGGGATCTTGTGCTCGGGGATGATGATGGTGGTGTTCTTTGAGATATTGCGGGCAGTCTTCTCTGAACGGGTCTTTACGATAAAGCTGCCGAAACCGCGCAGGTAAACGTTTTCGCCTTCGGCAAGAGATTCTTTAACAACCTGCATGAATTTTTCAATAGTCTCGAGCACGGCTGCTTTCTCAATGCCGGTCGATTTCGAGATTTCGTTAACGATGTCTGCTTTTGTCATTGTCGTTGATATTTTGTAGATAGTCTGATAGCGTTGATATGCAAACGTTTACACCCGCAATAGCGCGTTTTGCGTTTTGCAAGTGCAAATATCGTACTTTTTTTTGAATTGACAATAATAATCGACTGAATTATTGCGATTTTTTTGAATTTTCGGTCGATTCAGACACCGTTTTTACACAAATACGCGCTATTCGTCTTCATTACTCGGCTCATCGGGCGCCATCGGCTTGGGCACAGCTGTTTTCGTCGCATCGGCATCGTCGGCGCCCGCATTATCGGCCGAGGCCGACTCGACAGCCTTCCGGGCCGCCACTTTGGCCACATGATTCTGACGGCCCACAATCATGCCCTCTACCACCGATGTAAGGCCGAACACGCCCAAAGCTATGCCCGTCGCGAGCATTATCACCGGATCAGAGCCTTCGCCGGCACTCTGCATAAACAGATAGACGGCACACGCAGCCAAAGCCGTCGGCACGATATACAGCCAACCCGGCAGACGGGCCGGACGGCTGCCATAACCCAGCAGAAAGAACTGGTAGAGTGAGGCAAAACCCACGAATACGCCGAACATAAAAGGCACCAGCGACGAGAATGTAGCCTTGAATATCAGCATACTCAGGCCCAATATCACCGCCGCCACGCTTGATATCCAGCTGAAAAGCGACACCACCGCGCCCTGACGGCGGTCGGGACTGCGTTTCTCGCCCAGAAAGACAGCCATGCTCAGTATCCCGGCACAGATAAACAATATACCGCCCGTGACTACCACACCCTCGGCATGTATCGACTGATGCGCTATCACGAGCCCGACACCGGCTGCCAGCACCAGCAGACCGATGACAAACAGATTACGTCCTTTCATTGTGATGATTTTTATTACACATTATATTATTATAAGGGCACGACGCGATAATTGTTCAGGACCGCCCGACAGAATTCCCGACCAGCCGCCTGATTTTTTTGCCGCCGGCGCATGATGGTCACAAACTTTGCAAACTTTTCGCCACGACAATTTGTTATTTTGCAAGATTGTCGTATCTTTGCATCGCAAAAGCGACGGATTCTTGCCGTAATCCTCTCCGTCCGGCTCTCTCCGATCATAATCCGCCGGCACAATCACTCCAATTCACGATCTCATACCGTACCCCATAAGCGCTGACCCT
>JAUNGA010000048.1 GCA_030524765.1 Bacteroidales bacterium | reverse complement strand
TATTGGTTTTTTCTTGCGTTCCGAGCCGGTTCGATTATGCGGGAGTATTATAAAAGGAATCTGTCAGCCAGCCACTTTCTTACGGGGATGTCATACACTTTGACACTTGCATAGGCAACCGCAATGGAGACAATGAATATGGCGACTGCGACAAATATGTATGTGCCGAGGGGCGCTTCAGGATGTCTTGCCGCCCAGTTCATCTGCACATATATCATCGGATAATGTGTTATGTATAGCGGATATGAAATCATGCCGAGGAACTTGCATATCGCCGTTGTGCGTTTTCCGTCCAACGTACTCCCGGCACCTGCGGCGACAATTGCCGGATACACGAACAGAATCACAACCGCACAATACAGACCGTTGAGCCACGGATGCGAATCACCTCCGATGTGTGGCATCATCAGTGTAAAAGCCACAGCGAGTGAGCAGATAGTCATGCCTCCGTGCGACAGGTTGATGCGCCATTTGCTTAGACGATATAGCAGCAAGCCTCCGAAAAACGGATATAGCAGACGACAAATGCCGATATACAATTGATCAGGACTAAGTCCGAAACCGCCTATCATGGTGTATTTGGCATAGGAGCGGGCTTCAAGCAAGGCGAAATTATCAAGATTAAGGGCGACATCGATTGTCAGGAAGGCCGATAACAACACAAATATAGCCAATAGTTTCAGTGGGAATTTACGAAAAAACAATGCATAAAGCACATTGGCTATATATTCCCACATCAACGACCATGCGGCACCATTGAGCGAGTTGACTTCCTGCCAGCCGCGAATGTCCATCGACGGCGGTGTCGGGAACATCATACATCCCATCACTACTATGATTAACAGCTTCCACCACGGAGTCTGCATTACGAGTGCGAAGTCAGGAGCATCGCCGAAATAAAACCAGAACGCACCGATGAGCGTGCCGAGAATCACCATCGGTTGCAGACGTATGAGCCTTCGCTTGAAGAAGTTCCAGGTTGCCATTTTGCCCCACCGGTCATCATAGGCATATCCTATTACAAATCCCGAAAGCACGAAGAAGAAATCAACCGCAAGATAGCCGTGATTGAGGATCTGCTCCGACGGTCCGGGAGAATATGTTTCAAACAGATGAAATGCGACTACTATCATTGCCGCAACACCTCGCAAACCGTCGAGAATCTCGAATCTCGGCTTTGATGTAAGAACCAATGTGTTGTCTGACATATTACACTGTTATTTCAATAATATTCCCTTCTGGGTCGGCTATCTGACTTTCATAATATCCGTCACCTGTCGTGCGAGGGTTGCTGATTACTTCATATCCGTCACCGGAAAGTCGGTCGGTCAACAAATCAACCGCATCTTTAGAGCCGACACTCATGGCCATATGTATATATCCAGGCCTGATACGGCCACTCGCCTCCTCCATGCCGGAAATATTCATTAGTTCGAGGCGGCATCCCGATGCGAATGAAATGAAATATGAGCTGAATCCGGTCTTTCCGTTATGATACTTCTCACCGGCAGTGCCGTTGAAATAAGTCTCAAAAAAAGCCTTTTCTCTTTCCAGATCGGAAACATATAAGGTGAGATGTTCTATTCTGCACATGATAACGATTGTTGATGAATCTTCATTGAGATGCAAAATTAGCTGAATTTTTCTATGCTCAGGTTGTGGAATATTTTGTATCTTTGTCTGAAATTCACAAGTCGGAGTAAAATGAAGAATATCATAGCCGGAAACATACTAATGCCGGAGAACTGGTCGTTTACATATCAAACCGACAGTATTCTACGCTACGAAACAATAGGCTACCATTCGCACTCCGAGATGGAGCTTGCCTGTGTATTTCAGGGCAATGGCATACGGACAATCAACGGTCTGAGCGAGCCTTTTAACGACGGCGACGTCGTTTTCACGCCATCAGGATTTCCGCATTGCTGGGAATTTGCACCTCCGACATCCGGGGAGGACGGCGTGATTGAAGAAAGCTGTTTTCAGTTACGAAAAGAATTTCTGTATGACCTGAAAAAAGCCTTTAAGGAACTTGCACCCATGGCCGATTTCTATTGTTCGCTCAAACAGGCGATATTTATATATGGCGATGCTGCACGGTTTGTGCATGAACGCATGAGAAGTTTCACAGCCGAAACGATTGGACGGCAGTGTGTCGCCTTATTGGAAATCTTGATTTCCATCTATGAAAGCGGACAATACAATTTTATCGGTATGCCCGAGGTCGATTTGAATGCCGAAACACAGTCAAAGTTCCGCTATCAGATTGTAAACAGATACATTACTGAAAACTATCAGCGTGCAATATCGCTTGGCGGGGTTGCTTCGCTCGTTCAGATGAGCCCCACCGCCTTCTGCAATGCCTTCAAGAAAAGTTCCGGACTGTCGTTCGGAAAGTATCTATTGGCATATCGCATGAAAATGGCCGCTAAACTGCTGTCCACAACCCTCGACAACATCAGCGAAATTGCATATAAGGTCGGCTACAACGACGCTCCACACTTCACAAAGACTTTTCATCGTTATTTTGGTGTTTCACCATCAGAATACCGCAATCTTCGCAGTAAGCATTAATATTGGAAAATTTCTGATTCGGCAAGGTTGCAGATGTTTTTGGGACAAGACAATATGACTTGAAAGCCCGATATCCCCATTATATATTTGAGACTGTACTGCAAGAATTATGCAGGGACTCAGATCCTATATAATATTCACCTGATCTGATGTGAGTGCGCCTACTAAAATAATCAGCCATTTGGCAACAATCCAAATGGCTGATTATCTTGATAATTATATTATAGTCGGCCCGGCCGGTCGTCGGCCACCTTGCCATTAACAGATTATTTCCGGGCCGGCTCTTGTCAGAACCCTATGCCGCGCGAGCGGTTGAGACGTGCCAGGGTAAGGTTGTAGCGGTACTCAAGGTCGAGATAGCTCAAGCGGGCCTGCGTGAATATATTTATCTCATTGAGATAGTCGATCACGGTCAGCTCGCCCCCCAGATAGGCGCGCATCAGCAGCGACAGATAGCTGTCGTCGCCTGTAAGCTGCCGATAAGCCGACAGATCGGCCGACAGCAAGCGGGCCGACTCATAGAGAGCCCGGCGCTCGGCTATGGCGGTCATAAACCGGGCCGTGCCGTCGGCTGTGACTGCGGCGGCCTCGAGCTCGGCGGCACGGCGGCGTGAAGCGGTCGACCATGACGGCAGACCGATCGACACCGAAAGGCCGTTGAAATGCGTCCCGTCCTCATAGGCATGCACATATCCCAGCGCGAAGCGCGGCAGCCCCTCGCGTCGGGCCACACGTGCGCCCTCTGCGGCGGCGAGCTGCGATGTGGCCATCACACGGTACTCGGGATAATCGAGCGGATCGTCTGACGGCTCGGTCATGGTCTGCATCGGATAGGTCGTCCAGTCATCGCCTACCTGCGCCCCCTGCCCCTCGAGCGAAGCCGTGAGAGCGATCAGATCGGCACGCAGCGACGCTATCTCACGGCGCGAGTCAAGCACGGCGATCTGCATCTTGCGCCGGTCGAGGATGTTGGCGTCCTCAAGTTCATAAGCCCGTGCCACCATGGCATCTATGCTGTCGAGATTACGGCCGATACTCTCGTACAGAGCCAGACGCCGGCGCGCATTTACAATATCGATTATCGACTGCTTGACCGTCAGAGCCTTGTCGAGCGTGATCGACTGCATGACCATAGAGGCCGATGCCGCCTCGAACTCTGCCTGACGGCGGCGGGCGCCATACAGCCCCGGCCAGTCGAAACTCTGGCTGACCGACGCCGACCAGCGGGCCTCGCCATCGCGCGACGGCCACAGATACTCGAACTCGGCCTCGGGCCCCTCAAGCGTATTGCCGGCGCGCAGACCGGCTATATCGGCCTGCATGCGCAGACTGTCGGCGTGCAGTCCATAACCCCGGTCGAGCACCTGCCGCACGGCCGCGTCATAGTCGGCCGCACCGGCGCTGAGACAAGCCGTCACGCTTATTATAATAGTGTTTATCAGTTTCATTTGCCTTCTTTTTTAGATTGATGAGACGATAGACCGCGGGCACCACAAAGACATTGAGCACCGTAGATGTGATCAGACCGCCGATGATGACCGTTGCCATCGGCGACTGTATCTCGTTGCCGGTCTTGTCGCCGTTGAGTGCGAGAGGTATCAGGGCCAGCGCCGATGTCAGGGCCGTCATGATGATAGGCAACAGACGGTCGGTCGAGCCCTCGGCAATGCGGTCGTCGAGAGACACGCCGCTGTCGCGCAGCGAGTTGTAACGGCTGATGAGCAGCATGCCGTTGCGGGTGGTGATGCCGAGCAGTGATATGAATCCGATTATGGCCGGGATATTGAGCTCACCGCCGGTTATTACGAGTATCAGCACACCGCCTATCATGGCCAGAGGGATATTGAGCAGGATGACAAACGACTGCGTCCAGCTCTTGAACTGGCCGTACAGCAGCATCAGTATCACCAGCAGGGCGCATATCGAGGTCAGCGCAAGCGTGCGCGAGGCACGTTGCTCGCTCTCGAACTGTCCGCCATAGGTTACATAATAATTCTCTGGCAGCTCGACCTTGTTTTCGATAGCATCGCGTATATCGTTGACGGCGCCACGCAGGTCGCGGCCGTCGACATTGGCCGATATCACTATGCGGCGCTTGACGTTCTCGCGGTTGATGGTGTTGGGGCCGGCGGTCGATTCAATCCGGGCCACAGCCTCGAGGGGCACCTTGCCCTGCGGCGAGTCGAGTTGCAGACGGCTCACCGACTCGAGCGTCGACCGTGCGGCGGGATCAGCGATAAGGGTGATATCGTAGGGCAGTCCGTCCTCGTAGACCTGCGACACCCGGCGTCCGTTCATGGCAGTCGATATGGCAGCACCGAAATCGGCTACAGTGATGCCATAGCGGGCCAACAGCTCGCGACGGGGACGTATCACCAGCTCGGGACGCTCGATCTGCTGCTCGAGATTGACATCCACCACCCCGTCGACAGCAGACATCGCCTCGCGTATGCGGCTGCCTACCGTGTAGAGACGCGTCAGATCGTCACCGAACACCTTGACGGCAATCTGGGCCTCGGTGCCCGACAGCATGGCGTCGATGCGGTGCGATATAGGCTGGCCGATCTCGATATTCACACCCGGTATCACCGACAGTTTCTCGCGGATCTCGCGTGCGAGCTCATTGCGGGTGCGTCCCTCGAGACGATAAGGCACATCAAGCTCGCTGACGTTGGGACCGAACGAATGCTCGGCCAGCTCGGCACGGCCCGTCTTGCGCGACACGTTGGTCACCTCGGGCACTGTCATTATGATACGCTCGGCCTCGCGGCCGATCTTGTCGCTCTCGTCGAGCGAAATGCCCGGCAGAGTGGCGATATTGACCGTGAGCGAGCCCTCGTTGAATGACGGGAGGAACGAGCGCCCCAGCGTGAAGAACAAAGCCACAGCCACCACAAGCAACGCACCTGTGGCGACGAGTATGGCACGGGTATGCCGCAAGGCTCCCTGCAGCGCGCGGCCATAGGCGCTCTTGAGAGCGCGTGTCACACGTGGCTCGCGGCTCAGACGGGCATCATCGGCCTTGCGGGGGCTGAGCAGGTAATAGCACAGCACCGGGGTCAGAGTCAGTGCCACGACCGTAGATGCGATCAGTGCCACGATAAACGACACGCCTAACGGAATGAGCAGACGGCCCTCCATTCCCGATAGGAAGAAGAGCGGCAGAAAGCTTGCAATGATTATGAGCGACGAATTGAAAATCGGCATACGCACCTCGGCCGACGCATGGAACACCACGTCGATGACGCGACGCCGCTCGTCACGTGGCAAGGCGGCATTCTGCCTGAGCCGTTTATAGACATTCTCCACATCTACGATAGCGTCGTCGACCAGCGATCCGATGGCGATGGCGATACCGCCCAGACTCATTGTATTGACAGTATAGCCCAGCAGATTGAGCACCAGCACCGTGATGATGATCGACATAGGCAAGGCCACTACCGATATGATGGTGGTGCGCAGATTCATCAGGAAGAAAAACAGCACCAGTATCACAAACAGAGCGCCCTCGAGCAGAGCCTCCTGCAGATTTGATATAGAATTATCGATAAAATCGCTCTGACGCATGATATCGGTAGAGATATGGATATCGCCGGGCAGAGTGCGCGCCATATCGGCAAGCTCGTTCTCGATGCGTTCGGTCAGCTCGATTGTGCCGGCGCCGTGCTGCTTGGTCACGGTGACAAGCACGGCCGGTATGCTCTTGAGCGATGCGGTGCCCAGACGAGGCTGCGCCCCGGCCACCACGACCTCGGCCACGTCGCCGACAGTCACCTGTCCGCGTTGGTCGGCCCGCACGACAGCAGCCGACAGAGCATCGGTCGACTGAGTGTTGATCTCGCCCTTGACAATATATTCGTTGCCGTAATCATAAATTATACCGCCGGCGATATTGTCATTGATACCCTCGACGGCCGCCGTCAGTTCGCCAAGACTGATATCAAGCGCACGCATCTTGTCGGGATCAAACCGTATCTGATATTCGCGCGGATCGCCTCCCTGCACCGTCACCTGCGACACACCGGCGATCGACAGCAGACGCGGACGCACCGTGCGGTCGGCTATGGCACGCAGATCAAGCAACGATGTCGAGTCGGCCGTCAGACCTATTATGAGCATCTCGCCGAGAATCGACGACTGGGGGCCCATGGTAGGCGTAGCGACATTCGGAGGCAGCTCCTCGGCCACGATCGACAGGCGCTCCTGCACGGTCTGACGGGCCTTGTATATATCAGTGCCCCAGTCAAACTCGACATTCACCACCGAGAAACCTGTGGTCGACGACGACCGCACACGACGCACCCCGGTAGCACCGTTGAGCGATGTCTCGACAGGGAAAGTCACTACTTTCTCAACCTCCTCGGGCGCCATGCCGGGGCACTCGGTCATCACCGTGACCGTAGGGGCGTTGAGATCCGGGAATATATCTACCTCGGTATGCACGAGGGCTATGACTCCGGCCACAAGGATAATGGCACTGAGCAGCAACACGCTGAGCCTGTTGGCCAGCGATGAGTGTATGATCTTGTTGAGCATGACGGCGGGGTTTTAGTGGCTGTGTGAATGACCTTCGGGAACGTTGCCCGACGACTGGGCCAGACGCACGGCTGTCACACCGGCGCTCACCACAGCTTCGCCGCCGTGCAGACCTGACAGTATCTCGACATACCGGCCGTCTGAACTGCCCGGGCGCACCTGCACCTTGCTGTAACAGTCATCGTCGAGACGCACAAACACATAGTAGTTGCCCTGCTGCTCGGTCACAGCCTCGACAGGCACTGCAAGAGCCTTGCGGTCGGACTTGCCGAGCAGATACACCTCGACGGGCGTGCCGGC
This sequence comes from Bacteroidales bacterium, assembly GCA_030524765.1. Lineage (GTDB taxonomy): Bacteria > Bacteroidota > Bacteroidia > Bacteroidales > Muribaculaceae > CAG-873. Next base: position 10,610 of record JAUNGA010000048.1, on the reverse strand, counting down.
CACGACCCTGCCGTCATTATTAAGTGTGAAGACCAACGGCACATAGCCCGACGCACCCGCCGCGACCGTATTGGCCGAGCTCAGACGCCGGCCGCCCAGCTCGCTCACAGTGACCGAGCCGTCGCCATAGGGCAGCACGATGCGGGCATCGGCGGCATCGGCCACCTGACCATAGAGCCGGGCAGGCACATCGGCCTGCAGAGTCAGGGTGCCTGATGCGGCGATATTCGCCACCGGAGCGCCTGTCGCCACATACTCGCCGCTGATGGCGTCAAGCGATGTGATCACTCCGGAAATGGCAGCCACCACCGCACCCGAAGCAGCCGGAGCGCTATAGGCGGCCTTGGCACGCTCGTATGCGGCCACAGCCGCATTGTATTGCGCACGGGTGACCAGATGGTCCTCGTAGAGAGGCTTGACCCGGTCGAGCTCAGCCTTGGCAGCGTCGAGTTCGACCCGGGCGGCACGGTTGGGATCACCGCCGGTCACACCCGACGCCTTCACGGTGCCGATAGTCTGACCGCGGCGCACCTCTGTGCCCACGTTGATGCCCTTGGCGAGAGCGAGTATGCCCGATGTGGGCGCAGACGCCACAGCATTGCCCTCGGCCGAGGGCAGGATGCGGCCGCCTACCTTGACCACAGCGCCGAGCTGCCGCTCGGCGGCAGTATCGGTCTTGACACCGAAACGTTCGGCTGTATCATGCGACAATACGATCTCGTCGCCCGAATGGTTATCGCCCCGGCCCGACGCCTCGGCTTCATGTTCGTGATCATGGCCCTCGTGCTCGCCATGCTCATGCTCCTCGGCATGCTCGTGGGCGTGGTGATGGTGATGAGACAGCTCATCATTGTCTTTATGACCGCAAGCCGTCACAGCCATAGCGACCGCGGCAAGCAGCAAAACATATGTTTTTTTCATTGATTTTCGGGAATTATATACCTGTAATAATAATAGAGTCAGGGGGCGTGTACAATGCACCTGCCCCGAATGACAATCTCTAAATCTCGCACAGAGAATATACAGGCGGTCCCCTGCGTGACAGGCCCTGAAGGCCCGGCGGCGCATAAGATCCGGGCACATCCGTTCTGAAAACGGCGTCAGGCACATCGGTCGCCACATCGTCGGGCAACAGACACAGCTGTGAAAGCACGGCCGTCAGAGGCACGTCGGGCACAGAAACATGTCGTGTGCCCGACTCGGCCAGCATAGGCTGATTGGCACGCACCTCGCAATGCCCCGGCCGGTTATGGTCGTGATTGTCGGGATGCTTCGCGTGATGCCCTACATCGCCGCACATGCATATGCGGCCATCGGGGTCATGGTGGTGGTACTGCATCACCGACCCGCCAGCAGCAAGCACGCACAACAGCATGGCAAATATATATGCAAGCATCCGGCTCATGCTGCAAAGTTAACTATTATCGGCCGTAAAAACAAAATTTATATTAACTTTGCCCCGTAAAACGACTGACATGACACAAGAAAAAGACATTGAACTGATACTGATCAACATCTCGGGTTATGACCGCCCGGGTGTGACATCGGCACTCACCGAGATACTGGCGCGGTACGACGCCCAGATTCTCGACATCGGCCAGGCCGACATACATCATTATCTGTCATTGGGCATCCTCATACGCACCAACGCCAGCGTCTCGGGCGAAATCATGAAGGAAATGCTGTTCAAGGCCTATGAGCTCAACGTCAAGGTGCGTTTCTCGCCCATCGACCGCAGCGCCTACGAAGACTGGGTGTCAAAACAAGGCAAAGACCGCTGGATAATCACCATACTCGGCCGCCGGCTTACGGCGCGTCACATCGCGCTGGTGACCGACGTAATCGCATCGCACGAGCTCAATATCGACGGCATACAGCGACTCACAGGCCGCATGCCCCTCGACGAGGACGAGCTGCCTCTGTCAAAATCATGCATCGAATTTTCGGTGCGAGGCAATCCGCGCTCGCGCTCAGAGATGCAGGCACGCTTTATGGAAATCGCGGCCGACGAGGATTTTGACATATCGCTGCAGGAAGACAATGTATATCGGCGCGCACGCCGCCTGGTATGCTTCGATATGGACTCGACCCTGATCGGCACCGAGTGCATCGACCAGCTTGCCGACCGTGCGGGCGTAGGCGACGAGGTGCGGGCGATCACCGAACAGGCCATGCGCGGCGAGATCGATTTCAACGAGAGCTTCCGCCGGCGCGTCGCATTGCTCAAGGGCCTCGACGAGTCGGTCATGCACGAGATAGCCGAGTCGCTGCCCATCACCGAGGGTGTCGAGCGCATGATGCGTGTGCTCAAGCGCATGGGATTCAAGACGGCCATCCTCTCGGGCGGATTCACCTACTTCGGCAACTACCTCAAGCAGAAATTCGGTTTTGACTATGTCTATGCCAACAATCTCGAGATAGTCGACGGCAAGCTCACGGGCCGTTATGTCGGCGACATTGTCGACGGCCGACGCAAAGCCGAGATGCTCAAGATAATCGCCCAGTTTGAAAACATAGACATCGAGCAGACCATAGCCGTGGGTGACGGTGCCAACGACCTGCCTATGCTCACCACGGCCGGCCTGGGCATCGCTTTCCATGCCAAGCCGCGCGTCAAGCAGACGGCCCGCCAGTCGATCTCGACGATCGGCCTCGACGGCATACTGTACTTCATCGGTTTCAAGGATTCTTATATTTCAGAGGCTGAAGACCAAACCAAAGGCGACCTCAATTGTTAAATATATCAAATCACAAAAAGCTTTCGCCACCGGCGAATCCACGAATGTTTCAACTATCCTATAAATTCATCCTGCTGTCGATACTGATGACCCTTGCGCCCGCGCTCATGCGGGCGCAGGAGGCCCGTCAGTCGGTAGGTCTGGTGCTGAGCGGCGGCGGATCGAAAGGTATCGCGCACATAGGTGTCATACAGGCTCTCGAGGACAACGACATACCTATCGACTATATCACCGGCACGTCAATGGGCGCCATTGTCGGAGGCCTTTACGCGGCCGGATACACTCCCGACGAGATGATGGATCTGTTGCTTTCGCGCGGATTCAGCTATTGGTCGACCGGACGCATCGACCCAAATCTGACCTATTACTTCAACCGCGAGGCTCCGTCGCCGGCCATGCTCACGGTGCCGATCGCAAAAAAAGATTCGGCCAACAGCGTGCCGGCATCACTCATCTCACCGTTGCCGATGAACTTTGCTTTCGTCGACCTATTTGCAGCCTACACAGCCCAGTGCGGCGGAGATTTCGACCGGTTGTTCGTGCCGTTCCGCTGCGTGGCCTCTGACGTCGACGCCCACCGCAAACGTGTGCTCGGCTCGGGCAGCCTCGGCGACGCCATACGCGCCTCGATGTCATTCCCGATCGTATTCCAACCGATAACGATCGACGGAGCGCTGCTATACGACGGCGGCATATACGACAACTTTCCCGTCGACGTAATGCGCGAGACTTTCGCTCCGTCAATCATGATAGGCGTCACGGTCAATACGCCCGACCGTGGGCCACAGACATCTATCATGGATCAGCTCGACAATCTGGTCATACAAAACAACGACTACTCGCTGCCGGCCGACGAAGGCATCAAAATACACATCGATCTGCATCAGTTCAGTCTGCTCGACTTTCCCAAGGCACGCGAGATATACCGGATCGGCTACGATCACGCGATGGCCATGATCGACTCGATCAAAGATCGTGTGACATCGCGCACCCCACGCGAGACCCGCGAGCTTCGCCGACGTGTGTTCAAATCACGGACTCCCTATCTGCGTTTTGACTCGGTCAGCGTCACCGGCGGGACCCGCCGTCAGAACGACTATCTCGAATATCTCTTCCGTCCCGAAGCCGGTTCTGACACCATCGGCATCGCCCGTGCCCGCGACGCCTACTACCGCGCCATCTCATCGGGCAAACTGCGCGATCTCTACCCCCAGGCCACCTACAACGACTCGACAGGCCTCTTCGCACTCGACATGCGGGCGACGGTCAAGGGAAGGCTTAAAGTAGGATTCGGCGGCTACATCACTTCGTCGACAGGCAGCTATATCTATCTGTCTGCCGGATACTCGTCGCTGAGTTTCAGCAGCCTCAACGCGGGCATAAGCGCCTGGATCGGCCAAAGCGTCATGTCAGGCGCCCTTAACGGCCGCATATACATGCACACCCCCGTGCCGTCGGCTCTAAGCCTGCAGGCCGTGGTGACCCGCGAGAAGTTTTACGAGAACGACCATCTGTTCTACGACGACAAGACACCGACGTTCATCATCAACCACGAGTATTTCGGGCGTCTGACGTGGAGTATCGCCACAGGGCGTCTGGGATCGGTCGATATCGGAGCCGGATTCGGCGCGCTGCGCAATTCATTCTTCCGCGACAACCGCCTGCCCAGCTACGAGACCGGACGCGATCATTCAGACTATGATCTCGGGCAGGTGCTCGCAAGATACACATCGTCGACCCTCGACGACGAGAACTTCCCCACCCAGGGCCACTCGTACATGTGCGCCGTGATGGGCGTGATGGGACGCAACCATGTAACGGGCTCGGTCGACGAGGTCACCCATCCCAAATGGGTGCAGGCCGAACTGCGCACCCGCAACTATCCCACGGCCGGCAAACATTTCACACTCGGCCTCGAGACCGACGTCATGCTGTCGACACGCAAACTGCTGCCGACCTATGCGGCCTCGATCACCGGCGCTCCCGAGTTTTGCCCCACCCCGTCGTCGACCAACGCATTCCGTCCGGCATTCCGCGCCAACAGCTTTGTGGCCGCCGGCATCGTGCCGATATACCGATACAACGACAATCTGTCGGCCCGAGTGGGCGCATACGGGTTCATGCCGCTGCGGCGCATCGAAGAAATCGGCGACACAGACATGCCACGCTACGGCCGGTGGCTGAGCGCGCCCGAATTCTACGGCGAGGCCGATGTCACCTATCATTTCCCCTTCGCAAGCCTGTCGGGATATGTCAACTACTCGACTGCCGCCGGTGCGGGCTGGAACGTCGGCATATCGTTCGGCATATACATTCATCCTCCTAAATTCCTCAGATAATGAATACCATAGCAATCATAGGCGCCGGCAACATGGGCGCCGCCATCGCCCGCGGCCTCGCCCGCAACAATTACAACATACGTGTCAGCAATCCTTCGGCGCCCAAGCTCGAGCGCCTGCAGGCCGAATGCCCCGGCATCGTCACCACCATGCAGAATTGTGTAGCAGTCAAAGACGCCTCGGTCGTGATCATCGCCGTGCGCCCCGACAAGGTGCGCGATGTGCTTGCCGAGATTCATGCCGATCTCGACGATGGCGCTCTGGTCGTGACCCTCTCGCCGGCTTTCAGTCTGGCCGATCTTGGCGAGTGCCTGCCCGATCATGCCTATGGCGCACGGCTGATGCCCAACACGGCCATCGCCGTCGGCAGCTCGATGTCGTTTATATCCTATGGCGACCGAGTGCCGTCAGAGGTGCGTGCGCGTCTCACCGCCGCCATCGAGCTGCTGGGAGCCGTGGCCGTAATCCCCGAGAGTCTTATGGGGGCCGCCACAGCCCTGTGTTCGTGCGGTCTTGCCTTTGCCATGCGCTATGTGCGTGCATCTGTCGAGGGAGCCGTGCAGCTGGGTATTGCGCCGGCCGACGCCACACGATACGTCGCCGCCACACTGGCCGGCGCCGCCGCGATGCTCGAGGCCGACGGGCTGCATCCCGAAGCCGAGATCGACCGTGTGACCACACCAGGCGGCACGACTATCCGCGGTCTGAACGCGATGGAGGCGGCCGGATTCAGCAATGCCGTGATACAGGGTCTTCTCGCTTCGTCGCATGAATAAAGTGATCCTGTCGGGGTTCGTCGGTCAGGATCCCCGTATCAGATATATAGGCAGCCGCCCCGTGGCCGAATTCTCTCTTGCCACACGCGAGCCGGCACGTACGGCGGCCGACGGTACGCGCATACCCGAACTGACCGAATGGCATAATATAGTATTGTGGGATGCCAACGCCGAGTTTGCCGAAAAATACATACGCAAAGGCTCGAGACTTCTGCTCGAGGGCAAACTGCGTACCCGCCACTGGGAAGACCGCAATGCCATAAAACGTAGCGTAACCGAAATTTACGCCTCTGAAATCGAACTTTTACCAAAATAATTCGTAAATTTGTCGGCAAATCACAATTAAAACCAAAGAAATGAAAAAGTTTGCCATGCTTATCGTCGCCCTGGTCGCCGCCTGCTCGGTTGCCTCGGCTCAATATCTATGCACCACACCAGGCACTGTGCTCACATATCGTGAGACAAACGCCAAAGAGAAAATCGACCAGACCTTCAAGGCCACGATCATCGACGTCACTACGGCCGAAGACGGCACCGTATCGGCCCGTGTCGAGGAAAAACACCCCGTGCCCGGCAATCGTCTGAGCGAGCTGACCAGCTATATGGGCTACTCGTTCAATCCGGCCGACACTGTCACTACCGTCACTCTGATGACTCCCGACGATTTCAAGATCTCACTCGCCGAAAGCATCCGTGAAATGGGTGTCCAGGCCGGCCAGAGCATCAGCGACTCACAGATCGCCGAGATACTCGATGGCGCCAAGATCTCGGGCCATCTCACCGTGCCTCTCGCCCCCAATGCCGCAGTCGACACAAAATTCGCCAACTCGACACTGCGTTGCAGCATGATGGGCCAGATGATGTCATTCCGCATGACAAAGGGCTTATACAAAGGTTTCGAGACTATCGAGACCGAGGCCGGCAAATTTGACTGCATCAAAATCACCTATGTGCTCAGCCTGCCCGAGGGTGGCGCACAGTACACCACACAATGGTATGCCCCCGGTGTCGGCCTGATCCGCGACATTGACTGCAATAAAAAAGGTGAAATACAACAAGAGCAGGTGCTGACAGCCATCACCGCTCCCGCCGAATAAATCCGACATCGACTGATATCACAAATCCGGTCAGCATTCAAGTCATGCCCGACCGGATTTGTTGTAAAGAACAGCCGGCAACACCGTCCTCAGCATTTTTGTCTATCACAATTCTCATATAGCCAATAAAACAAATGTCAGAATCAACATACACAGCCGCGATGAGCGAACTCGAAAGCATATTGGCCGAGCTGCGTGCCGACAATTGTGACGTCGACCGACTGGCCGAGCGTACCCGACGTGCCGTCGAGCTGCTGCAATTGTGTCGCAACCGGCTCACCACGACCGAAGAAGAACTGTCGGCCATACTCAAATCACTGCAATCACCCGACCAAAATCCTGCATAATGAAACAATATCTCGACCTGCTCGACCACATACTCACCAACGGCGTAGACAAGACCGACCGTACAGGCACGGGCACACGCTCGACATTCGGCTATCAGATGCGGTTTGACCTCTCGAAAGGTTTTCCGCTTTTGACCACCAAAAAGCTGCATCTCAAATCTATCATCTACGAGTTGCTGTGGTTTCTCAAAGGCGACACCAACGTGCACTATCTGCAGGAACACGGAGTGCGTATCTGGAACGAATGGGCCGATGCCGACGGCAACCTCGGCCCGGTCTACGGCGCACAATGGCGCTCGTGGCCCGACTATGACGGGGGCACAATCGACCAGATAAAGCAGGCTCTAAACGACATACGCAACAATCCGGATTCGCGCCGCATCATCGTCAGCGCATGGAATGTAGCCGATCTGCCGCGCATGGCCCTCGCCCCATGCCACGCCTTGTTTCAATTCTATGTGGCCAACGGACGTCTGAGCCTGCAGCTCTATCAGCGTTCGGCCGACTCGTTTCTTGGCGTGCCGTTCAACATCGCCTCTTATGCCCTGCTGACCATGATGATGGCACAGGTGTGCGGCCTCGAGCCGGGCGACTTCGTGCATACGCTCGGCGACGCCCACCTCTATCTCAATCATCTCGACCAGGCGCGGCTGCAGCTCACCCGCGAGCCACGCCAGCTGCCCCGCATGATAATCAATCCGGAAGTCAAAGATCTGTTTGAGTTCAAATACGAAGACTTCACCCTTGAGGGCTACGACCCGCATCCCCACATCAAAGCCGAGGTATCAGTATGAAACATCTCACGATTATCGCAGCTGTGGGCCGTGACGGTGCCATCGGGCGAGGCGGCGATCTTGCATTCCACATATCAGCCGATCTGCGCCGCTTCAAGGCCCTGACCACCGGGCACACCGTCATCATGGGCCGGCGCACATTCGAGTCTCTGCCCAAAGGCGCCCTGCCCGACCGACGCAACATCGTCATCACACGCACGCCCGGATTCACCGCTCCGGGCATCGAGGTAGCCGACAGCCTCGAGAAAGCGATCGGAATGACCGGCGACGAGAATGCATTCATAATCGGCGGCGGTACGGTCTACCATGCAGCCATGGCATTGGCCGACCGTCTCGAACTGACATCAATCGACGCAGATACCCCCGACGCCGACACTTTCTTCCCCTCTGTCAGCGAGACCGACTGGACCGTAGAGACCGAGTCGGCGCCTGAAACCGATCCGCGCTCGGGAGTGACATATACCTTCCGTACACTGCGTCGCAAGCCTCATTAAAGAAAATTTTCTTTAATTATTTTATTTTTCGCAAAAAACGTTATATCTTTGCAGCCGGTTAACAAGATGACGTTTCAATTTGTTTTACTGCCGACAAAAAGGCCGTGAACACCATCTACATAACACAGATATAAATCACTTAAACTATAATTTCCTCAACAATGAGCAATCTGGAAGAAATCAAAAAAGCCCGTATCGCAGGCGTTAAAGCCGATCTTGAGAAATACGGCATCAAAGACACCCCCGAGGTAGTCTACAACCCCTCTTATGACGAACTCTTCGAGATGGAGACCCTCCCCTCGCTCGAGGGATTCGAGAAGGGCGTAGTTACCGAGCTCGGCGCAGTCGACGTTATGACCGGCGTCTACACCGGCCGTTCGCCTAAAGACAAATTCATCGTCCTCGACGAGAAGTCAAAAGACACCGTATGGTGGACCACCGAGGAATACAAGAACGACAACAAACCCGCTACCGAAAAGGCCTGGGCTGCCTGCAAGACTTTGGCAGTAGACGAGCTTTCGGGCAAAAAACTCTTCGTTGTCGACGGTTTCTGCGGCGCCAACAAAGACACCCGCATGGCCGTACGTTTCATCATGGAGGTTGCATGGCAGGCTCACTTCGTGACCAACATGTTTATCCGTCCTACCGCCGAAGAGCTCAAGGACTTCACCCCCGACTTCATTGTCTACAACGCTTCGAAGGCAAAACTGACCAACTACAAAGAGCTCGGACTCAACTCTGAGACAGCAGTAGTATTCAACATCACCTCACGCGAGCAGGTGATCATCAACACCTGGTACGGCGGCGAGATGAAGAAGGGTATGTTCTCGATGATGAACTATTACCTGCCTCTGAAGGGCATCGCCTCTATGCACTGCTCGGCCAACACCGATATGAACGGCGAGAACACCGCCATCTTCTTCGGCCTCTCGGGCACAGGCAAGACCACCCTCTCGACCGACCCCAAACGTCTGCTGATCGGCGACGACGAGCACGGCTGGGACGATAAGGGCGTCTTCAACTTCGAGGGCGGCTGCTATGCCAAGGTCATCAACCTCGACAAAGACAGCGAGCCTGACATCTACAACGCTATCCGTCGCGACGCTCTCCTCGAGAACGTTACCGTTGACGCCGAGGGCAAGATCGATTTCGCCGACAAGAGCGTGACCGAGAATACCCGCGTAAGCTATCCTATCGACCACATCGAGAAAATCGTTCGCCCCATCTCGGCCGGCCCCGCTGCCAAGAACGTCATCTTCCTGTCAGCTGACGCATTCGGTGTGCTGCCTCCCGTTTCTATCCTGACTCCCGAGCAGACCAAGTACTACTTCCTGTCGGGCTTCACCGCCAAACTCGCCGGTACCGAGCGCGGTATCACCGAGCCGACCCCGACTTTCTCGGCTTGCTTCGGCCAGGCATTCCTCGAACTCCACCCGACCAAATATGCCGAGGAGCTCGTTAAGCGCATGGAACAGAGCGGTGCCAAGGCATACCTCGTCAACACCGGCTGGAACGGTACCGGCAAACGTATCTCTATCAAAGATACACGCGGTATCATCGACGCCATCCTCGACGGTGCTATCCTGAGCGCTCCTACCAAGACTCTGCCTATCTTCGACTTCACCATTCCCACCGAACTCCCCGGCGTAGATCCCAAGATCCTCGATCCCCGCGATACCTACACCAACCCCGAGGAATGGGACGTCAAGGCCAAGGATCTGGCTCAGCGCTTCATCAACAACTTCAAGAAGTATGAGAACAACGCAGCAGGCAAGGCTCTCGTAGCAGCTGGCCCGCAGCTCTAATAGATAAGTTTATCTTACCTTATATCAGCGGGGCGCCAATCGGCGCTCCGCTTTTTTTGTATATTTTCCCGGCGGGCATTCAGTAAATGTATTTTTATTGTGGGTGGGATTGTCGGCAATGAAAATCCTCGCAATGATTTGGTGGCAGGAGGTGGATGGAATTGGCGGACCTCTCGCGAGGCCCGTGGTGGCGCTCGTTTCTATCCCCACACCTTCGCTC